>CAZOXD010000009.1:0-41255 GCA_964583525.1 uncultured Pseudomonadota bacterium
AGTTGAAAAAATCGCCGCCTGAAAACCTCAAAACACAACATTTGACTATAACTCTTGGGATATTGTCTTTCCTATATATTTGCGAATGTGCGGGCGGCTGAACGCGACACGGGGTGATTGTGGATGCTCATTATCATTCATGGATCGTCTTGGATGACGTCGCAGTTCACCATTTTACACTTGTCAAAGACGAATCGTAGCTTTTGCATCCAAAACGCTGTACCAGCCGGTGAGAATAGACCAGAGGGAATACGGCCGATTGACCCAACACTCCATCCGAAACCATCAATTCCGCAATTCTGCCCGTCAGGCCCCGGTTGGAGGAATTGTTGAGGACGAATTCTCATGAATTTTGTGATCCTCCGGAAACCAAGCGGAAATCGCCCCCCCTTCCGTTATGTGAGGTGATGCCCAAAACGACCAAAACCGGGGGCCAGGCATCCACCTCCCCCAGGATTTGTAACAAAGCCTTGCCCAGGTTGCGAGCGGAAAAGCATAGCACAAATACGGCCAGGATCTGTCGGTCCACCTGAGGCGCCCGACTGGCTGAACCTTCAAACACCACCCGGAGGATATAGGTGCGGATTTTTGGACCCCTAATATTCGGTTCTCTCACTCCCATCAACAAGTGGTGTAATCGCTACCGTTGAGCCAATCATGGATGCCGCTCTGTTTGAACGATTTCAGGCGGTCATGGATGTTCCGGGCCAGCCCATCGAGGCTTTACTGGAAAATTACCGCATCATAAAACATGCTTTGTTCACCCAGAGCCTTCATGGTATGAATGGTCTGGGACACGGTGACCCAAATCCCGCGATTGGTTTTCACGTACTGGTTCAATTGCCGGTTGGCGCCTGTTTTTCACGGCAATCAGGCCAACAGCGCTCCTGTTTCGTCCTCCGGCAGCAGGGAGTTTCCCCTCCCGGCCTTGGAAGGCCCATTTCAGCCCTCGGCGAACACAGTAATCCCTCCCCGTAATCGTCAAGGTTGCTACCGCTTTTTCTCAGGCCAGGGCCAACTCGCGGCATCTGGTGCGCACCTCCTCAAACAGGCTATACCTATCCGCTGCCACCTTGAGGATCAACGCCCCCGCGTGGTTCACCACTTTGCCTGCCGTCTGATAGAGCCGCCAGCGTAAGGTTTGCACTTGGTGCTTAACCCAGCCTTCGGGCAACGCTTTGTGTTTGAAGAGCACGAACAGGTTGTGGGCCAGGGCGCCGATGCGGAAGAACACGGCGTTTGCTTCGAGTTCGCCGCAGGGCATGCGCTCCATGGCAAAGCCCAACTTCAATTCCTTGAGACGGTTTTCCGATGTCTCTCCCCGGCGGTTGTACCAGGCCACCGTCTCCTCTGCGCTCTCATCGCGATTGCTGGCAATCGCCTTGTAACGCAGGGGCGCTTCCTCGCCTTTGAACATATCCAGTTGCACCGGCCGCCGGATCACCACCAGCCGGAAGGCATTGCGGGTGGCGTTCATGGTGTGCACCGTTTCGGCGATATGGCCGTTTTGATAGGGACGCCACTCGTCCTCGGGAATGGCAGCGATCACCGCCAATACCGCAACGTCCAGGTCAGCGCCGATGGCGAAGCCCCTCCCTTCCGCCTCGCAATCGTTGAAAATCGCTGCTTGGTAAGCCGCGCTGTCCGAGCGCAGATAGGCGATGCGCGTTCCCTTGGGCATCTGCGCGGCGCAATGGCGGATGAACTCCAGGTTGCGCGTCCCCGGCGAATCGTTGCCTTCGCGGAACTCCTCGCCCACCACCAGACCGTTTTCCGCCAGGTGTCCCACGATGGGCATGTAGCCGCGTTCTCCCTTGTAGGTGTATTTCGCGGCCTGCTTCTCCGCCATAATCTGGGTGGCGTCGATATCCAGGGTGTAGTCTTTTTCCGCATCCCCCTTCAACCCTCTAGCCAGCACCTTGCGGTTCACCGCCGCCAACCCTTCCAGTCCAGGCCCCTGCCCCATCCGGCGCGGGCAGCGCTTGATCGACAATTTCCTGAAAACCCAATCCATGCAGAAACTCGCCGAACAGCGCCAATCCCGCAGGGGGTGTGATCTTGTCGTTGGTTATCCCCAATTTGAAAGGAAGCACCGTTTGTGCAATCATCGTCTTCACCCCGTTGGTGTTGGTTCAGGTTTCTTTAATCACCCTGATCATACCAGTATCAGCGGGGTTTTCTCATTCGTTCAACTTTCAATCGCGGGATTTGGGGGTGACATTCGGTGTTGCTCCTGACATTGGGGTTTTCCTTGGATTTCGGTTACTTGTTTGCAACCAAGGAGTACCCACTATTTCTCATTTATCCTACTACAGACACATAAATTCTCACATCACCCAGCCCTTGTGTGGAGTTGACCCCCGCAGGAAATATTTATACTATCAATCTTGACGATGTTATATTTTTCACAATCAGTTATGCCAATCCCATCCGCGTTGGGCTCATGACCGGCGAGCCCGCTCCCGCCACCCTGAAAATTTTCCGTCATTTCAGAGGAGTGCCGATTCGAAAGGGGGCGGTTTTTCACCTTGTAATCCGGCGTCGCAGCAGGGGAGACATGGAATACAGGGACGTTTCATGCTGAACAACAAGTCCATCCTGATCACGGGCGGCACGGGGTCCTTCGGAAGGAGGTGCACGGAGTTCATTTTCCGGCATTTTAATCCCAGTCGTCTAATCATCTTCAGCCGGGACGAACTGAAGCAGTTTGAGATGTCACAGGATTTCCCCAATGAGAGTTTCCCTGCCATCCGGTTTTTTCTGGGAGATGTCCGCGACAAGGAGCGCCTCCGGCGCGCCTTTCGGGGGGTGGACTATGTGATTCACGCTGCGGCGCTCAAGCAGGTGCTCGCTGCGGAGTACAACCCGTTCGAGGCGGTGCAGACAAATATCGGCGGGGCGGAGAATGTCATTGACGCGGCCATTGATTGCGGCGTTAGCAAGGTGATTGCCCTGAGCACCGACAAGGCGGTCAGCCCCATTAATCTTTATGGGGCAACCAAACTGTGCTCCGACAAGCTTTTCGTGGACGGCAACGTCTACTCCGGAGTCGAAGAGACCAGCTTCTCCGTCGTTCGCTACGGAAACGTGATCGGCAGCCGCGGCAGCGTGATTCCGTACTTTCTTCGCAAGCGAGAAACCGGCGTTCTCCCCATCACCGACCCACGCATGACCCGCTTCTGGATCACGCTGGAGCAGGGCGTCAAACTCGTGCTGGATCGGCTTGATGACATGGTAGGTGGCGAGATATTTGTGCCCAAGATTCCCAGCATGAAGATCATGGACCTGGCCCAGGCTATCGGGCCCGAGTGCAAAATCGAGATGATCGGCATCCGGCCCGGGGAGAAGCTGCACGAAGTGATGATTCCCCGCGATGAGGCCCGCAACACGATCGAGTTCAAGGACTATTATCTCATAAAGCCCAGTTTTCGCTTCTCGGAGCGCACCTTCCACGAGGAGGGCAGTACATCAGTCGCGGAGGACTTCGAGTACGACTCGGGCACAAACACCTGGTGGTTGACGATAGAAGAACTTGGCCCCATGCTTGAGGGCCTATGATTCCCTACGGCAGACAAAACATCAGCGAGCGAGACATCCAAACCGTGGTGAAAGTGCTCCGCTCGGATTGGTTGACAACGGGGCCTATAGTGCCGGCGTTCGAACTGGCTCTGACCGGCTACGTGGGCGCCCGGCACGGGGTCGCTTTCGCCAGCGGTACCGCCGCTCTACATGCCACAATGCAGGCCCTAGGACTCCAACCGGGGGATGAGGTGATTGTCCCGTCTATCACCTTTGTCGCCACGGCCAACTGTGTGGTGTATGTGGGTGGCCGGCCCGTCTTCGCGGATGTGGAACCCGACACCCTGCTTATCGATATCGAGGATGTATCCCGGAAAATCACCCCACGCACCAAGGCTATCATATCCGTGGATTTTGCAGGGCAAACCTGCGCCTATGACCAGCTCTGGGATCTCGCCACCCGCCACAATCTGGCACTGGTGTCCGACGGATGCCATGCCCTCGGAGCGGAATACCAAGGCAGGAAGGTGGGCTCTCTTGCGACGATGACGGCCTTCAGCTTCCACCCGGTCAAGCACATCACCACCGGCGAGGGGGGCATGGTCACCACAGACGATTACGCCCTTGCAGATCGAATGCGGCGCTTCCGCAACCATGGCATCGACACCGACTTTCGCCAGCGCGAGGAACTGGGCTCATGGCACTACGAAATGGTCGATCTAGGGTTTAACTATCGCATCACTGACATCCAGTGCGCCCTGGGCCTTTCACAAATGGAGCGGTTGGAATGCTTCCTGGAACGCAGGCGGCAGATCGCCGCACAATACGACACGGCCTTCGCAGCTCTGCCCAACGTGGCACCCCTCGCTGTGCGGCCCGGAAGGAAGCACGCCTATCACCTCTACGTCGTGAAGTTGGACTTCGCAGCGCTGGGCACCACGCGCGAACGGGTGTTCCGGAAACTGCGAGAGGCGGAAATCGGGGTCAACGTTCACTACCTTCCGGTTTATCTGCACCCGTATTACCGCGAAAACTATAAGACCGCGCCGGGGCTGTGTCCGGCGGCCGAGGCGGCCTATGGGCGGATACTTTCATTGCCGATTCACTTTGGGATGAGCGATGCGGATGTGGAGGCGGTGATCGGGGCGATGGGCGGGCTATCCACCTGATTGACGCACTATTTAGACGCCGTTTCTGGCGCATGAGGCAGCATGTCGGCTATTGCAATCATACCCGCGCGAGGCGGCAGCAAGCGCATACCCAACAAGAACATACGGCTTTTCGCAGGACGTCCCATCATTTCATATTCCATCCAGGCCGCCCTTGACAGCCGGCTATTTGACCGGGTCATTGTATCAACCGACTCCCCGGAAATCAGTGAGATCGCCATACAATTTGGAGCCGAAGTCCCGTTCTTGCGTCCTCCGGAATTGGCGGACGATGAGACCGGCACCGCACCCGTCATCATCCACACTTTGGAATGGTTGGCGAAGCATGGCAAGTCCTGCGAACAATTCTGCTGCATTTACGCGACCGCGCCCTTTGTGCAAGCCACGTATTTGCGGGAAGGCCTTCAGCTTTTGCTGGCCAGAGGGGCCATCACGGCGTTTTCCGTGACCGCCTACACGACCCCCATCTTCCGGGCGCTCACGATCAACGCGGAGGGTGCGCTGGAAATGCTGTGGCCGGAGTATGAGATGTCCCGTTCGCAGGATCTGCCCGCAGCATATCAGGATGCGGGCCAGTTCTACTGGGGCGATACGGAAATGTTTCTCCGGGAGCGCCGGCTCTACGCCTCCGTATCTGTCCCTGTGATCCTCCCTGGAGCGCTGGTCCAGGACATAGATACCCCTGAAGACTGGGAGAGGGCGGAAAGGATGTATCAGGAAATGAGGGAACACCAATAATTCCCCCTGTATCCACCCCCAACCCGATCCGGGAACCCATCCATGTCCATGCTTGCGATTCAAGGCGGACCCAAGGTTCGAACCGAGCCCTTTCCCGCCTACAGGACCGTCGGTCAGGAAGAAAAAGACGCCCTGGCCGAGGTGATCGACAGTGGTATCCTCAGTGGCTTTCTTGGCGCTTGGCACGATAAGTTCCACGGCGGTGTGAAGGTGCGGGAGGTGGAAAAGGCTTGGCAGGAGTTCTTTCACGTTAAGCACGCCATCACGGTAAATTCGAATTCCTCCGGCTTGATCGCCGCCATGGGGGCCGCCAGGATCGGGCCCGGCGACGAGGTGATTGTCGCACCGAACAGCACGAGCATCTCGGCCACTGCCCCGCTGTTTTATGGAGGGATTCTCTGTGTGGGTAGTCACAATCTATCATACAGCCATTGCGACCGAGACCTGGATATGCTGGCGATGGCACAAGACGAGGCTATGGCTGTCGTAAAGGGAGCACTACAAAAGGGCAATATCCGGAAGAGGCTATTGGGTGATCCCATTCAACCGGTTTTCCAATTGCGATGAAAGAGAAAAATCGAACGGATCAACAGGGTTTGAACGGCCTTTTTACACAAATAACCCAATAATTTGCAATAAAATCCCATCGGAATGCGACGGACTATTCCATGTGATAAAATAATGATTCATTTAACATGAAAAACTAGGACGGAGCGATGGGAGCAATGGCACGCTCTATTGGGCCAACGTACCGCAGTTTCGCCGAGAGCAGAAGTTCTACGGTGAGCGATTGAAAGGCTATGTCTTTTCCACGAATCGCACCGTGGATATTGATACTCCAGAGGACCTGGAGTTGGCCAAGATGCTTGCCGTGCAAGCAGGAATAAAAATCTCCGGGTGTTGATATCAACGGCCGGTTCAAGGTCTGGCGCTATGCCGCATAGTTCAGCGGCAACGAGAGATAGTGCCGCTAACAGATTTCGACTATCGACAAACCGCCAACAATGCATATTGTATTTCGCACGGATGCGGGTAGCGCTCTGGGCAGCGGTCACGTCATGCGCTGCCTGGCATTGGCCAAGGCGCTTCGAGCGCAAGGCGCAAGAGTGCGGTTCGTATCCAGGGAACTGCCCGGGCACATGTGCGACCTTGTGGAGCACGACTGGGGGTTTACCGTGCATCGGCTACAGGTCCCACCGGTGCCGTTGCTGGAACAGTTGGGTGTGCCGTGGGAGCAGGACGCAATGAAGACAGCCGGGGTGCTGGGCAGAATCGCGGAGCCGGTCGACTGGCTCATCGTCGATCACTATGGCATCGATGCTCCCTGGGAGAAACGTCTGCGCACGGCCACGAGACGGATCATGGCCATTGACGACGTGGCGGACCGGGATCACGAATGTGACGCGCTGCTGGATCAGAATCTGCACCCGGACGCCGAGGAACGCTACCGCGGCCGGGTGCCCGCCTCGTGCCGGTTGCTGCTGGGCCCCGGGTATGCCCTGCTCCGAGACGAGTTTCGAGAGGGACGGCATGGGATACGCCCACGGTCGGGCCGGGTGCGGCGTATTCTGGTCTACTTTGGCGGGAACGATCCCGGAAATGAGACGGGCAAGGCCCTGGCCGCAATCGGCCGGCTCGAGCGACACCACCTCCATGTGGAGGTGGTGTTGGGCCCCATGAATCCGCACCGCGAAGCGGTGGAGCGGGAAGCGGCCGCTCTCACGCACGTCCAGGTGCATGATAGTGGTGTGGCCATGGGGGATCTGATGCTTCGGGCGGACTTGGCCATCGGTGCCGGCGGCTCGACGACCTGGGAGCGGTGTTGTCTCGGCTTGCCCACCTTGGCGCTTGCCATCGCGGACAACCAGATGGACCAGGCCCAGGCAGTGGCGGATTCCGGCGCCTTGGACTACCTGGGCCGGGCGGATACAGTTTCATCGGCCGGCCTGGCGGAAGCGCTTGCCAAAAGGATCGACGACGATGCCTGGCTAAACCGCATTTCACGGCGCGGGATGGAACTAGTGGACGGCCGGGGAACGGAGCGCGTAGCAAAAATCCTGATCGACGATGATCGAATAACCGCCGGCTGAAATGGGCCAGGTGCGCGACATGGGCGGCGTAACATGTTAAAACAGTGATGAGAATTCTCTGGTTAGGGCCGCAGCGGCCGCATCTGCTCGGCTACGTCGAGTCAATGGGCGATCAGGTGGAGCAAAGGGAAGAACCCCTGGAACTCGAGGAGTTGAGGCGAGACAATTACCAATGGGTTGTCAGCTACGGCTACCGGCACATCGTTACGGAACAGATAATTGCATCCCTGGAGAAGCGAATCATCAATCTCCACATTTCGCTATTGCCCTGGAACCGTGGGGCGGACCCCAATCTGTGGAGCTTTCTCGAGGACACACCCAAGGGCGTGACAATTCATTACATGAGTGCGGGCATCGACACTGGCGAAATCATTGCCCAACAGGAAATCCACGTCGCATCCGATGATACGTTGCGCTCCAGTTATCTTAGGCTTTGTGAAGCCATCGAGGCTTTATTTTGCGAGGTCTGGCCGGCTATCCGGAATGGTTCCGCACCCTCGTGGCCCCAACCACCGGGTGGGTCCGCCCATCGCATGAAGGACAAGGCGCCTTACAATGTATTGTTGACGGAAGGCTGGGATACGCCGGTGAGGAAATTGGCCGGTAAGGCCCGTCAGCCATAGGAACCACAATGAGCAAAAGCACTATTTGCATCGGAACACGTTATGTCGGTGCTGATACCCCCCCCCTCGTCATCGCGGAGATGTCGGGAAACCACAACCAGTCGCTTGAGCGGGCGCTCAAGATTGTCGAGGTAGCCGCGGCCGCGGGCGCCCACGCCCTCAAGCTGCAAACGTACACTGCCGATACGATGACCCTGGATGTGGCTGACGGCGAGTTCGTGATCGATGACGCCTCCAGCCTGTGGGACGGAAGGCGGCTCCACGACCTCTACCAGGAAGCCCACACCCCCTGGGAGTGGCACGAGCCGATCGTGCGCCGGGCCAATGAACTGGGCATGCTCTGCTTCAGCACCCCCTTCGACGACAGCGCGGTGGACTTTCTGGAGACATTGCACGTTCCGGCCTACAAGATCGCCTCCTTCGAGAACGCGGACCTACCGCTCATCCGCAAGGTGGCCTCCACTGGCAAGCCGATGATCATCTCCACGGGGATGGCCACGGTGGCCGAGTTGGACGAGACGGTACGCGCCGCCCGCGAGGCGGGGTGCCAGGATCTCGTGCTGCTCAAGTGCACCAGCACCTACCCGGCCACGCCGGAGAACACCAACGTGCTCACTATCCCGCACATGCGTGGGTTGTTCGGCTGCGAGGTGGGCTTGTCGGATCACACCATGGGCATCGGGGCAGCCTTGGCGGCCGTCGCGCATGGAGCGAGCGTGGTGGAAAAGCACTTCACCCTCCGCCGGGCAGATGGCGGCGTGGACAGCGCCTTCTCCCTTGAGCCCGAGGAGATGCAGATGCTCGTCGTGGAAACCGAGCGCGCCTGGCAGTCGTTGGGGCAGGTCCGCTACGGCCCCAGCGAGGCGGAGAAAGCTTCCATGAAGTTCCGCCGCTCGCTGTATATAGCGCAGGACCTCGAGGCAGGGGCCGTGCTTACCGCCGAAAACCTGCGCAGCATCCGGCCCGGATACGGCTTGGCGCCCAAGTATTTCCCGGTGCTGCTGGGCCGCCGGATCAACCGGGCCGTGAAAAAAGGAACCGCTCTGACTTGGGAAATGGTCGGATGAATCTGGAACGGCCAGAGTTTCACCGCCGGCGAACACGATTATTCCGGCAGACACGCCGCTCCAATTTTCCGGGACAAGTCCCGCCATCCTCCCATTCCCGCCGGATCTGATGAATTTTAAAAACATTCGCAGTCTGTCCCAACTGTTTGCCTACTTCTTCGTCGCTTTCCGGCTTAAGAACATAGTGATGCTGGTGTTGATGCTCGTATCAGGTGTGATGGACGGGATCGGCGTTGTGGCAATGTTGCCTTTACTGGAACTGGTGATCCAAGACGGCGTGGTCGGCGGTTCCGGCCTGGCTGTCGGAATGAATGAGCTTTTTGCCTCTATCGGTATCACGCCCAACATCACCTTTGTGCTCGGTCTAATTGTCGTAGCCATGAGTGTGAAAGGCTTTCTCCTCTTTCTCGCCATGCGGCAGGTGGGCTCCACGTCGGCGGAAGTGGGGAGGTTGATTCGCTTGCGGCTCGTGCGGGCTGTGTTGACGACACGCTGGGACTACCACACCGAGGCGGCCCCCGGGAACCTGGCCGCCGCAATCAGCGCTGAACCAGCCCGGGCCACCTTGAGCTTTATCGCCCTTTGCCAAATTATCGTCAGCCTAATCCAGATCGTGGTGTATTTCTTGATCGCGGCAATCGCCTCCTGGTGGATCACCCTGGTTGCCCTCTTTACGGGCGGATTGAGCTTCCTGTTTCTACGCGTTTTCATCCGGGCCAGCCATCGGGCTGGCCGGGAACAGACCGAGTACCTGCAACAGATCATGACCCGGCTGCTCGATGGCCTGAACGGAATAAAGCCGCTCAAGGCCATGGCCTGCGAGGAACGCCTGATCCCCCTGCTCAAAAGTGACATCGATAGCCGGGCGCGGGCGGAACGCAACACCATTGTGAGCCGGGAAGCGTTGACCCAGTTCCAGGAACCCATCAAGGCGGCGGCGCTGGCAGTGGGAATCTTCGTGATGATCATCATGATGGAGGTGCCCTTCGAAATGGTGCTGGTATTGTCTTTTTTGTTTCTGCGCATTTTGCAGCGCATTGACGTTCTCCCTCGGCAATACCAGAAAGCACTGGACTCCGAGCCAGCCTTCAAATTCATAATGAGCCTGCTGAAAACGGCCGAATCCCAGCGCGAGCAGCACAACGGAGTCCAGGCCCCAGTGCTTGAGCACGGCATCCGGCTCGAGCGCGTTTCCTTCGCTTACGATTCCCGGCGTGTGTTGAACGAGGTCTCGATGGAAGTTCCTTACGGGAAGTTCGCCGCGGTCGTGGGCCCGTCCGGGGGCGGCAAGAGTACGTTGGCCGACCTCATTATCGGCCTTCACGAACCCAGTGCTGGAATTGTCATGATTGACGATGTGCCTTTAAGCGAACTGGACATTCGGAAGTGGCGCGGACTGATCGGCTATGTTCCCCAGGAGCACTTCCTATTCAATGAGACCTTGCGCACAAACCTGACCCTGGGGGACGAGTCCATCAGCGATGCGGACGTCATCGATGCGCTCAAGGATGCGGAGATTCTCGATTTTGTGGAATCGAATCCCGAGGGGCTCGACATGAACGTGGGGGAGAAAGGGATGCGGCTGTCCGGCGGGCAACGCCAGCGCATCGCTTTGGCACGCGCGCTGGTGCGCCGGCCTCGCCTGCTCATTCTGGACGAGGCGACGACGGGACTGGACCCGCAAACAGAGGCCGAAGTGCTGGCGACCCTGAGGGGTCTGGCGGGGAAAGTTACTATCCTGGCGATTTCCCACCAGCCCGCGCTCGTGGGCGCCGCGGACATAGTGTATCGTCTGGAGGAGGGGAGCATAACACTCTATCGTGGTGAAGACGGGATTCATGGAGGCGTCGATGTCAAAATTTAAAACCGAGCAGGAGGCATTCTGGGCGGGGGAGTTTGGAGACGAGTATGTGGACCGCAACAGGAGTCCCAACCTTGTGGCGGGAACACAGCGCTATTTGCCAACGTCCTGGCCCGCACTGAGGGAGTGCAGTCGGTCATTGAACTGGGAGCCAACATTGGACTCAACCTGATCGCACTGGGCCATTTACTGCCCAATGCCCACCTGACGGCTGTGGAGATCAATACTAAGGCCGCGAACGCGCTCCACGCGCTGGAGGGAGTCGAGGTGTATGGGCAATCGATTCTGGATTTTGACGAGGAACGGAAGTGGGACCTGATTTTAACCAAGGGTGTATTGATTCACATCAATCCTGACAAGTTACGGCAGGTTTATGACCTGATGTACAAGCTTAGTGGGAAGTACATTTGTATGGCCGAGTATTACAATCCCTCACCCGTAAGCATTCCATACCGCGATAATAGCGACCGGTTATTCAAGCGCGACTTCGCTGGTGATATGCTGGATCGCTTTAGCGATCTGTCCTTGGTCGATTATGGGTTCGTCTATCACCGTGATCGAATCTTTCCGCAGGATGACTTAACTTGGTTCTTGTTGGAAAAAGCATAGGAATGAGCTACCTCCTCAGAATGCACAGTGTCCGGCCCAGATACGGCCTCGCGCCCAAATATTACCCGGTGTTGCTGGGCCGCCGGATCAGCCAGGATGCGAAGAGGGGCACGGCGGTGACCTGGGAGGTAAAATAACATGGATTCAGCAACCATTCGCCTCGTCCGCTGGGTAATTGCAAGGGAGCGGTCAACGGTCGTGATGCTCGTCCGCGCCCGACTACCCAGGTCGAATCCCACCGTCGCAGTCTTGCGCGAGATGGTCGCTCGGAGGCCGTTTCGTCCCCTGCATGCCGGCAAGCCATGGATCACGGGAACGGGTGCTGCGGCGCGGCGCTGCATGGCGTTTTTCGCACCCATCCTGGAGGCTCGCCCGGTGCTCGTCGATAAGCGTTTTTGGTCGCTGTCCGGCTTGGCAAAGTTGCCCCGCATCTATCGTTTTTTCAGGTGGATGCTCAAGAGGCACGGGCCAAACACGGCACTGAGAGCGACCCGCGCCGTGCTTGAGCTCCAAAACGCCCGCGCGCTGCTCCGCCAGGTGCGTCCGTCTCATTACGTTACACACAACGACTACAGCGAGTTCTCGCTTGCGTTTGCCTTGGCGTGCGAAGAGGCTGGCGTTCCCATCCTCCTGTATCAACCCGGCAAGATGTGTAAGCAGTTGCCCATGCATCGGATCAGCATTGCGGCCATCTACCAGGGCACCGACCCTGAGCCTTACCGCAGTAGGCTCCTAGAAGGCGGCAAGATCATCGTTCGCCAGCCGGAAATCAAACCCATGAGAGCAGCGATTCCGGATCTGGCGAGAATCGGCATTGTCCTGAATAACTATTTCTCGGTTGACGGAGTCTCTACCGTCGTAAACACCTTGTTCGAGCGGTTCAATCCCAAGCGCGTGCTCCTCCGCCAACATCCGAACAGTAGGCACCTTTTGAGAGATGATCGCTTGATAATCTGCGATCCTCAAGAACCGCTCGGGGAATTTGCGTCTCAATGCGATGTCGTCATTGCGGGCAACACCAGCGCTCAACTCGAGGTAATCCAGAGCGGTGTCCCTGTCGTGCATGTGGGCGAGTTGGACGATCATCCTTATGACTTCTATGCGTTAGTCGCCGATGGGGTTGTTTATGGCGCCCACAAACTTGACGACGTCCACATACAATCAGTGCTGGAATTTTACATGTCGCCTAATTGGAAGGTGCCTGACTGATGACGCAACCCCGCCACAATAAATCGTATGAACACTGATCGGACATGCCTTACATATTTACGACGTATTGACAGGCCTCACATCGGTGGGTGCAAGGGGCCGCCGATATCATGGAGTTGTTCGTGAAAAAACATCAACCGAGGGCCTGCGCCTCCCGGGCAACTACGAGCCGATCGAGCGCCTGCTAGGCGTGATCCTTGCTTCACCGTTCGAGCAAGGGCCGGAATTGGTCCGAATGGCCTGGCTTACGGCCGTCATCATGGGCACTGCGGCATGGGAAGCGATGATGTTAGGCCGGCCCGTGCTGGTGTTCGTAGATTTCCCGTCTGCCGGCGTTGGAAGGGGTGTGTTACAATGTGGTGACTTGTCTTCCCTCCCGGCCGCCGTGTCCGACGCGCTGGCGATGTCTGCTGTCCCGGAAGAACTGCTGGAGTTGTTCATCGCAGCGATCCTGGCGGAATCGTTTGAGTTCCCGACCCATCTGTTCTGGTGTAACGTCACATAGGAGGTGGTTCGCGACAATAATATAATCGCCCGGGAGATCGCCGAGGCGCTTTTCGCAAAGGCCGGGAGGCATCCCGAGCCGTTTACAGAAGCACAAGAACCATCTGAGCAAGGTGCAATTTCGAGTTATGCTGCCATGAGCAAACAGCCGAAAAGAGAACCCATCCCCCCGAATCGGACTTATGAAAGTGTGCTCCACCATTTCAACGTGGAACGCAGGATCGCCGCACGACTGAAGGCCGCGAACCGGGAAGGACGCAAAGCAATCTATCGCACGATGTATGACGAGTTATTCGCTGAGGTTCCGGACCATCCCCGCCTTACCCGGCGCGAAGACCCGGCACTCATGGAACAGACCAACAGGAAAAAACTGCACCGGGTACAGCCGTTTGTGAATGAGTCAACCGTCTATTTGGAATTTGGGCCAGGGGACTGCCGCTTTCCCATGGAACTGGCCAAGCAGGTCAAATTTGTCTACGGCGTCGATATTTCCGACCAGATAGGCGAAAATGTCGTACGGTCGGAAAACTTCAAATTGATTGTCTACAACGGATACGACCTCGATCTCCCTTCGGACAGCATCGATACGGTGTCCAGCGCTCAGTTGATCGAACATCTCCACCCCGAAGATACCGGGCATCATTTCGAATTGATTTGGCGGATTTTACGCGCGGATGGTGTGTACATTTTCCGCACACCTCATGCCTTCAATGGCCCTCGTGACGTATCCCGCTATTTTTCCGATAAAGCGGAAGGATTTCATCTCAAGGAATGGACCATTGGCGAGCTCCACAAATTGATGAAATCCATAGGGTATCGCGCCATAAAGGCCTACCAACCCACACCCGGTATCTCTATAAGGCTTCCGATAAGTTATTTCCTGGTGTGTGAATTTTTGTTGAAACGACTTCCCCACCAATTTCGCAGGAGATTGGCTCGATATTTTTTGCGAGAGATCGTCATGGCCGCCTACAAGTAAACTCCTCCTCCGCGATTCGATTTTCATTCTCATTTAATCCGGACACAACCCGGAGGCCGAAAAAATCCTGCATGATTTGGTTTGGACCAACCTGGGACCGGAAACAGACGCGGCTGCTGAAACCCACCGGATTCCGGAAGTTAAAGGGATACCGGCCCACCGCGAGAAACCTGGTGCATTTCCCGGTGATCTACTTTTATATGGCCGCGGCCATACAGGGCCGGCTCTAAGCCTACTACCGCAAACGGTTGTCGCCCTGTTTACTGCTGGCCATCATCATGGTGGCTTACAAATGATCTTCACGGAAAGGACCTTATGCAATCCATAGGGGCGCCCATAAGCAATTCAGGGTTAAACACAATTCTCGCTGACCTCGATTTAACCTGCCTTGACGTGGGTGCCCGCGGTGGATTCTCCACAGACCTGTTTCCGATCTCCGGTTCGGTATCGGCGGTGGGATTCGAACCGGACAGGGCGGAGTGTGAGCGGTTGAATCGGGAGGCAGCCCTGGGAGGCCACCCGTGGCGCAGCTTACGATTTCTGCCGGTGGCCCTTGGCGTGGAGCGAGGTTCGGCACAGCTTCATCTTTATCGCCATCGTGGCTGTTCTTCCATTTTAGAGGCCGACGCGGAGTTGGCGGCGTTGTTCTCGCGGGAAAATTATTACATCCTCGACGAAACGATCCCGGTACCGGTGGTGCCCCTGGACGAGGCCGCCGTGGAATACGGTATTCAGGATGCCGAATTCCTGAAGATTGACGTCCAGGGAGGCGAACTGGACATTCTATCGGCCAGCCGCACGCTCCTGCAATCGTCACTGTTGGCCCTGCGCCTGGAGGTATCCTTCGTGCCCATGTACAAAGGGCAACCGTTGTTCTCCGACATCGACCTGTTCGTGAGGGACTTCGGATTCGTGCCGATGGGCTTTCCGGAAATGCATCACTGGCGCCGCACCACACGCGTGAAGCATCCCTGGCGGGCTCCCGGCCCGCTTCCATATTCGCGCGGGCAACTCGTTCATGGCGATGTGATTTACTTCCGTCATCCGGAGGCAATGCCGAGCGAGAGTGACGCGCAGATTCGGGCACTGCTGAAAGCGGCCTTCATCGCCATTTCCTACGATTACATCGATCACGCGGCAGCCATCTTTCGGCGTGACCGCGTGAATCAATGGCTGGGGGATCGATACGGCATCGACCCCTTGGAAGCCCTCTCCAGGTTGTCCAGTATGCGTGCGCGCATCGCCGGCCCGGGGGTGATCGAATCCCTAACCCAGCAAAAAAACCGCGTGTTGGCACGACTGGGCCGCACCCGTAAATGAGCACCGTGGAATCACCGATCCGTGTCTGCTTTCCGTTTCTCGGGGACACCGTGGGTGGCAGCCACTTGTCCTCGTTGTTGTTGATCCGCCATTTGGATCGCAGCCGCTTTGAGCCCGTTGTGGCTCTTCATGAGCCCGATGGGGCCGTGGGTGACTTGTTCCTGAAAGAAAATGTAAATTTCGAGGCGCTCCCAGTCCAAGATAAGCTCAACGAAGTCACCGGAAATCGCCTGCGCAAACTGGGCGCCCTCCTTGCAGTCACGCCGGCATTGATGCGATTTCTGCGCTCGCGCCGCATTGCCATTGTTCACACCAACGATCTCCGCATGCACCTGACCTGGGTGGCTGCGGCCCGATTGTCTGGAGCACGGATGATCTGCCATCAGCGAAGCCCTGCCGATGCGGCGGCCAGAATGAGCGCCATCCTCCGATACGCGAATCGAATCATCAGTATCTCAAACTACGCGCTAGAGGATCTGGCGCGGACCATTCGACCCTCTAAACTGACGGTGATCACCAATCCGTTCGATGTCAGTGGGTACCCTGACCGCTCACACCCCGAAGTCAAAGGGGCCCGTGCAGAGATCCTGAAGGGCCTCGTATGTGGGCCGAACGCCCGCATTGTCGGTTTTTTCGGCTCGCTCATCGACCGCAAACGGCCCTTTTTGTTCCTGGAGGCCGCCGCTCACATTGTGGATAAACTCGGACGCAACCTGGCCTTTGCGGTCTTCGGAGATGACCGCGAAATTTCCGTTGCGGACCTACAACACAAGAGTCAGGTGCTCGGTATTGCGGATCAGGTTTGCTTCATGGGCTTCCGGTATCCGCCCCAGCGATGGCAGGCCGCCTGCGATCTGATCCTGGCGCCGGCGGTACGAGAGCCGTTTGGACGGGTGCTGGTGGAAGCCCTGCTGGCCGGCACCCCACTGATTGCCGCCAATGCGGGCGGGCATGCGGGGATCATTCACCCGGGCGAGACGGGCTGGCTGGTGCCGCCGGACGACCCGGTGGCCCTGGGTGAGCAGGCCGTCGCCGTGCTCTCCGACCGGACGGGCACGGCCGCCCTGGCGAAGCGGGCACAGGCGGCCGCCGCGCAGCGGTATTCCGTCAAGCGCCATGTGACGAAGGTCATGGCGATATATGACGAGGTGTTGGGCAATGCCCCGGCAGGCCCGGCGGAGGCTTCATAACGCTACGGTTCGGCCCTGTCAGTCCCACGGCAGTCCGGATGCGCCCAGCCACCCTTCGGGTTGACTGGGGAGGGTAGCGCGGGCATTGTGGACAAGTTGCAGATCGCCTCCCCGCGGAACGGAACAGCAGGCAGGGTGAGGAACAGAATTGATGTGAAGCCCGCCAACGAACACCCTGCCGGATTGAGAGTACCGTGGCCTCCGCCGCAAACGCCTGTCTTACCCTTTCCGGATCTCGATGCGCCCGCGCGGGAACCCGGCCACACAAACCACAATCTCTCATGCAACTGAGGCACATCGGCTATTTGGCGTTTTACCTCCTGCGCCCTGTTTTCTGGCCGGAAATCAGGCGCAAAGTGTGGAGCAAACTCCGGCGCCTCCTCTGGAGACCGGTCGATGAAACGGCGGCCGAGGTGGAGCGCACTGCTGCCACCGACTGGTGCGCCGAACACGCGGTGTCATGGGAGGAGGCTCTTGGGCGACTGGGATTATCGCGGCCGGATGGGACGCTCGAATCCCTGTTTCCCGTCCAGGTGACAGAGGCGCGGGAGCGCTTGGCCACTTGTCCCGTGCAACTGGGAGGCGCCGGAAACCTGGATTTGCTTTATGCGATCTGCGAATCACAGGCCGCCACGCGCGTGATCGAGACGGGGGTGGCGTATGGCTGGTCGTCCCTGGCCATATTGCTGTCGTTGCAAAACCGGACAGGGGCGCGGTTGTTCAGCGTGGATCTGCCCTATTTCAATCTACGCAACGACCGCTGGGTAGGGATTGCAGTACCGCCTTATCTACGTGAGCCTTGGCAGCTCTTCCGTATGGCCGACCGGGAGGGTCTGCCGCGGGCCCTAAAGGCCGCCGGGCGCATCGACTTGGCCCACTATGACTCCGACAAAAGCGCGGCAGGCCGCCGCTTTGCTTATCGCCTGCTGTGGCAGGCACTTCATCCGGGCGGCGTACTGATTTCAGACGATGTTGGGGACAATTTGGGCTTCAGGCGTTTCTGCGAGGAAATATCCCAGGAGCCAGTGATCGTGCGGCAAGCGGAAAAATTCCAGGGCATTCTGGTGAAGTCCCCCCCTTGAATCCGGCCGTCGGCATCACAGAGTAACAGGTCAACTTTGCCTGGGATTCAATACAAGTTTATTCTGTGGTTAATGATCAGGGCCAAATGGAAGGTATTGTAAAATCGGCACCAAATTTTCAACCTGCGGTTAAGACACTTCCTTGTTCATTTATCTACTGCTTTGAACAATTTTCCATCTCCACATTAAACGACCACAGGGAACCATGCGGATTCTTCTAACCGGCTCCGCCGGCTTTATTGGCAACGCGCTTGCCCTTCGTCTGCTTGAGCGAGGAGATTCAGTTATAGGACTGGACAACCTGAATCCATACTACGATGTATCCCTGAAGGAGGCGCGGCTGGATCGGATTCGGCGGCACGAGGGATTTCGGGAGGCTCGCATTTCCCTGGAGGAGGGTGACAAGGTGGCGGCTCTATTTTCCGAAACAAGACCGGAGCGAGTAGTGCATCTTGCCGCCCAGCCCGGGGTTCGCTATTCCCTGGAAAATCCACATGCATATATTAATAGCAATCTGGTGGGGTTCACCAACATCCTGGAAGGATGCCGTATGCATAGGGTGCAACACCTGGTTTTCGCGTCGTCCAGTTCGGTTTATGGAGCGAACACGAAGGTGCCTTTTTCCGTCCATGACAATGTGGACCATCCCATTAGCCTCTACGCCGCCACCAAAAAGGCGAATGAACTGATGGCGCACACCTACAGCCATCTCTTCCGAATTCCGGCAACCGGCCTTCGTTTTTTTACTGTTTACGGTCCATGGGGCCGGCCGGATATGGCGTATTTCAAGTTCACTCAGGACATTCTGGCCCGCCAACCCATCCGGGTGTTCAACCAAGGCAATATGAGCCGGGACTTCACCTTCATCGATGACATCGTGGAGGGAATTGTGCGCGTGGTGGACCATGTGCCAAGTCCGAATTCCGGCTGGAGCGGCAAAAAGCCTGATCCGGGAAGCAGCAATGGCCCTTACCGGTTGTACAACATCGGGAACAGCCAACCGGTGGAATTGGGACGCTTCATTGCCGTGTTGGAAGAACAACTAGACATGCCTGCGAAAAAGGTATTTCTCCCCATGCAGCCGGGAGACCTCCAGGACACATTCGCAGATATGAATGACATGGAACGCGATTTCGGTTACACTCCCCAAACGACCATTGAACAAGGGTTGTCCCGGTTCGTAGCCTGGTTCAAGGAATATTACAACGTGTAGTTCATCCTCATTTTTTTTTGGCAGATAATTCTTTCCAACGCTCCAATTTCTTCATCAAGATTAACGAAGCATCGAATTGTTGTAAAATTTTATTTCTGGCGAGATTGCGTAAGGATTCATATTGTTCCGGCCTGGAAAATATTTGGCAAAGTCCTTCCGCTACCTCTTCCCACCCATCGGATGGCACGATCATTCCTGTGAGTCCGTCCTCAATGAGCTCTTCAATGCCGGGGGTTATGCTTGCCAGGCAGATACAGCGGCAGGCCATGGCTTCCTTGACTACATTGGGGAGTCGTTCCGAGGGAGAGCGCGATATCAACAGGAACACGTCTGTCTGGGCAAATTCATTCAGAGTCTCTTGGTGAGCTAGGTAGCCTTTGAATTGAACTGCGTGGGCAATATTCAAATTTTCAACGATTCCTTCCAGCCTGTCACGATCCGGCCCCTTTCCCAGCACCGTCAGTGTGGCATTCGGAAAATCCTCTAACACTTTTTTCAGGGCATGGAGAGCATTCTCCATGCCTTTTTCAGGAACAAGACGGCCGGCCGTAACGATTCGGCAGGTTGTTTTTCCGTCCAATATGCGGGGGATCATCCTAAGGTCCACTCCCCGGTAGGATACGAATAGACGGTCTTCTTCCACTCCCAATTCCAGAATGCTGGGAAGGTTGGTTTTGGCATGGGTCCAGACTATGTCCGCATTCTGCGCAACAGGTCGGCTGAGGGGGTATTTTTGCACCAGATCATAAGCTCCCAGAAAAACCGAAACCACTGTTCCGGGCAGCCAGCGTTGAATCGCATACCCGAGAATGGATGGATAATGTCCCCAAAACAGGTGAACCACATCCGGTTTTTCGTGGGCGGCTTTAACGAATAATTCAAATGCCCTGGGCAGCAGGATAAAGGATTTCACTAATTGAACCGGCTCCCGGTATGTGAACACCGTCAACATGGCACACAGACGAACAACACGCCAAGGCCAGCGCAACAGGAAATATGCGGCAAATAGAAAGGTTGCCGAGCTTGTCCATGTGACCGGAAGATCGTTCAATCCCCAATAGAAAAGCAGGTCAAGGTCGCTTGCAGGGCGTATGCGGAAGCAATGGGCGGATAGTTTGGGATTCATGGAGCGCAAAACACGCATCTCCACCCCCGCAAATGTCTCCGAAGATGCGGGAAATCCCATTGTTACGTACCACACATTCATATGACAGCCTTTTGCCTCTCGGACGGGCATTGTGCACGCCCAATGCTGCCCTCCTTATCCTGTCCCGTTTTTCATGAAGGGCCTGTATGGGCGCGCAATTATCGAGATGTTGGAGGTGTTTGAGTGAAGATTTTCACCAACCCGGCAGCGCCAATCCCGTCACCTTACAGGGGCTTTGCCTCCATTGTTCCTCTGTAGATACCCTCTTCGGTCCGGATTCTTCGTTTGGAAATACCCGCGTAATGATGATGATCCAGGAGTTTATCCAACATGGCGCGGTTGAAATCGACGTTGCAGGAATTGAAAACCCATCTCATCAGTGTACCCGCTACGCATTCTGGCATCCTGTGACTACCAGGGCAAGTTGTAAAGGGCGTTCGAATACTGCGGCGGGGGGCGGTCCAATAGTGCGGCACCTGGGTTGAGATTTATCCTTTCCCCTTCCTATTTCAATAATACTATCTGTTCAGTTCTTGGATTTCCTGCTTATGATAGAGGATCTCTTCTTGGCTTGTTTGAGCCGATAGCTTTCCCCGTTGGCCTCGATGATATGCACCTGATGAGTGAGCCGGTCCAGCAAAGCACCAGTCATGCGTTCATTACCCATGACCTCGGCCCACTCCTCGAAGGGCAGGTTGGTGGTGACCATGAGACTGGTGCGCTCGCAGGCGCGGGAGACCACCTCGAAGAGCAGTTCGGCGCCCACCTTGGAGAAGGGCACATAGCCCAGCTCGTCCAGCACCAGGAGATGCTGTCGTTCCAGTTGCCTGTGGAGGCGCTGCAATTCTCGCTGTTCACGACATTCGAGCAACTGGGTCACCAGGGCGGTAACGGTGGAGAAGCGCACCCGTTTTCCTTGGGCACAGGCTGCAAAGGCCAAGGCACAGGCCAAGTGGGTTTTTCCGGTACCGCTGTTGCCGATCAGCAGGACGTTCTCCCGCTTGTCGATGTACTCACCTCGTGCCAACTCCCTCACCAGATGCTCGTTGATGGCGGGCAGGGCGGAAAAATCAAAGGTATCCAGGGTCTTCACCACGGGGAAACCGGCTTCCTTGATTCTCCTTTCCGCCGCTTTGCGCTCCCGATCCAGCAACTCTCGTTCGGTCAGGCGCAGCAGATAGGCCGGATAGTCCGAGCGGTCCTTGGTGCACGTGGCGGCGACGGCAGCATACTCCCTCAAGACGGTGGGCAACTTGAGCTGTTTAAGGTGATGCTCCAGGAGCACCGTGGAAGTCGCAGTTTTGCTCATGGGGCACCTCCGTCGGCCAACAGTTGTCCATAGGCCGAAAGGTCTGCAGAGGCCACCTCTACTCCGCGCAGATGCTCCCTGCCGGCCAGACGGAACCGGGGCGGTCTCATCTCCTCGGGGGAGAACAGGTACATGGCAACCACATCCCGGTTGGGTGCTCCGCAGCCCAAGGCCTTCTCCACGGCCTGCTTCAGCTTGACCACGGGGTGCCTTTCCAAGAGGCGCAGAATGCGGATGTACTCCCGGGTTCCTTCACCGGAGGGATCAGCGGCAGACTCCAGACGGCGCCGCAACAGATCGAAACATGCCGGCAACTTGAGGTCGGCCAGTGGAAGCGCATAATCCAAGGCGCCCGGCTTTCGCTCCAGCAGGGCCAGGTAGTGGCGGTAGTCGAAGATGAGCTGCTCCCTCTCCCAGCAGCGGGAGTGTACGGCAACGACCTCGTCGTGGTGACAGAGCACGACCCGGTTCACGTAACCCTTGGCCGTGATCGGATGGTACGCCCAGCGTACCGGCACCGAGTAGTCGTTGCGATCGAAGCGCACCAGGGAAAGGGAATTGGCCCGCGTGGCGGCTTTGCGGCAGACATCCAGGGGCGCTGACGGCATATCGTGGAAGACATCCTGCTCCTCGGCCAACAGTTCCGCCTTGGTGGCACCCTTACCCCGCAGCCGTCGTTGCAGTTCCCTCCGGCACATCCCGGCCAGCTTGCCGTTCAGCTCTTCCAGATCCTTCACCTGTGGCACCGGTACGAAGAAATTGCGCCGGCTGTACTTGACCACCCCTTCCACGACCCCCTTCTCGTTCGGCCTGCGCACCCGGCAGAAGTGGTATTTGAAGAGATAATGGCTCAACAACTGCTTGAACCCATCGGTCAGCTTGCGCTCATGAGGCCCCAGTATCTGGGCCGCCAGTACTTTGGCGTTGTCGTAGGAGATCCGGGTGGGGACACCACCGAAAAACTCAAATGCACGCAAATGCCCTTCCCAATAGGTCTCCGTGCACTCCCGCTCGAAAGCAATCACGAAGAAGGCGTCTGAATAAGGCAGCACCATCACAAGGAAGGCAACCTTGCGCAGCACACCACCCACCTTCGCCAGCGCAAATCCGAAATCTACCTGCGCCTCTCCCGGCCGGTGCACAAGCGGTACGAATACCTCGCCACTCACCTATCTAATCTGGCGAACCGCGTCCCTCACCACCGTGTACTTCCCCTGGTAACCCTCCTCAGCTATCCGCTCGAAGATCCGTTTGGCGGTGTGTCGCTGTTTTTTTGGCATCTCCTTGTCGCTGTGTAGAATATCTTCGATCCGTTTCAGATAGGGCCCCAGCTTCGGCCTTTGGCGTTCCTTGGCCATGCGATATCCTGGCGGCTCTGAGTGCAGGAGCACTTTCTCCAGCGTCTTCCAATGCATCCCCGTTTCTCGTTGCGTCTTTCGCTTGCTCTGACCCTCGCGAAGAACCGCATAACGTATCTTTCTCCATTCATCCATGTCGGCATACACCCTCTCCCTCCTCTGGAACGGGTTTCCGGCAAAACCTTCATTGGCCTCGCCTTCCATCTCTTTCCAGATGAGATTCGGTTAGGGTGCCGCACTTTTCAACCGCCACGTTTAACGCTTCACTTTTCGACCGCCGTTTACAGGGTTGCTGTCATAGGCTTTGTCTCCGATCAGCCGCTTTGGGTACCGGCGCGTAAATCGATGATGCAAGGTCTTGTGAACGAGGGTCACTTCATGTGGCGAAGCGCTTCCAACCCACAGGGCGACAGGAAGACCATGGTGCTCCGCAATTGCCATGATCTTGGTCCCTTTGCCTCGCTTTGTCTTACCAATTCCAGCACCCCTTTTTTTGCGCTGGAAAAAGTGCCGTCAATGAACGTTTCACTGAGGTCGATTCCACCGCGATCCTGTAAATCAGCGACAATGGCGAGGAGGATGTGTTTCAAAGTGCCGTCTCTGATCCACTCCCCAAACCGCCGATGGCAGGTCTGGTATGATGGAAACTCACTCGGTAAGTCCTTCCACCGGGCGCCGGTACGCAAAATCCAAAGGATTCCTTCCAACACCGGACGGTTGTCACGGCGAGGGCGGCCAACACGTCCTTTGCCGCTTTTTCCATCTGATAATAGCGGCGAAATCACCGTCCATTGGGCATCTGTCAATTCCATGGGAACCTCCTCTTCCGTGAGGTGCTCCCCTAAAGTATTCAAATCATTAGCAAAGGTCCAGAATTAATTTTGAGACAGCTTATAGGTTGCTCAAGCTGCTCGATCTGGAAAGAACGACGGTTACGATTGACGCCATGGGCTGTCAAATGGAGATTGCTCATCAGATTGTTGAACAAAATGGTCACTATGTGCTGGCCCTAAAAAAGAATCACGCGACCTTTCACGAGGAAGTCACTCTGTTCATTGATCAGGCCATTGAAAAGGGGTTTACAGCCCTCTCCCATGACTACCATGAGCAGACCGAAAACGGCCATGGACGCATTGAAACCCGCCGTGCTTGGTCCACACCGGAGATGGCATGGTTCGAAGACCGAGAGCAATGGCCCGGCCTGCAATGTTTTGCTGCCGTGGAGTGCGAGCGTATGGTGGATGATATAATGACCACCGTGCGGCGCTTCTTCACCAGCAGCCTGGATGGTCGGGATGGATGAACCATCGCAAACGCAGTGCGCAGCTACTAGGGAATTGAAAACAGCCTCCATTGGTCTCTTGACGTTAGCTTTGCTGAAAACAACGGCCGCGTCCGTCAAGGCAACACTGTTGAAAACATCTCCCGCCTTCGATGCATTGCTTTAAACCTGCTCAAACAGGAGAAAACCACTAAGGTCGGCATCAAGGCCAAACGCCATAAAGCAGGGTTGGATGAAGATTACTTGCTTCGTGTCCTTCAAAACTGAGAATGCGATTGCCCTGGTTTATTCACAATTATGTGAAATTCCGTGTCAATATGATACTTTAGGAGATATTCTGAAAAAAAAAGGTGATCAGGCGTGAACCATTTGGCTTTGCCAAATCGGCTAATGAACCTTCATGAGGAAGGTCTAAAAAATGCCGTATAATCTTTTCCTAAATGACATCTGATGGATCCTCCGTTGCAAAGTTCTCTGGTGTGGACGTTAATGAATCCCTTGCCTCGATCACAAAAGGGCTGGAATTGGGTGTATTTCTTCACTGGGAAATTTCATTTCATCTTGATGCCACATTTCAAATTTCTGCTGCACTTAAGGTACACCCCCTTCTCAAAAATTGGAGTTTTTTAGAGGACGGCATATTTTATGAATCGTCCCTTGGTGGTTTCTTGGCATAAACTTTTCATCAATGCTGTGGTTGTCTGTATTTTGTGCTGACAGGTCACTAAAATAGGTTTTCTCATTTCATTATGGATGATTGCATTTAACATCAACGTTAATAAAACAGCAACCATCACCATAGATTTTAATTTATCAATATTGCTAACATTTATATTGGAGTTCAATTTCCGGTTCCTATTTTGTTTTTCGATTATTTGTCCAACATATATTCTCTAAGGGTATTGGAATTATAAATTATCAATCGCATTTTCCTTTTTATGAATTATTTTTAAGGTCGATACATGCAAATCTTATTTATTAATCCAAACCTTCGGCCAGGATCACCAACAGGAAAATTTCTTCCAGTGGGTTTGGCATCTGTGATGACTTTCGTAAAACACCGTGGGTACGATTACGATTTATTGGATATAACACTTTCAGATTTTGACGATGAATTTGTGGACGGGTTTATTCGAGATCATGATTATGATGTGTTTCTTTTAGGGAGTATTGTCACACATTACACATGGATGAAATGGTGCGTCAATACCATCAAGAAATATCATCCAAAAAGTAAAGTAATTGTGGGGAATTCTGTAGGAGGTTCCATTCCGAAATTGTTTCTTCAAAATTCACCGGCTGATGTGGTGATTATAGGAGAAGGAGAATATTCCTGTGCCGATACCTTGGATTATTTTAGAGAAGGAAAAGATTTGGATAATGTTTCGGGGATAGCCTATCGTACGGAGTTGGGGGCTATTAAAATTAATCCAGATAGAAAGGCTGGGAATATCGACGATTTACCAATGGTCGATTGGAATGATTTTGATGTTGAAAAATATTTTAATATAGCCGGTGGTACCCCTTCTACATTTGGAGTGGAGAACAATGAAAAGGTATGGAGAACCATGCCGGTTACCACAGCGAGAGGATGCGTTTTTAAGTGCACATTTTGCCATTATGTTTTTTGGAATGATCCATACCGGCATCGCTCAGCAGAATCCGTTTTGGAAGAATGCGGGCGGAATATCGATGAATTTGGGGCAAATTACCTGAATTTTTGGGACGATCTTAGTTTCTCTTCCGTGAACCAAGCAGAACGGTTTGTTGATCATATATTGGCTTCGGACCTAAAATTTACCTGGAGTGCCGCGGTCCGCTCTGATTTATTTGGAAATCCAAAAATTGATTATGGAAAACGGTTGCGGGTTGCAGAAAAATTCAAGGAATCGGGGTGTGCAAGTGTGGGATATTCCTTAGAATCGGCAAACGCTGAAATTCTAAAAATGATGAACAAAAAAGTTCAATCCCATTATTTTGAAGAACAAGTTAAACTCCTCAGAAAAGTTGGTATCACCAGTATGACAAGCGTTGTTTTTGGTTATCCCATAGAAACCAAAGAGACCATGCGTGAAACATTTGATTATTGTGAGAAATTGGGTATTTACCCAAGCGTCGGATTTCTGCTGCCGCTGCCAAGTACAGGGATGTATGATTACGCCTTGAAAAACGGTTTTATTAAGGATGAAAATATTTTTCTGGACTCAATAACCGAACGTCAGGACATATGTTTAAACATGACCCAGATGACTGATAATGAGGTCATTAAAGAACTTAAAGACGGATGCGGGCGTCTAAATGATTCGATGGAGTTGGGTTTGAGTGAAGACAGTTTTATCAGAACAGGAGGTTATAAGGAGCATACGAAATTGGATAAATTAAATGGAATTAAAAATCATGGCAAGACTGATGATTTGAAGAGGAATCAGAACGATATGAGCTTCAATTACAATCAGCAGACATTTGATGTGAATCCTGACACTGGTCCAACAGAAGGGAAGCCCTAATGGTTTCTGCCCCCAGTCCATTCCAATCTTGAAATGAGTCTGAAACCCGGGTTTGGATAGGGTTGGGTTCAGGCAACTCCAGTCTGCCGGTTGAGGGTATGGAAAAGCCTTTCCCTGGCCTTGTTCATCTGCTTTGCAGCTTCATTGTCACTCATCTCGCCAGCAAGATCGTCCAAGTATTGCCAACTCATCCCCTGCTTTAGGTACTGGTTCGCGTTGGGCAGGGACTTGAGCTTGTCATAGGGGGTCATGAGATCCTCGTAGCGATAGCGCTTGCGTTGACGGCCCTTGGCGTTCCCGATCGAGACGTCACTGATATCGATCCCGATGGACAGGGACGCGCCAGCCTTGGCGGCGCGGATTGCGGAGCCGCCGTCGCCGCAACAGTAATCCAGGAACACCTTTTCAAGAACGTTGCGCGTCATCCATTCATTCACATAGGCACGGGAATCCTGGGTGCCAATATAATACTTGCGGTTCCCATAGAGTTTCTCGTAGGTGTCCTGATCCAACTGCTTCGAGGCGGTATGATCCCTGCGCAAATTATGAAACTCCATTTCGGATTTCTTGCGTTCTTCCAATCCGGCCAGAAATTGTTCGTTGGGGATGGATTGAATCTGATCGAGGCGGGATATAAGATCTGCAATATTCATTGGTTTATACCAAGGGACTGGGACAGCCAGTTCCGTGGAGAAGTAAGGAATTCCGGTGAAGGAATCCCCCGCTCCGGTTGGCTCCCTTGCCAAATTCATGGAGGGGGCGGGCTGTCCGCCTGGAGTGGAGTGAAAAATGGAATGGGATGGAGAACGGGTCCTGGCCCGATTCATTCGCTTTGGGATTCTTCTTTGCGGCTCAGGAACCGCTTGACCACATATTTCAAACCGCCAAACCATCCGATTACACCGATGACTGCCACGTAGCCGATTTGGTACAAAATTCCGGCGATTCCCGGATCGATGTATGCATAGGCATGGTCAGCCAGGGTCAGGAATCCCAGAATGAGCATGGCAACCTTGATTCTCCACTCCATATGGGCCTTTTTGGATGATGGTTAGAAGAGCAGCCGTTTAACGAGATTGACACCGCTTTGTTCGATCAATCTCTCTGTCATTTTCCGTAATTGCAAAACATCTTCCCCCCCGGCGCTTTCGTTTTCCAACAGCGTTCCGCCAGGACCGTTGGACACATCGTAAATATCGTCCACCCGGAATGAATCCAACCGTTTGTAGTGTTTGTAATTACCACGAAATACCATCAGGCGTCTCAATTGATGCCTGGAACCGTAGGCAATGTGAATGGGCACCTTCCGCTGGAGTTTTCGTTGGGGTCCATTATCCCCGCTGGAAATCAGGGGCAGTAGAGAAACCCCGTCCAGCCATTCCGGTTGTTGCAGACCGGTCATGTCCAGCAGGGTGGGGGCGATGTCCAGCAGCCATACCCGTTCCGGGATGATTCTTCCCTTGAATTGTCCAGGGGTGTGGATCATCAATGCGACGGGGACGCCGTCGGTGTTCCATTCGAATTCATGATCGGTCGTGATGATGAGAATCGTATTGTCGTATTGGCCGGTTTCCTCCAGGATGCGGATGATTTTCTCCGTATCCTCATCCAGGTCCAGCATTGCGTCATCAAACAGGTCGGTCAGTTGCTGTTTCGTAATCCGTTTCCCTTGGCAGTCCAGCCCCTTCTCGCGCATTTTCCGGCACTCCGGGGAATCGATATTGGGTAGATTTGAATAGACCTTGTGCCGGGTTTGAAACACCGGATGGTGGGTGACCGTGGAGTGATAGTGGATCATGAAGGGTTGCTGGTCACCTTCCGCCAATGCCTTCAGTCTTTCCAGGAACGCTGAGAAATAGGTGGGTTTGAAGGTGACCAGCGCTTCCTCCTTCCTGCGCTTCAATGCCTCCGACAATTTAAAGGTAAATTTAGTCTTTTCCAGGTAATCGTCCCAGAAAATATTAATCAGGAGTTGATTTTCCAGGGGAAATTGATCCTGAAATTGAAAGACGGTTTCACTCGTTTCGGCTTCCGCAGGGACGAGGAGGCCATTGACCTCGGAAAAGCCGTTTTTCATCAGGTACAGTTCCGGATTGCTGTATAGTTCCTGCCCCATGTTCACATTGTAGTACCCCAGTTTCCTAAGCATTCCTGGCACATGCCGGTACTTATGCTCGCGGGACAATACGCTGGGGTACCGGTACAACCGGGTCGTGATGGGGGAGATTCCCGAAAAAATCGACGAATTTCCCGATCTGGAATCCGTGGATATGGCCATGGCCCGGGTGAAGATGGCGAACTGGTTCTTCCTCCGAAGAAGGTTGGGGGTTGTGTTGCGGCCATACCCCATCAGCGGACTGTTGGTGAAATTGAAACCATCAAACGTCACGATGACAATATTGGGACGATTGCCTTGATCCGAGGGGGATTTGAATTCCAACTTCACGTTCTTTTCGAAGGGCTCCGGGATACTCAAAACCAGATTCCAAGTGGATAAAACGCCCACCAAAACCACCTGAGCAAGGAACGGCTCCCAGTGGGCCATAAAAAACCCCTGAATGGATGCGCCGTTGAATCGGTAATACAAAAGGCCCGCGAAAAGGAAAGCCAGGAAAATCGCAATATTGATGGGGAACCACCGGGATGCCATGCCATGATCGAAGGCCGTATAGGTCCACCGGTCGAAATAATAATAAGTCAGGATCCCGGCCACCAGAAATGGAAGGGATTCCAGCAGGGTTGTGGCAGGGCGCTTGATTTTTCCGGAGGGAATCCCAGCCGACAGGGAAAGGAGGAGGGCGCTCAGGGCACTTACGGCAGTTAAAGCCATCAGTCCCATGGCCAACAGGTTGGAGCCCAATCCGATCATCTCCAACTGCGTCAATCCATCCAGAAAGGAGGATTTGGATTGGTAGAACAATCCTTCCACGATGGCCACGTAGGCGAACACCAACACCCAGCAACCCAATTGGGCGATAAAATTACGCCCCAGCAGGGCCAGGAACCTAAATTTTTCAGAATGATCTGGGACGGGCATCGTATCCGGCAGTTCCCCACCTCATATTCGGCACAGTACGAGGCGGCGGGTTGGCGAAACCTCTCCAATGAATTCCACGGAACTGTACTCCTGGTTCAGGGCATCCAGGAAATTCTCGTAGTTGTACCATGCATCATTGAAATTGATACGGCGCCGGATGCGCACCGACATTTTGTCCTCGCGGTCCACGAACTCGAAGAGGGCGTACTCTTTCTGGAAGGCCCTCACCGCCGAAATCACCCGATGAAAATTCTGGCCGCGGGTGAACACCAGATGATGAATCACGGCGAACAGGCAAACGAGGTCCGCCTGCAGCCGCTCGGACGCCATGGGGAACTGCTTTCCGCACCAACCGAAGGCTGGCGAAGGATTTAGAATATCCATCACCAGGGGCTGGATGCTCAAATCCCTCCCGGTGGCTCCGGTATACAACCGGGAAATACATAACTCGTCGGTATCCATGGCGATTACGTTGCACCCATGTTCGGCGGCGAGGATGGAGAATTCCCCCATGTTCGAGCCGATATCCAGCACGGATTCCGGATTGATCCTGTCCAGCAGATCGCTGAAGAGCTGTTTCTTGGTCTGTAGCTCCTCGAAATCCGTTTCCTGGTAATAGGCCGTCCAGGCGGATTTACTGTCGGGGAAGGAGATGGAGGATATGGTGTTTTGCAGTTTCCTGAAAAATGAATGCCGTGTTTTGTTGGTGAAGGAAACGGAGAATTTCGCGTTTAACCGCCTTACCCGGGATTCCAGCTTGTCCGAGGAAAACAGCCTGGAAACCATCAGGGGTATCCCGATGCGCGAAGGATACCCCGGGCTTTTTAATTTTTGCAGAGGTCCCAACAGGGATTGCACCTGCCCGGCTGGGATTCCCTCCAGGTAATCCATCAGCATCCTGCGTGCGACGGGCCATTGCCTGGCAGACCCCAGCAGTAAGGGGTGATAGAAAAAGTTGCAGAATTGCTGGTAGGGAATCCACAGATAGGAATCATGGGTGGGGACCACGGAGGTGAAATCGACCAGGGTCGGTTTCGTTCCCTCGAACAGTATATTCCAGGGATAGGCATCCTGCAGGGTGGCGTCGAAATTCAATAATTCGAGACACACATCCAGGGTCACCAGGGCAGCCGCCTTGAGCATTTCCCTGGGCCATTCGATGCAAAATGTGGGAAAGGGAATCCTGCGGTGGGAGAGAACGGCTGCGAACCCATCCAGGTGGTAGCCGGTCAGATCGGCCGAGATCAGCTTCCGGGAGGCTTCCAGTTCCTGGAATACGTCCGATTGCAGGAAATCTTCATAAAACGGAAATACATCGGCATGGATGGCGCGGTAGAGATCCCCTTTCCATTCGAAAACACGCCCATTGGGGTCCATGAATGAGGTGTCGCTGAACCTGGCATCGGAGACGGCAATGGTGTTCCTGGGCGGATTGGTGAGCAAGATTTTTCCCTTTGGATATTAATGTTATTTCTGGATTTTCCGGGAACAGGTGAGATTGGTTCCCCAGAATGATATAGTATCACCCGGCAGGAAATCAATCCTTCCACACCCGGGAAAAACCGCGGGTTCCCGCGATTCCATGTGCTCTGTCGGAAATATTGCCGATGGAGGGGAGTCATTAAAAGGGAAAACATCCAGGGAAAATATTTCCTAAATGGACATTAAAAACTTGTTAATACATGCGTATTTGGCTGATCAAACAGGGGGAACCTCTCCCTGGCGATGGACCTGATGTGCGGCTCCTCCGAACAGGAATCCTGGCGGGCGTGTTGGCGGAGCGAGGTCACGGCGTCACATGGTGGACTTCTTCCTTCGACCATGCCCGCAAGCGGTATCGAGTAGAGGAGGAGGGTGAAGTGATAACCAATGACGGTTACCGAATAATCATGCTTCAGTCCCCAGGATATGCCCGCAACGTCTCCCTGAGCCGTCTATGGGATCATTACCGCTTGGCCCAACGTTTTAAGCAGCGGTGTACGGAAGAACCACGCCCCGACATAATAATTTGCTCGGCTCCGATCATCGAATTTTGCCAGGCAGCCGTGGAATATGGACGCCAGAACAACGTTCCGGTCGTGATCGATATTCGCGACCTGTGGCCGGATATTTTCATCGAAGTACTGCCAAGGCCTCTACGGTGGATTGCATGGGGGTTACTTGCACACTACGACAGGATTTTAAGGGCAGCGCTACGCGACGCAACGGCGATTACCGGTCATACGACAGAATTCGTCAATTGGGGACTGCGCAAAGCCGGCCGCGGTGTGGGGTCGTTAGACCGCGACTTTCCCATGGGCTATCTGGAGGAGGTTCCCAATCCGGAATCTCTCGCTCGTGCAAACCGGGTCTGGGATGAACATGGAATTTCCAACTCGGAATTCGTAGTTTGCTTTTTCGGAACGATTGGACGGCAGTTCGATTTGAAAACTGTGATTGATGCCGCCCGGATCCTGCAGCAACTGGATTTACCGATCCGCTTCATTCTCTGCGGGGATGGTGAAAAGCGGGGACATTACCAGCAATTGGCAGGGGGGCAACCCCACGTGGTGTTTCCTGGATGGATTGGCCGGGCTGATATCTATGCACTGATGCGGCGATCAGCGGCAGGACTGGCTCCCTACGTAAATAATCCGAATTTTAGAATGAACCTTCCCAATAAGATAATCGAGTACTTGTCCGCTGGTCTCCCCATCGTATCGAGCGTCAAAGGAGTACTCGGACAATTAATCACGGCCAATGACTGCGGCGCCACCTATGGCAACGCGCAGGAATTGGCCGAAGTGTTGCGCCGACTCTATCTGCAACGGCATGAACTTGAACGTATATCCCACAACGCGGCTAACTTGTATGCTGAGCGCTTTCGAGCCGAAAAGGTGTATGGGCAAATGGCGCATCATATTGAACGCATTGCGCGTGATTTTCAGCGCTGACAGTTCCACCGGAAGGACAACTTACATCATCCATGAATTTCCCGGCATTAACCCGCTCCCTTTTTCGGGTTTTTTAAAGTGAAGATCATTTGCCAAGCCATTAACTGGATAATCGGTATCCGCAATAATATGGAATCCACCGCTCCAAGAACCTTTAGAATCGGTTGGAACAATTTTTTATTGTAAAATAGGAGCGCGGCAATATCGGCCAAGTGAAAATAGTTCACCTGGACCACGCTGAAGTATTTTCGTGCCTGCTTTAGGTCTTTGAGTTTCAAGATGTGGTCGATTTCCCAGGCTGTCCGCAAATTGGGCGTCCTGCGGCGATAAGCATTGATCAACGGATTGTAACCCAGGGCCTCCTGGGCGATCACTATGCCATCCGCATTAAGTACCCGCGCCAACTCCGGGTAGGCGTGCTCCAAGTCAAGATGATGAAGAACTCCACTGCATACGATGATGTCGAATTTATTGTCCTCGAAGTCCATATTTTCAGCATCCATGACAGCAAACGTGACATTGTCTTCCAAGCCCATTTCCTTGCTATTTCGCATCGCCGTCTCAATGGACTCGTCCGAAATATCGATTCCCCAAACCTTTGCGCCCATTTTGGCGAACTTTATGGAGGAGCCGCCTAAACCACAGCAGTAATCCAGCACAGCCTTGCCAGCCAGTTCCTTCCGGAGAATGGAGTAGAAGAAATCCTTGCTTCGTTTGGTGATGGAATAAAAACGCTTGTTGGGATACTTGGCGAGGAACTCCTCATCCGAAAGACTCTGTTGATCACGCTCGCGCTGATTGTGGAACTCCTGTTCGAGTACCTTTCTTTCCTCCATTTCCTCATTCTCCACATACACCATTTGGTAATCTAAATCCTCAAGGGCCTCATACGCAATTCTCGAAACGCGCGTACGGATTGTTCGGCATTGCCATTGACATACCCCAGTTTGCTGCAATGACAGGTCATGGGGGATGGGACCAGCGGAATCAGGGTATGTCGATTTCACCAACCTAGTGTAATGACACAGAAATTCACATAGTATATCCAAGCCTCCGGCGGCCAAGGGCTGTCAGCCCTTGGAACCCTGACCAACTTTAAAAAGTTGGATCAAACTTTTTGGCAAGGTTTTGAAATTACACTAAAATATTCGACAAATCCCTCATTAAAAAGTTTGGTGCAGCTCGGTAACATTAACAACCGAAAGCTGCCCCCCGGAGGGTAGGGGTTTGGGGGTAACGCCCTCAATTAATAATGAACGAACTTCAGTGTCACTACACTAGTTGGGTGGTTGGGCTTTTCGGAGGGGCCGGGTTCCCTCTACTATGCCGACCAACTCTTCTTCCGCTCCCATTTTGCGGAGAAGTCGTCCCAGGCCCAGTTTCGCTTGCCTCTCACTAATTAACAACAGGCCTGTAAGAGCAATACAGACCAGATCCACTTTTACAGAGCGATTTTGCACATACAGAATACCCAACTGGCTTTTCCAGGGACGGATCAATTGGTTGTAGGCCATGTTGGCGTCGGGTTGATCCTCCAACAAATTGTCGAGATTTCTGAAGGCGATGGAGGAAAAATCGGTTATTCCCGGTTTGGTTAACAAGAGACCCCGTTCGGCCTCCGTATAGAGGGCGACCCCTGCCGGAATATTCGGGCGCGGCCCAACCAAGCTCATCATTCCCATAACGACATGAAAAAATTGGGGCAATTCATCGATCTTGGTGGCGCGAATAACCCGCCCTACGGCCGTCACCTGTGGATTTCCTTTTATGACAGTGTTCACACCGGATCGATCGGAATCAGGTTCCATGGAGCGCAGCTTGATCATCCGGAACGGCTGCCCATATTGCCCGATCCGTACCGAAACATAAAATGGATTTTCCCGATCCTGAAGAAAGATCAATAGCGAGAAGAGCAAAATTACGGGAAGGCTGACAATTAATCCGAGAATTCCTCCTGCCAGATCGATTACACGCTTGACGAACAAGTCTCCTCCAAGACGGGTTTATCCAAACTGGATATTTTTTCCAGCCGGTAAAAATCCTCATCCGATAACGTAAAATCCCTCACGCCAACGATTTCGGACAACTGCCGCCGCGTTTTGATTCCCACCAGGGCGCTGGATCGATCGAATCGCCTCAACAGCCAAGCCAAGGCCACTTGTGAAACCGTGGCGCCAGGGTAATGCTTTGACGCTTTTTTTACTTCTTCCACAATTTTTAAATTTTTTGGAAGTTGATTGCCATGGAAATTCCGGGAACTTTCACGAAGCCGCCGGTCATCTTTTTCAAAATTACTCAAATCCTTGTACTTTCCGCTGAGCAGACCTTGCGCCAAACTCCCATATCCGATGAAAGTAAGGCCATCTTCAATACTCCTGGAGATTTCCTCCTCGATTTTCCTTTCCGCCAGACTGAATTCGAAGGAGAAAGAGACCAATCCAGGCCACCTGCCAGGATTTTCCACTCTCATATTCGTTACACCATAATACCCGATCTTTCCCTGGTCACGTTTAAGCTCCAAATGCCCAAACAGAAGATCTTGCGGTGTTGCTCCATCCCAATAATGCACCTGAAAAAGGTCGATATGATCTGTGTCAAGACGGCGCAGACTGGCCTCGAGACTTTGGTCAATCCAGTCTGGATGATTATCGTAAAATACCGTTTTGTCATTCCGAAACCGGACTCCGAATTTTGTTGCGATAAAAGCCTGTTCCCGTACTCCTGCAAGCGCTATTCCCAGCAGTTCTTCAGAGCGTCCGAGTCCATAGCAATCCGCGGTATCGAACATGTTGATTCCCTCGTCAATCGCCAGGCGAACAGCGCGGCTAGTCTCCAATTGATCCACCTTGCCCCAGGCATGCCCCCCCAGCTGTGCCGCCCCAAAACCGATGCGCGAAATCCGGAGATCCGAACGCCCGAGAGGAGATAATGGGAAGACCATTTGATTCTCAATTGAGGGGAATAAAAGGTTTGACTTGCACCGATCTTGTCGAAAATTTAAAATGGCGCCAGTTAATGAATGATTCCAACAATTTCCCTCCGAAGTCGAAATATGATTGACACCATTCAAACAAAATAATGAAGCACCCGCTCCAAAAACGGGGTAGCAGAAAATTCCAATTCATCTTTTCATTACGATAACGCGAAATTCATATTTTTTAATGGAAATTCGACCAATATGGGCAAGGGGTAGGCCGATTGGGTTCCATGAAGATTGCAGGGGTCAATCGAATCTTTCAACGGTCATCCCTGCCTCATACCGCGGTGACCACCGTTTTGCCTCTCCGTTACAAACCCTGTAAGCTGACGAGCAGCCCTTCTCCCGCGAAGCGAACGGCTTTTCCGCGCAGTACAAACGAATTCCATCTCACGGAAACCCAACCATGACGGAAATAAATGGCGTTCCCCTTTCCGGGGGCTTGCGGAGTTCCGCTGAGCGCGAAGAAAGCGGGAAGAACAGGGAATGGTTCGAGCGCAATCCGGCCAGTTGGGATACCAAGATGGAGAATTTCCCAAAGTATGTCCGCCGCCAGAACCTGACGCGATTCATGGCGTTGTACGAGATTTTCAAGCGGGTATTGGAGGTGAAGGGATCCATCATCGAATGCGGCGTGAACCAGGGATTCGGCCTGATGACCTGGGCCAAGCTTTCCGCGATTCTCGAGCCGGTCAACCTGACCCGGCGCATCTATGGATTTGACACCTTCAAGGGATTTCCGGACCCATCCGAAAAGGATCAATCCGAAACCAGTTCCCACGTCAAGGCCGGGGGACTGGCAGCGGATTCCTATGAGGAACTCGAGGCCCTGTCGGAAATACACGATTCGACCCGATTTTTAGGGCATATCCCGAAGGTCAAGCTGATCCGGGGCGATGCCACGGCTACCATTCCACGATTCATCACCGACCACCCGCACCTGGTGGTCAGCCTGCTCTTCCTCGATTTCGATTTATACGACCCGACCCGGGTGGCGCTGGAGCGTTTTTCCCGGCGGATGCCCAAGGGGGCCGTGATCGCCTTCGACGAACTGGACAATCCCCTTTGGCCCGGCGAAACAGAAGCCATGTTGGAATTTTTCGAATCGAGCAAGCTGCGCCTGGAACGGTTACCCTTCGATCCCTACATCGCTTTTGCCGTGATCGACTGAATGAGCCCATACCTGCTCCTGGGAAATGAACCTCATGTTCCCTGAGAAACCGAGGATAATGGGGACCAACACAAAGGACCTCGCCCTGCGCATCCGCCGTCACGCCGTTGAGATGACCAGCCGGGGTGGCAGTTCCCATGTGGGCTCCGCGCTTTCCATGGCCGATATCGTGGCCGTGTTGTACGGACAGGTGCTCAATATCGATCCCTCGCGGCCGGATTGGGAGGAGCGGGACCGCTTCATCCTCAGCAAAGGCCATGCGGGGGCGGGGATGTATGCCGCTCTGGCGGAAACCGGATTCATGCCCGTGGAAAGGCTGAAGGACCACTACCGGGACGGCTCCGAACTTTCCGGACATGTTTCCCACAAGGGAATCCCCGGGGTGGAGCTTTCCACTGGTTCCCTGGGACACGGCCTTTCCGTGGGCGTGGGGATGGCCTTCGCGGCCCACCAGGATGGCAAGGCGCACCGGGTGTTCGTTCTGCTCAGCGATGGGGAGTGCGGCGAGGGCTCCAACTGGGAGGCCATTTTGTTCGCCCCTCACCACCAGCTTTCCAATCTGGTGGCCATCGTCGACTACAACAAGCTGCAGAGCATCAAACCGGTGGCGGAGACGTTGGCCCTGGAACCATTCGCGGAAAAATGGCGCTCCTTTGGCTGGGCGGTGCGGGAAGTCGACGGTCACGACCACCCCGCCTTGGGCGAGGCGCTGTCCGGTGCGCCGTTCGAAACCGGTAAGCCCAGTTGCATCATCGCCCACACCACCAAGGGCAAGGGGGTCTCCTTCATGGAAAATAACGTCCTGTGGCACTATCGCAGCGCGGACGAGAACGAGCTTTCCGCGGCGCTGAAGGAGTTGGAGGGGGAAGGGCGATGAGGGACGCGTTCGTGGAGGAATTGCTGGCCCTTTTAAAGGCCGATGACCGCCTGATGTTGCTGACGGCGGACTTGGGATTTGGCACCTTCGACCGAATTTCCGAGCAATGTCCCCGCCAGTTTCTCAACGTGGGGGTGGCCGAGCAGAACATGGTGGGCATCGCTACCGGGCTGGCCCTGGAAGGGCGCACCGTATTCACCTATTCCATCGCCAACTTCGCCACCCTGCGTTGCCTGGAGCAGATCCGCAACGACGCCAGCTACCACGGGCTCAACATTAATGTGGTGGCCTCCGGCGGAGGATTCAGCTACGGCGGGCTGGGCATGTCCCATCACGCCACCGAAGACCTGACCATTCTGCGCGGTCTGCCGGGCGTAACCGTGACGGCGCCGGGTACCCTCTATGAAATGCGCCAGACGGTGCCGGCGCTGGTGGCGGCACCCGGGGTGGGCTATCTGCGCATCGACAAAACCCAGGGCCAGGACGATGGCGCCGGCTCCGCCCCCTACGAGCTGGGCAAGGCCCGCCGTCTGCGGGAGGGCGGGGATGTGACCCTGATCGCCTGCGGGGGCATTCTCTGCGAGGCCCAGCGCGCCGCCGACACGCTGGACCGCGCAGGCATCCAGTGCCGAGTGGTGAGCATGCACACCCTCAAGCCCCTCGACGAAGGCGAAGTGCTGGCCGCGGCCCGGGAAACAGGGGGAATCGTGACCATCGAGGAAAATACGGTACTGGGCGGATTGGGGGGCGCCGTGGCGGAAACCTGTCTGGAAGCCGGCGCCACTCCGGGCTTTTTCCGGCGGGTGGGCATGGCGGACATTTATTCCTCCGTGGTGGGCAGTCAGGCCTACCTCAAGGAATACTACCGGATGGATGCCGCGGCCATCGTGGAATTGGTGCGTTCCCAGGTAGCGCTAACCAAGGGAATCCCCCAGACCCTGCGATAGATGCCGCCCGGGTGGGACAAGGGCCACAATAGAAATTGCCATGAAGATTCTCTTTGACCTCACCCTCTCCGTGCTGGGCCTGCTGGGCGCCAGCCCCCTGCTGGCAGTAACCATGGTCTGGATCTGGATGACGGATTGGCATTCGCCGTTTTACATGGCCCCCCGGGTCGGCAAGGGCGGGCGCCTGTTCCGGCTGGTGAAGCTGCGCTCCATGCGCATCGAGGCGGATGCCAGCGGGGTGGATTCCACCGCCCGCGATGATCCCCGCATCACCCGGGTGGGGGTCATCATCCGCCGCTACAAGCTGGATGAGTTGCCGCAGTTATGGAACGTGCTTACACTGAAGATGAGCCTCGTAGGCCCCCGTCCCAATGTTAAGCGGGATACTGACCTCTACACCAAGGAAGAAAGACGCCTGCTTTCCGTGAGGCCGGGGATCACCGATATCGCTTCCATTGTCTTCGCGGATGAGGGGGAGATTCTGGAAGGCAAGCCAGACCCGGATCTGGCGTACAATCAACTGATTCGTCCCTGGAAAAGCCGGCTGGGATTGTTTTATGTGGATCATCGGTCGCTGTGGTTGGATTTATGCTTGATCTGGCTTACCGTGGTCACCCTGCTCTCCCGGAAACGGGCGCTGGCTGGAGTGGGCCGGTTGCTAAGGAGGTTGGGCGCCCCGGAGGAGTTGCGCCGTGTTGCCGAGCGGCGGGAGCCCCTGGTACCGCACCCGCCTCCGGGCGCCGCGGAGATCGTGAGGAGCCGGGAGGTATCACCCTCCTGAGCTGCTGGATTCAAGCGCCGCTGGGCCGGGAGGGATACGGCAGGAATGACCTGAAGATTCAGGAATCCCAGCGCTTTCTTTGGCCGGAACCGCTTCCCCCTATCAATATCATCACCCGTTGGGCTGTTTTCGCTCAACGCCGGCAAACATTTTTGCTCATAGGTCCGCTTTATGAAAGCAACCATCGCGGTGGTCGGTCTCGGGTACGTTGGACTCCCCCTGGCCACGGCCTTCGGCAGGAAAGGGCAAACAATCGGCTTCGATGTCAGCAGGCGCAAGATCGAAGCCTATCGCCAAGGCGTGGACCCCATGGGGGACGTGAGCGGGGAGGAATTCGAAAGGGCCCGGGATCTCGGCTTCACCGACGATCCCGAAGCGCTCCGTGAGGCCGACTTTCTCATCGTTGCCGTGCCGACGCCATTGGACCCGATGCACCAGCCGGACCTCAAGCCCCTCATTCAGGCCAGCGAGACCGTGGGCCGGCACATGAAATCCGGCGCCACGGTCGTCTACGAGTCGACCGTATTCCCCGGCTGCACGGAGGAAGTGTGCGTGCCCATCCTGGAGCGCGAATCCGGGATGGCCTGGAAGAAAGATTTCTTCGTCGCCTATTCTCCCGAACGCATCAACCCGGGAGACAAGCTGCACCGGCTGGAAACCATCGTGAAGGTGGTAGCCGGCGATACACCGGAAACCCTGGAACGCGTTGCCGGAATATATGAGAAAATTGTCGAAGCAGGAGTCCACCGGGTGGAGGGCATCCAGATCGGCGAAGCCGCCAAGGTCATCGAGAATACCCAACGCGATCTCAACATCGCACTCATGAACGAGTTGGCGATCATCTTCAACCGGATGGGAATCGACACCAACCAGGTACTGGAAGCGGCGGGAACCAAGTGGAATTTCCTTCATTTCAGGCCGGGCCTGGTAGGAGGCCACTGCATCGGCGTGGATCCGTATTATCTAACCTACAAGGCCGAAATGCTCGGGTATCACCCCCACGTAATTCTGGCCGGACGGCGCATCAACGATCACATGGGAAAGTACGTGGCAGAGCAGACCGTCAAGCAGGTAATCGCCGGCGGAAGCAACGTGAAAGGCGCCCGAATCTCCATTCTGGGAATGACCTTCAAGGAAAATATTCCGGATATCCGCAATTCCAGGGTGATCGACATCATCGAGGAACTGAGATCCTTCGGGGTCGAGGTCCACGTCCACGATCCGGTTGCCAGCCCGGAGGAGGTGGAGGAGGAGTATGACGTAACGCTGACGTCCTGGGAGGATTTGCCCAAATCGGAAGCCCTGATATTCGCCGTGGCTCATGATGAATATCAGAGGATGAGCCCGGAAACCATCATGGCCAAACTCAACAACCCCGGCATCCTGATCGACGTGAAATCCATGCTGCCCCAGGAACCCTATCTGAAAGCGGGATATCGAGTCTGGCGTCTCTAGCAGGAAACGATTCCGCCAATGCAGGTGGAATCATTTCTCTATCACCACTGAACTCCATGCGAATTTGGTTGATCACCATTGGGGAGCCTCTGCCCGGCGACGGCCCACACGTCCGTCTGCTGAGAACGGGAATTCTTGCCGGGATTCTCGCAGAACGGGGCCACGAGGTGACTTGGTGGACCTCCGCCTTCGATCATACCCACAAACGCTGGCGGGCCACGGAAGACCGGGAAATCGAGGGAAGTGAAGGCTGCCGGACAATCCTGCTGAAAGGGACGGGATACAAAAGGAACGTATCTCT
>CAZOXD010000009.1:41355-46338 GCA_964583525.1 uncultured Pseudomonadota bacterium
CTGGGCCGGTTGCTTAGAGAGGAAGAATGCGGAGCGACCTACGGGAGCGCCGAGGAATTGGCTGCCATTCTCCGGCGCCTTTCCCAGGATAAATCCGAACTGGAGCGGCTTTCGAAAAACGCCTCCGCGCTGTACAAGGCTCGCTTCGTAGCGGAAAACGTATACGGCAAGATGGCGGATTACCTGGAAGAAATGGCGAAAGCGGGCAGGTGATGCGCAGGGCTAAAAGGCCGGGGCCATCCCATCTCTCATCAGCTGATAAACCCCTGCTTTTCCAGGTAAAGCCAAATGCTCTGGGCCGCCTCCTCCTGGGAAATATCGGAGGTGTCGATATTGATCTCCGCGTTTTCGGGGGATTCGTAGGCATCGCTGATGCCCGTGAATTCCTTGATCAATCCCTTCCTGGCTTTGGCATACAATCCCTTGCGGTCTCTCTTTTCGCAGACCTCCAGGGGCGTGGAAACGTAAATCTCGATAAAGCTGCCGGTTGCGGAAATCGTCTCCCTGATTTTCCGGCGGGTTTCCCGGTAGGGCGCAATGGGGGCGCAAATGGCGATACCGCCATGCTTGGTGATCTCATTGGCCACGAAACCGATCCGAAGAATATTCAGATCGCGATGCTCCTTGGAAAAGCCCAGGTTACTGGACAGGTTTTTGCGGACGATATCCCCATCCAGCAAGGTCACGGAGCGGCCTCCGATTTCCAGAAACCGGGAAACCAGGGTTTTGGCCAGGGTGGATTTTCCCGCACCGGAAAGCCCGGTGAAAAACAGGGTGATTCCCTGCTCGTTTTTTGGGGGATAGGCGCGCCGCAGTTCCTCAATCACTCCCGGAAAGGAGAACCACTCGGGAATTTCCAACCCTTCACGGAGGCGGCGCATCAGTTCTTCTTCATCGACAATTTCGCTGTGCGCGCCCTCCGGCACCTCCGCGACCGAAAAGTATTTGGCGCGGGAGGGGATATAGGCCATTGCCTGGTACGGCACGAATTGCACCCCGATTTCCGGCCCATATTTCTGGATCGCATTTCGGATCTCTTCGGAACCGGAATCCCCGGTACCATCCGCCTTGCTGGGGGGCTGCGCTGCAAATTGCGGATCCAGGAAATAGCCACACCCATGACTTTTGGCGACGATGGCCCGCATGAGCACCTCTCGGGCGCCCTCTCCTCCATCCACTGAATTGAGCAGATTCATGACCATCATCCCGGGAGGATATCCGGATCGAATGGCCTGGAAACAACGTATATTGGAGTAATGAATCGCATCCTCATGATATTTCCCTCGCACCAATGGCTGGATCAGGAGGTTGGCATCGGCGCTCTTGGCCGCTTCCAGGGTTGCCTGTACATCCGCCCGATGCATCGGTTGGCGCGGCTGGAGGCAGAGCACATTCCGCCATCCCAGGCGGTTGAATTCCCGGCGCAATTCACCGGGTGTTCGGCGGAGGGAAATAAAATCCGTGTGCCGGGCGAGTTCCAACCCTGCGATCCGCCCTCCGATACACCAGGCTCCGGGAGAGGAATCGCCTCCCTCTCTTTGTTCAGCCTGGAAAATCGGATCGCTGGCGGAGTCCGTTTTCCACAGATCCTCCACCATCATGCGGGCGAGAAGCACCCCCTCCCCGTCGGACAGGAAGATCGGCTGCCCGATTTCCAGCGTTTCGGAGATTTCCGCGGATATGTCAAAGGTAACCGGCAAGGGCCAAAAAGCGCCATCGGAAAGCCGCATCTCCTTCCATACCGTCTGGGTTTCCTTCTTCCCCATGAATCCCCGCAAGGGGGAATAACTCCCGTTCAGGATCAGCTCGAGATTACTCAATTGGGAATTCGAGAGGGTCAGGACAGGTGCTGCGAGAGATTTGGATTTAATCTCTTCCCGTTCCTCAGCCGAGAGGAAAAGGTCTTCAAATCCAGAACCATGGGGAGGTATCAGGTGATCCATATCGCTGCGGATTTCCGTGGTTTGGCTGATCGAAAGCACTGGAGTGCAATCGGAACAATAATTTCGCGATTCCAACGAGGGATATTGTTCTGGATTTTCCCGTGGTTTACAACTGGTACCAGGAATTCAACTCTCGTACCCGGCCCCCATCCTTGCCATAACGATCCAGGGAATCATGCCCATTCCGGTTTCCAACCCTGACCGTCCCCCAAAACCCATCGCCTTCCTGGACCGCGATGGCGTGCTCAACGAGGACATCGGCTACCTCCATCGGCCTGAGGGTCTTATCTGGATTGAGGGAGCAAAGGAAGCTGTTCTGTTCCTCAACGGGGCTGGGTACACGGTGATTGTGGTTACCAACCAGTCCGGCGTGGCGCGGGGCTACTTCGACACCGGGGCTGTGGAAGGCCTTCATTCCTGGATGAATGAGGAACTGCAACGGGCAGGGGCGCATATCGACGCCTTCTACTACTGCCCGCATCATCCCGAGGGGGCGGTCGGGCAATACAAGATCGAATGTTCCTGCCGCAAGCCGGCGCCGGGGATGCTCCTGCGCGCCATGGAGGAGTGGCCTTGTGAGCCCGGAAGGTCCTTCCTCATCGGGGACAAGGATCGGGATCTGGAAGCTGCCCGGCGGGCAGGGATTCCCGGCAACCTTTTCCAGGGAGGAAACCTGCTGGCCTTCATCCAGGGAATCGTGGGCGGCGCTTGACCGTCCCGGAAAACCAGGATAGATTCTACCCCCCCACCGCCTCGCGCACATTGGCGATTATGCGATCCTGGGTGGATTCTTCCAGGTAGGGATGCATGGGCAGGCTGAGCACCTTGCCGGAAAGTTCGTCCGAGACCGGAATTCCACCGGGAGCGGCAGGGCAATCCTGGTACCCCTTCTGGCGGCTGAGAGGAATCGGGTAATAGATGGCCGTCGGGATGCCTGCCTCTCCCAGGGCTTTGGCCACCCGATCCCGGTCTGCGAGGATCAAGGTGTACTGGGCCCAGGAGGAAGTCCGTCCCGGCATCAAATTGGGCACCTGGGCCACATCTGTCAGTCCTTCGTTGTACCGCTCGGCGATACGCTGCCGGGCCGCGATTTCATCGTCGAAAATGGCCAGCTTTTCCAGCAGCACCGCGGCCTGGAGGGTGTCCAGCCTTCCGTTGATGCCGATGCGCACGTTCTCGTATTTATGGCTTCCCTGCCCGTGCACCCGCACCGAGCGCATGGCCTCGGCGGCTCCATCGTCGTCGGTGAACACGGCCCCGCCGTCCCCATAGCAGCCCAGGGGCTTGGCCGGGAAAAAGCTCGTGGCCGTCGCGTCGCCAAAGGTGCCCGTGCGGGCACCGTTGAAGGTGGCGCCGAAACCTTGGGCGGTATCGGCCAACACCTTCAGCCTATGCTTTTCCGCGATGGGAAGAATGCGGCCATAATCCGCCGGCTGCCCGAACAGGTCCACCGGGATCACCACCTTGGGTTGCAGTTCCCATTCCCCGCAGGCCTCGATGGCTCCCTCCAGGCTGCCGGGATCCATGTTGAAATCGTCGGCGAGCACATCCACGAACACCGGCGTGGCCCCCAACAGGGAAACCACCTCCGCAGTGGCGACGAAGGTGAATGCGGGACAGAACACCGCGTCCCCTGGCCCCACTCCCCAGGCCATCAGGGGCATCAGCAATGCATCGGTGCCGCTGGCGCAGGAGATGGCGTGCCGGGCGCCGCAAAATTCCGCGAGGCGGGTCTCCAGTTCCTTCACCTCTGGGCCCATGATGAACCCGCCGTGTTCCAGCACGCCGGCGATGGCGATGTCGATTTTCTTGCCCAGCCTGCGGCGTTGCGCCTGAAGGTCGATAAACGGAATCTTGTTGGTCATGGATACAACAACTCGAAAATATTCCGGTTTTCACGGTGAGGATTGAACGGGGGCGCCTCGGAAATCAGACGCTCCGGAAGAAAGGAATCAATAAACGTATGGTACCAGAAGCACGATTGGAGAAGAAGGGATTCATCGGCGCCCCGGACCGGGGGTGATCCCCTAAGCCGCGGTGGGCGAAGCTCTTTCCGAATAGGTGCGTTCGGCCCGGTCATGGGGGGTACCCAGCAGGTTCTCCGGCCCGGCCGGGATAATACCGGAGGGATTGAGGCGGGGACTGTTTCCATAATACCCTCGCTTGTACGACTCCAGATCGACTGTTTCCCCGAAGCCGGGTGTTTGGTAGAGATCACGCAGGTAGTTGGACAGGTTCGGAAAATCGGCGATACGGCGCAAATTGCATTTGAAATGGCTGTAATAGACCGCGTCGAAGCGGACCAGGGTGGGAAAAATCCGTATGTCGGCCTCGGTCAACCGATGCCCGGCCAGATAGCGGTGGCGGTCCAGACGCGGTTCCAGGGCATCGAGCGTGGCGAAGACGTCATGGAAGGCCTCCTCGTAGGCTTCCTGTGACCGGGCGAACCCGCACCGGTAGACCCCGTTGTTGAAATCCGGGTAGACCCGCTCGTTGATCGCATCGATTTCTTCCCGCAAGGATTCAGGGTACAGGTCGGGTGCGCCCTCCTTCTTGTAAGCCCGGAAGGCGCTGTTGAGCATGCGCAGGATGTCCGAGGACTCATTGTTGACCACTTTTCCGGTTTTGTTGTCCCACAACGTGGGAGTGGTAACCCGCCCCGTAAAACCCGGATCGGTGTCCGAATACAGGCGGTGCAGGGGGAAAGGCCTGTTGCCCGTGACCATCCCCTCTGTTCCTTCCCCATACTCCCATCCCTGGTCATTCCGCGGCAGGATGGCGAAGCACATTCCCACCACGTCCTGCAATCCCTTCACCATCACGCCGATTTGGGTGCGGTGAGCCCAGGGGCAGGAGTGGGATAAAAACAGGTGGTAGCGTCCGGCTTCGGCAGGGTATCCCGTTGTACCATCCGGGGCGACCCAATCCCGGAATCCGGAGGCTGCCCGAACGAATTCCCCCTTTTTGTTGACCAAAGCCGAGGGTGTGTCCTCCAGGCTCCAGGTCCCATTGATCAACTTGCCCATTGCGCCGCTCCGTT
>CAZOXD010000009.1:46438-50975 GCA_964583525.1 uncultured Pseudomonadota bacterium
GCCCATTGCGCCGCTCCGTTACCATATTCCGTTGGGCTGGTGGAGGCTTTCCCTTCTCCAAGGCTATCTTGCCTCCATCGGGTGCGCAATTCACGATGGACGCAGCCGGCACTCATCGCACCCCGTAATATTCCTCGTACCAGGATACGAATCGATCGATGCCCGTTTCCAGCGCCGTGCATGGCCTGAACCCGAAGTCCTTTTCCAGATCGTCGAGATCGGCATAGGTTTCGGTCATTTCCCCCGGTTGGTGGGGGAGCATTTCCTTCTCCGCTGTTTTCCCCAACCGTTCCTCCAACGCCTCGATCATCCGGGTCAGGGCCACCGGCTGGTTGTTGCCGATATTGTACAACCGGTAAGGGGCCATGCTGGAAGCCGGGTCCGGGTTTTCGCGGTCCCAGCGGGGATCGGGCGCGGGGATCCGGTCGATCACCCGCACAACTCCTTCCACGATATCGTCGATATAGGTCAGGTCCCGCTTCATGTTTCCATGGTTGAATACCTGGATCGGCTTCCCGGACAGGATGCTCTCGGTGAACTTGAACAGGGCCATATCCGGACGGCCCCAGGGACCGTACACCGTGAAGAAACGCAATCCGGTGGTTGGGATGCCGTGAAGGTGGCTGTAAGCGTGGGCCATCAACTCGTTGGCCTTCTTGGTGGCCGCGTACATGTTGAGCGGATGATCCACCGTGTCCCCCACGGCAAAGGGCATCCGGGAATTGGCGCCGTACACCGAACTGCTGGAAGCGAACACAAGATGCTCCACCCGGCCCTGGCGGCAGCCGTCCAGGACGTTCAGGAATCCCACCACATTGCTGTCGATGTAGACGCGCGGATTTTCGATGGAATACCGAACGCCGGGCTGAGCCGCCAAATGCGCCACTCTCTGGGGACGGAATCCCTCGAAGAGCGCCACCACGCGCCCGGAATCCTCCAGAGAGACCCGCGCCTCCTCGAAGCCGGGAAACGCCTTGAGGCGGGCCAGCCGCGCCTCCTTGAGCGCCGGGTTGTAGTAGGAATTAACGTTGTCCAGCCCGGCCACCTCGTCCCCACGTTCCAGCAGGCGCAAGGCGAGGGCATTGCCGATGAAGCCGGCGGTTCCGGTAACGAGTATGCGCATGAACTGGTACTTAATGGCAGAACTTCGCGTCGGAAGTTATCGAGTTAACTTATTGTATTTTAACATAAATATTATTGACTCTCATTACGCGAACTTCCGAGGTGAAGTACTAGGGATCGGTTTGAGCGGTATTCCCGGCTATGGACGATTCCTGCAAGGCAACCATTCCCTATCAGGATCATTGCCCGGCCACAATCTATTTTGAATTGAGGGGGAGGAACGGCCTCCCTTTCAGGTGGAAGCATTGGCTCCTGGTCCCTATCAGCACTACGGTCCCTACCAGCACCATGGCCCCACCAGCACCGCGGCTCCGGTATGGAAGGGATGGCCAAAGGGGGTCCGGTCGGGAATACTGGCGGGCAGGGGAGCGGGTCCGGTTCACACCGCCCCATCGGGACAGGCAGCCTGCCCAGCACAAACCAATTGTCAGGCAAGAGGAGGACTTCAGTGGAAACGATCGGATTTATCGGACTGGGGCAGATGGGCCACCCCATGACCCGCAACCTGATGGCGGCGGGCTATCCTTGCGTGGTGCACGATAGCGATCCCGCACGGGTGGAAGCCCTGGAACAGGCCGGGGCGGAGCCCGGTGGCGATGCCAAAGACGTCGCCTCCCGGGTGAACGTGATCTTCACCTGCCTCCCCAACGGGGATGTGGTGGAGGAAGTGGTCACCGGCGCCAATGGGATCCTGGCCGGGTGCCGGGCCGGCCAGGTGTTCGTGGACATGTCCACCAACTTCCCGCCCATTTCGATCAAAATTGCGGAACAACTGGCCGCCGGGGGCGTGGAGATGCTGGATGCCCCCATCAGCGGCGGGGAACCCGCCGCCATCGAGGGATCGCTTTCCATCATGGCCGGTGGCAAGCCCGAAGTATTCCTGCGCTGCCTGCCCCTTTTCCAGGCCATGGGGAAGACCGTGACCCTGATGGGGGAGGAAGTGGGCGCGGGGGGGTACACCAAGCTGGCCAACCAGATCATGTACGCCATCAACCTGATTGGGGTGGTGGAATCCCTCACCTTCGCCCGCAAGGCGGGCCTGGACCTGGAAAAGGTGGTGGCCGCCCTTTCGGGAGGCATCGCCAATAGCCGGGTGCTGGAAGTGAAGGCGGACAAGGTGATCCATCACGACTGGAGCAACCAGGGCCCGGTGTGGATGCTGCGCAAGGACCTCACCTACATCACCCGCTCCATGAAGAAAATGGGCGCGAACCTGCCCATCTCGCCAACCCTGCTCTCCTTCTACGAGGAGCTGTACGACGCGGGCATGGCGGATGTGGACCAGTCCGTGGTCACCGAACTGTTCGAGAAACTGGCCGGGATCGAATCCTGATCTCCCGGCACCAAGTCCTGCTGCGAAGGAAGGCCCACACCCAGCGCTGCCTCAAAAGTCCAGCAGTTTGCGGATGACCTTAGACAAATCGTTTTGCCGGTAGGGCTTGGGGATTAACTCGTCGATTCCGGCTTGCGAGATATTTTCCGGTGTGGCCATTTCGCTGTACCCGGTGCAGAGGACGATCGGCAATTTGGGATTGATCTCCTTCATCCTGGAGGCGATTTCCATCCCCGTGATGCCGGGCATGCTCTGGTCCGTCACCACCAGATCGAATGAATCAGGTGACTTTTGAAATATCTCGAGAGCCGTTTCTCCATCCAGGGCGACGGTGACGTCGTACCCCTGGTTTTCCAGTGCTGTCTTGCCGAGATGGACGATTTCTTCCTCGTCGTCCACCAACAGAATGGACTCCTTTCCGGGAGAGGGAGAGGCGGTATCTTCGGGAATCTGATCGACGTTGACGTTGGAAACCGGGAAATGGATTTCGAAGGTGGAACCTTCGCCGGGCGTGCTTTCCACCATGATTCCTCCCTCGTGCTGGCGCACGATTCCGTATACCGTGGCCAGTCCCAGCCCGGTGCCCTTCCCGGGGTCCTTGGTGGTATAGAAGGGCTCGAAGATATGGGCCAGCGTTTCCTCGTCCATTCCCTGTCCCGTATCCCCGATGGAGAGTTTGATATACCGCCCTGCAAGGGTTTGACCGAAGAAGGAAACGCAATTCCTGAGATTCACGGCCTCCAGGCCGATGGACAATGTCCCCCCGCCGGGCATGGCCTGCCCGGCGTTCACGCAAAGATTCATGATGACCTGATGAATCTGGGTGTAATTGGCGTGGATTGCAGGGAGGTCCGGAACAATCCGCACTTGGGAGCGGATACTCTTCGGCAAGGAGGACTCCAGCAGGTGGACGACGTCCTCCACGATCGGCTCCAACCGGATCGTTTCCCAGGCGCCTTCCCGTTGCAGGTTGAATTGGAGGATTTGCGAGACCAACTCGCTGGCCCTTACGGACGCCTTATTGATCAACTGGATGTAATTATGCTCACGGCTGCCGGGTTCCAACATGCTTTCCAGCAGATCCGCGTACCCCATCACGGGAACGAGGATATTGTTGAAATCATGGGCGATCCCGCCGGTTAGCGTGCCCAGCGCTTCCATTCGCTGCGAACGGCGCAATTGATCTTCCAGTTCCACCTGATGGGTAATATCCAGCGAGGCCGTGACGATTCCGCTGACATTCCCGGAAGCGTCCCGGATGGGAATCTTGAAATGCTGGAACTGAAATTGCTTCCCATCGGGAAAAGTAAACGGCACTTCGAAACCATCCACCGTTCCGGAACCCGTGAGAAGTTCCCGGTCCTTCTTTTCAATCAGGGATTTATCTTCCTCGCTGAGCATGGGAAGGTTTCCGCTTTTGGTGGGGTTATTCATGAATTCGTCCAAAGAAACCCCCAGTTGGTCCAGCACGGATTTGTTGGCCCAGATGTACTCCAACTCCTGGTTTTTGACGCTGATCCAGAGAGGGAGGGAGTCCAACACATCGCGGAACAACTGCCGGCTGGTTTCCAGTTCCTCCCGGGCTTCCTTGACGTCGGTGGTATCCATGGCCGCCACGTAAAATCCGAGCACGTCTCCGTCCTTGCCGAAGTGAGGAACGTACTGGATATGGACGTTGCGCAGGCCCTTGTGCTCGTAAGGAACCAGTTCATCGAAGGATACCCTTTCCCCCCGCAGCGCCGTATCGATGTTCCGGGATAATGTTTGATAGGCATCTGCCCCGATCACCTCCTTGACATGGCGCCCGACAACCTCTTCGGGGGGTTTGCCGAACCATTCGATGGATTGCCGGTTGATAAACCTGTAGATCAGGTCGCGGTCGACATAGGTGATGATCACCGGCACGGTATCGTTGATCAGCCGCAATCGCTCGGTGTTCCGGAGCAATTTTTCCTCGATCGCCTTGCGTTCCGTGATGTCCTCGGAAAGACCGACCACCCCGATAACGGACCCTTCCTCACCCGGCAATGGGAGCTTGTACATATTGTAATACCCGATGCTCCCGTCCTCCCGGGTGAGGGA
>CAZOXD010000009.1:51075-62948 GCA_964583525.1 uncultured Pseudomonadota bacterium
CCCCGCTCCATCATCCGGGCATGTTCGTGCGGCGCCTGCAATTTCTGGATGGATTCCAGGGCCAGGATATCCTTGTAGGAGTCATACCCGAAGATATCGGCCAGGGCCTGGTTGGCGAAAACCGGCTTCATGTTTTTGAAGATGAGGACGCCCTGGATGGAGCCTTCAATCAGCGAGCGGAACTGCTGCTCGCTTTTGGAAAGCTCGGCCATCATGTGCTGACGCTCGGTGATGTCCTCCGACAGCCCCACCACACCCACGGCCGCTCCCGACTCGTCCCGCAGCGGCATCTTGACCACATGGCGGATGGAAAGGGAGCCATCGGGCCTTCTCACCGCGATGTCATGGATATCCACCTCACGGTTATCCTGAAACACACCGGCATCCGCCCCCACCGCCACCCCCACTTCCTCTTCCGGAGCAAAGGAGAGTTCCTGATAATCTTTCCCCCGGAAATCCTCCGGCTTCATTTGAAAGAATTCCGCCATGCTCTCATTGACGTGGAGGTACCGGCCTTTCGTATCCTTGACGAACAGCCAGTGGGGCACGGTGTTGAATACGGTTTCCAACAGCCGCTGATTGGCGCGGGATTCCTCCTCGGCCTTTTTTCGGTTTGTGATGTCCAGCAAGGTGGTCAGGTAGGCTTCCTTCCCTTCCCACAGGGTGGGGGTGACGACGACATCCAGCCAATTGACCTCGCCATCCTTGCGAAGTCCCCTGATTTCATAGTGGTCGGGAGCGGATTCCCCTTTTAGTCTCCGGGTGGCGTATTCGATCAACCGGTTCCGGTCCACGGGTGCGATCAGTTCATCGATGACCTCCAATGCCAGGATCTCTTCCGGATTGCCGTATCCGAAAATTTCCGCGGAGGACTGATTGGCAAATATGGGTTTCCGTCCAAAAAAAATGATGATCCCCTGCCTGGAACCCTCGATCAGGCTTCTAAAGTTCCGCTCGCTTCGTTCCTTCTCCCTTTCGGTTTCGTGTTGTTCGGTGCGGTCCACATAGGAAGTGAAAATGGCTTTTTCACCCTGCCATTGAATGATGCGGGCGGCGGCTTCCACCCTGATGGAGGACCCGTCGGGACGGATTCCGGTAAAATCATGGCGGTCCGGGACGGACTCTCCCCGCAGCCTGGCCTCGCGGATGGCGGTCACCCGCTCCCGTTCTTCCGGATGGTACATCTGATTGATGTTGTCCAGAGCGAGCAGATCTTCCGGGGTAGCAAACCCGAAAATATCCGCCGCCTTTTGATTGGCGAAGCGTGGTTTTCCGGCATGAATGATGACCCCTTGCAGGGAATTTTCCACGATATCCCGGAACCGGCGTTCGCTTTCCCGCACCTCTTGTTGGGAATGCACAAGGTTGGTGAAATCCTGGTCAAAGCCTAATATTCCTATGGTCTCGCCCTCTCCGTCCTTCAGAGGGACCTTGATGGAATGCATATGCCGCTGGCGGCCATCGGGCATGGAGGCCAACCTCGTATGATCGATTCTTTCGACTTCGCCGCGAATCAGGGATTGGTCGTCGTCGAGGGCTTTTTGCTTGTCTTCCAGTGAGCGATTCGTGATTTCCAGCGTATGGGCGCCGGCGAAATCAGCCGGTGTTAATCCGTACATCTCGCTCATCACCTTGTTGACCGCGAGATAATGCCCTTCGGTATCCTTGATGCACAGGGGATTGGGCATGGTTTCGAATACCGTTTCCAACATTGCCTTGTTATGCGCGGATTCGGCTTCCACGTTCTTGCGTTCGGTCACATCCAGCGACAGACCGAAGTATCCCTTCACCCCTCCATCCTCCGAAAAATCGGGAACGAATCTCAACTCCATGTGGCGGGGTTCACCCTTTTGAATGGAAAACCACTCCTCGGCGCTGACGGGATTTCCCAACAATACCGATTCGAGGTGAGGTTTGAGGAGGGAATAGGTTTCCTCTCCCAATACATCGAGCAAGGTATGGCCAACGACCTGGGAGCGGGGCCGGCCGTACCACTTCTCCACATTATGGTTGATGTGCCGGTAGGTCTGATCGGCATCGACATACACGATGGTCACTGGGAGGTGATCGGTGACGATTTGGAGCATCCCCCGGTTGTCCTCCAGCTTCCGTTCGGCATCCCTGGCCTCCGTGATATCCAGGCCCAACGCGATGACCCCGGCGATGGCCCCCTTCTTGTCCCGAAGGGGCGTGCGGATCAAATGCAACGTGCGGACTTCTCCCGCGTGGTTGGTGCGGTTCTGCTCGAAGGCGACAACCTCCTTCTTGCCGCAGAGAATGAGGCGGTCGGCCTTTTCCGCATTGCGTTCATCCCAATCGCTCCGGAATGACAAATCCTTGCACTGCCGCTCCACCACCTTGTCTTGGGAAAGTCCGTAAAACCGGCTCCAGGATTGATTGACGAGCAAGTATTTTCGCTTGGTATCCTTGATGGAAACCGTGTGGGGAAGCATATCGAGAATACTCTTGAGGCTTTCGGGAGCAAGGAAAGTCTCCTCAACGGACGGGGGGGCATTTTTCCCGTTCCCATTGCCGGAATGGCGCGCTTCCAGATCGAGGATCCGTTGGCGGGCTACCGTCAATTCCGAGATCAACTGAGCTTTGGTTTTGCGATGGTCCAGAACCACCATGAATCTCGTTTTCGAATTTTCATGATTGTAGGAAATCAAACCAATGCTTTCTTTAACGCAAATATCGGGTCAAAAGTTATCCCCGGGACCAAAAAAAATCAAACGATCAATGAACAACTCGCTCAGGGAGTTATGCGGTGCCGCAATACGTTTTTTCTCCCTATTCGCCTGGAAATCACATCCCCTTGAAATATAGACCATTCCTGATGATCGATCCGGCTTCAATCATCAAATTTATCAACATTTATGCTGTTGAAATGATGTAATTCCTCACTAGACGTCGTTTAAATATGTGGGCAAAAGGAGGGTATTTCACCTGCATGGGACGAATCGGCACAATTCACCGCCATTCTGAAGAATGACCGCCGATGAATTTCAAAGCGCGAATTGCGGCAAGACCCCCGGGATGGCGATTCGAGGGCCGTGATCGTCATGGAAAGCCCCGTATCCCTTTCGTAAAATGACCACACCGAATTTTTCCCGAAGGGTGTAAGATGAACGCAAAGCATTTGGAACCTCTCGATCAGCGGGAAACATTCTGTCATTCAATCCATACAAACCAATCATGGGCGCATTATGAACGAAGGAAGGATTTCCGGGGGTGAACGGCACGGCCATCGGGTTCTCATTGTGGAAGCCGAACCCGGCAACTGCACATCTCTCCTCGGCACCTTGGAAAGCAATGGATTCCAGGCCGAAGTGGCAGACCATCCCGACCGGATCCCCTCTCTCCTGGAAAGCTTTTCTCCCGAGGTGGCCCTGATCGGCATCCGGGAGGAAACCCGGAGTGGAATCGACCTGATTTCCGAATTGAAGGAGATGCGTCCGGAAATACTCTGCGTCGGGGTGACCTACGGCAAGGCGCCCGAAACCGTGATCGAGACCTTGCGGGCGGGTGCATACGATTATGTGCCCACTCCGGTGGATGCCAAAAGGCTGCTGGCGGTATTGGGAAAGTGCAGCAAGCTAATCTCCCTGGAGGAGGAAAAATCGGCCGCCCGGGATGTGGAACGGCTTTACAAGTTTTCGGTCGAAATCGCAAATGACGCCATTTTCTGGATCGAAAAGAATGGACGCGTCAAGTATGCCAACAGGGCGGCATGTTCCTCCCTGGGCTATACCTTGGAGGAATTACAGGGCATGACCGTGCACGATGTCGACCCGGATTTTCCGGCCGAAGCCTGGCCAGCTCACTGGGAAAGGGTCGGCAGGGAAAGCTCCCTGAAAATCGAGTCCAGGCACCGCAGGAAATCCGGGGAGGTTTTTCCGGTTGAAATTTCGGCCCATCACATTCAATGCGGGGGGAAGGAGTATTGTTGCACCGTGGTCCGGGACCTATCGCAACAGAAGGTTGCCCAGACCCAACTCCGGCAAAACAAGGCGGGACTGGTGCGGGCGCGGGAGGAGGCCGGGAAGGAATTGCGCAAATCCGATGAGCGGTTCCGGTTGTTGATCGAATCCTCCATCCAGGGGGTGTTCATTCACCGCGATTTCAAGCCGCTATTCGTGAATCGTTTCTTCGCCTACACCCTGGGATATACCTCTCCCGAAGATTTAATCTCCAAAGTGGAATCCTTCGAAATGTTGATGCACCCGGAGGAACGGGAACGGCTGACCGGGTATGCCGAGCGGCGGAAGAAAAATCTGCCTGCTCCGGACATCATCGAAACCCGGCTTCTCCACAAAAACGGATCCACCCTGTGGGTGCAGTTGATCGCCCGGATGATCGACTGGGAAGGCCTGCCGGCCATCCAAGGCACCATGATCGATATCACCGACCGGAAGTTGGCTGAAGAAAAGCTGAAAACCAGCGAAAGCATCATGGCCAAGGCCCAGCAGGTTGCCCATTTGGGGAGTCTTGAATGGGATATAATTTCCAATCGACAGTACTGGTCCGATGAAGTGTATCGGATCATGGGATTGGAACCGCAAAGCGTGGAGCCGAACGAAATTCGGTTTTCCAATTCATTGCATCCGGACGACCAAAAAGAAGTGTTGCTGGCCATGACCTCCTCGGCGGCCACCGGGGAACCCTTCAGCATGGAATGCCGCGTCATTCGCCCGGATGGGGAGGAACGCATTGTCCATGGGCAGGGAGAAATCCTCAAGGACGAATACGGCAAACACTTGAAAATGATCGGGACGGTGCAGGATATCACCGAACGCAAACAGGCCGAGTACGCGGTGCGCAACAGCGAGCAGCGATTCCGGGATTTCGCCGAATCTTCCGCGGATTGGCTCTGGGAAATGGATGAAAATCTGCGCTTTACTTACTTATCACCCAACGTGGAGCGGATCGTGGGGGTCCCTCCGCAATGGCATTATGGAAAAACCAGGGAGGAACTGCTCGGGGACGATTATGATTGCAAGGCCTGGGAGAAACACTTTCAAGACCTCCAGGAGCGAAAACCCTTCCGTGATTTCTCCTATCTGCGGGTGGGAAAAGGGATCGAATCCAGATGGGCGTCCACCAGCGGGAAACCGATCTTCAGCGAAGATGGAACGTTCCTCGGATACAGGGGAACGGGCAGGGACATCTCCGAATTGATGCGGGTGCAGGAGGAACTCAGGGAAAAGGAGGAGCGCTTCCGCAACCTCGCCGAAGCATCCATTCAGGGGATCCTGGTGCATCGGGAGGGCAAGGCCCTGTTCGTCAACCAGTCCTTCGCCGAAACTTTCGGATATGAATCCCCCGAGGAAATCATGGCCCTGGAGTCCATGAACAATGTGGTCGCTTCAGAGGACAGGGAAAAGTTGATCGCCTATTACAAGGCGAGGCTGAAAGGTGAGGAGGCCCCGAGCCAATATACCTTCCGCGGAGTGAAGAAGGACAGATCGCGCATCTGGCTGGAGGCCAATGGCAGGCTGGTGGAGTGGGATGGCGCCCCCGCCATTCAGGTTGTGAACGTGGATATCACCGAACGGGTAAAAGCCGAGGAGGAGATCCACGCCAACCGGCGCCTGCTGCGCACCGTGTTCGATACCATTCCTCATGCCCTGTTCGTCAAGGACAGGGAAGGGCGCTACGTGATGGTAAACCAGACCGCGGTGGAGGCTTATGGGCTCGGGGATATGGAGTATATCGGATTTCTGCCGGAGGAGGTGCCCTCGCTCGCCGAGGATAGCACTAAAATGATTGCCGAAATCGATCAGGAAGTACTGCGCACCGGAGAGCGCTTCGAAGCGGAGGGGTTGCAACTCGCCCTTCCCGGCGGCGAAGAGCGCATCCTTCATATCATCAAGCTACCCTTCCAAAACGACGCCGGAGAAATCGAAGGCCTGGTATCCGTTTCCCAGGATATCACCGAAAGAAAGAAGGGAGAGCGGGCGCTGAAGGAAAGTGAAGGACGGTTTCGGAGCATTGTCAGAAACCTGCCCAACGGATTCAACATGAAGGACCCAGAGGGCCGCCTCCAGATTGTCAATCAACGCCTGGAGGAATGGTTCGGATTAGCCAACAAAGATATCCTGGGAAGAACGGCGGACGAGGTATTTCCTGCCGGGAATCAGGGGGGGTACCATGCCATGGAAATGGAAGTGCCGAACAAGAGAATCGTACACGAGGAGGAATTCACCGTTCCTTTCGCGGATGGCAAAGAACACGCCGTGATCGTTACAAAATTTCCCCTGGTGGATGAAGATGATGGCATCATCGGCGTGGGAACCATCACCACCGATGTCACAGCGCAGCGCAACGCCGAGAAGAACCTGCGCCAGGCCCAACGCCTGGAAGCCCTGGGCACCCTCGCCGGAGGCATCGCCCACGATTTGAACAATATCCTCTTTCCCATCATCGGGTACTCGGAGGTGCTGCTCAAGCAGTATCCCATGGAAACGCAGGCCCAGTCCTTCCTGAAAATCATTTCCAGTTCGGCTTTGCGCGCCAAGGATCTGGTGTCCCAAATCCTTCTGTTCAGCCGCTCCGGCGAAGGGCGGATGGACCTCTGCCACCTCAAGCCGGTGGCGCAGGAGGTGGTCAAATTGATCCGATCCACCCTCCCCGCCTCTATTGAAATCAAGGAATCCATAGATAAGAATCTCGAGCTGGTCAACGCGGAACCATCACAAATCCATCAGGTGATGATGAATCTTTGCATCAATGCGGGCCAGGCCATGCCGGAGGGGGGCACTTTGACATTAACCCTGGAAAACACCGATCTCCATAATAAGCGCGATTACCTTGGCGAGGAGTTGAACGGACCGCACATCCGCATCGCCTGCCGGGATACCGGGATGGGGATGGACGAGAAGACCATGGGCCGTATCTTCGAACCGTTCTTCACCACCAAGGGCACGGGCCATGGAACAGGGCTCGGTCTGGCGACCGTGTTCGGGATCGTCCAGCAACACGGAGGCGGGATGGACGTTTCCAGCACCCCTGGGGAGGGAACCCTCTTCGAAATCTTCCTCCCGGTAATCCAGGCGGAATTGGAAAGCCCCACGGATATAACGGAACCCCTCCCCCGGGGAAACGAATCGATCCTGTTCGTGGACGACGAGAAAACCATCACGGGGTTCGCCCAGATGGTGCTCGAAGACCAGGGGTACCGGGTCACGCCCTCCACCAACAGCCTGGAAGCCCTGAAAATATTCCAGGCCGACCCTCAGCGCTTCGACCTGGTGGTTTCGGATTACACCATGCCCGTCATGACCGGGGATAAATTGGCCTATGAAATCAAGAAAATAAGCGCCGATATTCCCATCGTCCTTTCCACGGGAAACCGGGAATCCCTCAACCTGGACAATGCCCGATCCCTGGGTATTGCGGAGGTAATCTACAAGCCGGTGGGTTCGGATGAATTGGTCCGTCTGGTGCGGCGGGTGCTGGATGGAAAAGGCGTGATGCTCCAGCCCTCGGACGGTAAGGCCTAGGGAGCCTTCCCCGGCCCCAGCGGATTTTCAGGCATGGCGTCCCTTGTACTTCGCGTCAGAAATTCGCGAAATTAGGGGTGATAATATTTATGTTAAATAACAAGAAGATAGCTTGATAACTTCTGACGCGAAGTTCTGCCATTAAGCACTGGTCATTCTTTCCAGGTCAACTCCAGTGCATGCCGGGAAAGGCGCCTGCATCCGGAATCCGTGCAGACCACGGTGTGGCCGGGCATCATGGCCAGGGCGCGCTCCCGGTCCTGGATGACCATGTGCAGGAAGATCACCATGTTCGGGCGGAGCGTCACGGGATTGTCTTCGTACAGCATGGGCCAATCCATCCAGTTGGGCGCGAAGGTCGTTCCCAGGGAGTAGCCGCAGGCGTACAGGCGCGCTTCCCCGAATCCCGCCCGGTCCAGGGCGGTTTCGTGGGCCCGGTATACATCCCCGAAGCTATGGCCGGGTTTGAGGGCCGCCTCGCAGGCTTCCATGGCGCCCACGGCGGCCTGGTGCATCTCCCGCTGGAGGCGCGAGGGTTCACCGATCACCAGGGTGCGCATCAGGCAGGCGTGGTAATGACGGTAGGCGCCGGCGAACTCCAGGGTCAGTTGATCCCGGGCATCCAGCCTGCGCCGCCCGGAATGGTAGCGCACCATCAGCGCCTCCCTGCCCGATCCGATGATGTAGGGATTGCTCGGATAATCGCCTCCACCCCGGAAAACCGCCCCCTGCATGGCCGCCAGGATCTCCCCCTCGTCCGCTCCTGGCGCGGCCAGCCGGAGCGCCTCGTCCAGGGCATCGTCCGCCAGTTCCGCGGCCCGGGTCACATAGACCATCTCGGCCTCGCTCTTTACCAGCCGCAATTCGCTCACCAGGAAGGAGGCGTCTTCCAGTTGGCAGAATCCCTCCAGGGCTTCCGTCAATTGCAGGCAGGTGCGGCCCGTCATGCCGTAGGATTCGTATTCCACCCCCAGCTTTTGCCCGCGGCATCCCCGCTCTTCCAGCATCCCGCGGAGCATCCGGGCCGGGTACGCGTCCGCCCCATCCGGCCAGATGCGGATGTCCTCGATGATGGAGGTTTCCCGGGCCTGGCTGAGGTCCGGCAGGCGGGTGAGGAGGAACATCCCCCCGTCCGCCCCCAAGTAGAGGCATTGGAAGAAGACGTAGCCGAAGGTATCGTACCCAGTCAGGTAATACATGCTTTCCTGGCGGAAGAGCAGCATGCCCTCCAGCCCCTGTTCCGCCATCCGTTCACGGGTGCGACGGATGCGCGTATCGAAATCATCCCTGCTGAAATGGAGGACCATGGGAGGTTCCGGATTTAGTTGGTTCAATTGTTCCAGGGTTCAATGGTTGAGGTGGAATTGCCCGAAGGCCGGAATGCCCGGGTGAACTTGCTGCGTGCGCCCCGTCCCCGGTCAACCCGTCTGCCGGTAGGCTCGCGGGCTGGGAATCGCCTCGGGCGCCCGCTGACGGCGAGGCGGAAAAGGTCCGCTGTGTCCGTTGAGATCTGAGTGAGTCCCCCCACCGTTGATGATGGAGCAGTATAAAGGGGCTGCCGCCCTCATTTCAAGATGGATCGGGTTCCGGTGGCGCATCGGTTTGCGCATGTCATGTGGAACAGAGTGAAGAATATCGCCCTCTCTCCCAATGAAAGGGTTCGTCCGCCCAAAACGCGGTTCGGCAGAACATTCGACAGCCGATCTGAATGCAAAAAAAGATGAACACACTCTGCAATTCCAATGAAGGTTGACGCGGGCAATCAGGCATCGCATTCTAGAAGGCCTGTGATTTTGCCGGAAAAGCAAAAAAACGAACAGCATGCGGGGGAAAGTCTTCCCCCCGCGCCCCCCTAACTCGGAGTGATGCAAAGATTTTACGATAAATCTAATGCATTGGTACGACAAACGAATATGGGGTGCAGGGGAATAATTTCCCTGCCGGGAGTCCAGAGGGCAGCGCCCTTTGGCCGCCGGAGGCACACCTTTATGTATTGCGTTTTAGAATTGGTCACAGGGTTTCTAGTCCGTTCGGTAATGAACCAGGGGGGGTGCGATCCCCGCGGGGAAGTAAACCGATGAATAATTTGCGATGAAAAAAGACCTGCACAACGTGAAAACCACCAGTTTCCTCGGGGAAGGCACCGAATTGAACGGGAAGCTGCATGTGGAAGGGGGCCTGCGCATCGACGGACGCGTCAAGGGTTCCGTGCACAGCGCCTCCCTGATTACCATGGGGGATCATGCGCATGTGGAGGCGAGGGTCGAGGCCAAGGCCTTGATTTCCAGCGGAACCATCGTGGGGGACATCGTGTCCGCCAGCTACGTGCAACTCAGTCTCCCGGGCTGGGTCAAGGGCTCCATCCAGACCAGGGAACTGATCCTGGAAAAGGGAGTCTATTTCGAAGGTTCCTGCAAGATCATCGAACCCGAAAACTGACGGTACTCCCATGCATCTGGTCGTCGGCACCTCGGGGCATATCGATCACGGCAAGACCACACTGGTCAAGGCCCTTACCGGAATCGACGCGGATCGGTTCGCCGAGGAAAAGGCGCGCGGCATCACCATCGATATCGGCTTCGCCCACTACAGCGACGATGCCGGCAACGAAATCGCGCTGGTGGACGTCCCCGGCCACGAGCGATTCGTCCACAACATGCTGGCCGGAGCGGCGGGCATGGACGCCGTGATGATGGTCATCGCCGCCGATGAAGGCGTGATGCCGCAAACCCGGGAGCACCTCCACATCTGCGATATGCTCGGCATCGAACAGGGGCTGATCGTGCTGACCCGCACCGATCTGGTGGACGAGGAACTGCTGGAACTGTGCACCGAGGATGTGCGGGAATCGGTGCAGGACACCTTCCTGGAAGACGCGCCCATCGTCCCCGTCTCCTCCATCACCGGCGAGGGCATCCCGGAACTGCGCGCCGAGCTTTCCCGGCTGCCCGCGCGAGTGCGGGGCCATCACCTGGAACACCCCTTTCGCTTCCCCGTGGACCGCTCCTTCACCATGAAGGGCTTCGGCACCGTGATCACGGGAACGGTGATCGCCGGCCGTCTGAAAAAGGACAGCCCGGTCACCCAGTACCCGAGCGGGAAACCCTTGCGCATCCGCGGCATGCAGGTACATGGCAAGCCGGTGGACGTGGTGGAAGCCGGGCAGCGCGCCGCCATCAACCTCACCGGAATCTCCAAGGAGGAGATCAAGCGGGGAGATCAGCTCGCCGAGCCGGAATCACTGCTCACCAACTACATGCTCAACGTGGAACTGCGGCTGCTGGAGGATATTCCCCGCGACCTCACCCAGCGCACGCGGATCCGTCTGCACCTGGGAACCCAGGAAGTAATCGGGCGCATCGTGCTGCTCGAAGGAGATCGCTTCAAGCCCGGGGAAACCCAGCTGATCCAGTTGCGCCTGGAAAAAGAGGTCAGCTCACGCTTCGGGGACCGCTTCATCATCCGCAACTATTCCCCCATCTTCACGCTGGGCGGGGGGCGGGTGATCGACCCCGCGCCCGTCAAGTCCCGCCACCTCAAGGGCGGCCTGGCGACCCGCTTGGCCGTGCTGGCCGGGGACGACGAAGCCGCGCTCACCGAGCAGGTCATCTATCTGCAGGGCACCCGGGGCGTGAAGGCCCGCGAGGGCTTCATCCGCACCGGGCAGAGCGCCAAACCCTTCGAGCGCAACATCGCCCAGCTTTCCTCGGCTGGCACCATCTACTGCGTGGACAACGCGGAGAAGAAATACCTCCACGAATCCACCGTCGAGCGCATCGGCGGGTTCATGCAACGCATGTTGGCCGCCCACCATGCGGCCCACCCCGAGCGCCAAGGCATGACCCGCGTGGAACTGGGGGGCAAGCTCTCCGCCATTTTCAGCGACAAGGAAGTAGGGGCGTTGCTGCAACGGCTGGCGAAAAACGGCGCCCTCCAGGTCGAGGGCCAGACCTACCGCATCAGCGGGCACGAGAAATCCCTCTCCGGGCAGCAGGAGGAATTGCTGGCGCGATTCGTCGAGGTGATCGAGCAGGCCGGTGTGATGGCCCCCCGCAAAACGGCGCTCTTCGAGGCTACCGGCGTGGACGAGCGGATGGGAATGCAGTTGGTGAAGCTGGGAGTTCACAACCGGAAACTGGTGCGGGTGAAGGACGATCTGTACTACACTCCCGGCACGCTCTCCAGGATCGAGGAGGAACTGCGCGGATATCTCCGCGACAACAAGCAGATCACCGTGATCGATTTCAAGGACCTCACCGGCGTGACCCGCAAGCATGCGGTGGACCTGCTGGAGCATTTCGATGCGGAGCGGGTCACCCTGCGCCTGGAAAATCACCGGGTGCTGCGCGAAGCTCCCGGTTGAGACGCCCC
>CAZOXD010000010.1:0-53476 GCA_964583525.1 uncultured Pseudomonadota bacterium
CCAAGGCTGAGTGGCTGATCGCGATGAAGGCCAAGCTGGAAAGCGATGAGGGCCGCAAGAAATACCGTTTGCGCAAACAGACGGTCGAACCGGTCTTCGGGATCATCAAAAACGTGCTCGGCTTCCGCCGCTTCTCCCTGCGCGGACTGGCGAAAGTGGAAGGCGAGTGGGAGTTGTTGGCCTTGGCCTACAATTGCAAGCGACTCCATCGCTTGCAGGGCGCACTGGCTGGATAAAAAGGGTAAACAGGCTAAAAAAAATCAGCCGCATTGGAGTACCGCATCGGTGTAGAGGAAAAAAGGCTTTGGATCGGGTCGTTTCAGGCTCATGGTGGATCCGCCGAAATTTCGCGCCCGGAGCCGATCCAAAACGAAAATAATTAACCCAAGTCCGACAGACTGCTAGTATCGATCCCGAGCCCCGGCTTCCTGATCAAGGAGGGAGATGGCCTTAGCGCCCACACCCTATCGCCTTTGACCAGGCGATTGAGGGACCCATTTCCTCGACAGGCACAGGGGGCGATCTACCGGATGCCGCCTGAAGGCGCTCTACGACACGCTGCTGAGAGGGGAATCGAAATCGGGCTGGATGGTGAGGGTGACCGGAAGTGGCAGATTGTCAGGATTCCACTGGTGATCAGGACGATGGCTTTCGAGCCGCTCATCTAGGCTTGAGCCGCCGGGTAATAATCCTCCTTGCGATGGATTACAATATCAAAGTTCTGAACCCTAGCGGTCAGCGAGACAAGTGCATCGACCTACAGGCGAGACCATGCAGGCGGGCGTGAAAACGACGAAGACCTTATAATTACTGGTTCACTTGTTCGGGTCGAGCGATGGGAACGCTACCGTCCACTTTCGACTAGAATGAGGCGATCAGATACGATGGCCCAACGCGCGTATCAAAGGCTCGCAACCGGCGGGCCTTCTCAGTGGAGAGGCAGCTAAAAGGTCTATCCAATTACTGAATCCCGCCACCTTCACAACGTCAGATTGTAATGCCATCCGAAAGATCATCAGTTCCCGTCTGGCTGGAAACCCCACCGGTCATCCTCCAGATCGCACCGCCCGTGCGTACCACGGCGCAGGTCCTGCCATTCAACGAACTTGGATGGGAAAACTTTGAAAAGTTGTGCCTGCGCTTGGCACGCACGGTGGGGGATGTCGAGCATACCCAGTTGTATGGCACGCGCGGTCAAGCGCAAGAAGGCATCGATTTTTACGTGCGCCCGCACCTGGGAGATAGGTATCGAGTCTACCAGTGCAAACGCTACCGCAGACTCACCGCGGCGATAATTCGCTCCGCCGCCGATGCCTTCCTTAAAGGCGAATGGGCGGAGCGGAGCGAAACCTTCTATTTGTGCGCCACCGACAGCTTCACTAACCGTCGTCTTGCCAAAGCAATTGAGGACGCGGCCACGCGACTCCGTGAGCGAGGAGTTGCGTTGATTCCTCAAGGTCCTGACGAGTTGTCCCAGGAACTGCGCGAACATCCGGAAATCGTGCATGATTTCTTCGGTCCGCCCTGGGTGCGGGAGTTCCTTGGGGAGGATATTGCCAATTCGTTTAAAAATCGACTAAGCCCCCAGGAGGTCCAAAAATACAGGTCCGACCTCCGGGACTTCTGTAAGGTTATGTTCGAAATACAGGATCCCGGGGTTGATGTGGGGCTGCGATGGAGCCATCAAGAGACGCCCGCACTCATTCCCCAGCCGGTCCCTCTTGAAAAGCGCTTCGTAGTACCGGACGTGGAGGAGATTTGGACGCAAAGTGATCCTGGCGAACCGGATCGCAACGCCGATGATGGCCAATCCCCACCGTCGCCAACATTGAATGTTCCTGACTTTATCGTGAATGGCGCCCAAGGGTCTCCCGCGTCGCAGGCAGTGTTTAAATTCGGTCGAAGTTCGGCAGTGTCACGGCCCCGGCGCGAATCGTTTACCCGCCGAGTCTCTGCGCCTAACTGGCTCGCGCAGAAGGAGAACTGCGTCATTCTTGGGGTCCCAGGGAGCGGCAAATCGACCCTTGCCCGGTTTGTCACGCTTGATTTGCTGAGCGATGACCCAACGCTCCCTGTACTGGCTGCCAAATGGGGTTTGCACCTGCCGTTGTGGCTCCCCTTCGCATTCTGGTGCGCTCAGGTCGCAAGGGAGGACGGTGAAGTGGTGTCGCTCACCGATGGAATCCAGCGTTGGTTGCGCACATGGGACAGGTCGCATTTGTGGGGATTGGTCGAGAAGGCGATGACAGATGACCGATTATTGCTTGTGGTGGACGGACTCGACGAGTGGAGCGACGAAGATGCAGCACAACGGGCGCTGGACCGCCTGTGTATGTTCATTGAGGAGCAGAACGTCCCGATATTGGCATTCAGTCGGCCACACGGCTACCGCCGCCTCCGTCTCGCGGGTCAAAGCTGGTCACAGGGGAGCTTGGCCGGATTATCCGTCGCCCAACAAGAGGAACTCGCCGGGCACTCCTTCCGACAACGCCATATCGCACTTCGCACACCCCCAGGTTCGATCGCCGAGTTCGTGCACCAGGATACGTCCGCATTCATGGCCCAGATGGCGGAAATCCCGGACTTGCGCGAGTTGGCCGCGGTGCCCTTGCTCCTGCTTTTGATGACCCTTTTTCATCAGCACAACTTCCCGTTGCCTCAGAGTCGGTTTCGCGCCTATGCCAAGATCGTCGAGCATCTTGTCGCCATTCATCCTTCAAGTCGGTCGCGGGCTGCCCAGATCCAATCGGAACCCATCGGGCTTTCCGGAGAGGACTTGTTGCACGCTTACAGCCGGCTGGCAGCGGAGATTCACCTAAACCACCCGGGTGGAGCAATTCAGCGCGAGGGGGCTCGCCGTGCCATCTGCGACTACCTGCAGGATGACCAGTATGGCCTTGGCTACAGCAGACCGGACGCAATGCGCCTCGCAGAGGAACTGGTCCCCTATGGGGAGGGAACCATTGGGATCCTTGTGCCGAAGTCTCCCCAGGAAGTTGGCTTCTATCACCGCGCATTCCAAGAATACATGACAGCGCGGTGGCTCTCCTCTCGGCCGCTGAAGGAACAGCTTGAAACGGTGGTGGATCGGTACCCTGATCCAACCTGGCGGGAAGTCATTCTTGGGCTATTCCAGATTTCTGGGCGTCCGTCCGATGTAGACACGCTTGTTCATGAGATTGACCAGCAACCGACCAATACCATTGGGCGCCTAGCTCGGGAGGAGCTGCTGGCGGAGGCGTCATTTGGGGATTTCGGACTGTCCCCGCGCTCGGCCCGCACTCTCGCCGGACGCACATACCAGTTGATCGAAGCTGATGATACCTGGATGCCTCATCGAACGCGTCTGCTCGGCCATGTCATCCCGGGTCTGAGACAAGGACCGTTAAGAGCAGACGTTCAGGGGAATATTAACCGTTGGTTTCCCCAGCGCACACGCTACCGCGGTGGTTTGTATCGAACGATTGGGCAGAACTGGCCGGCAACCGCCGAGACCGCAGCTATACTGTTTCGTGGTCTATTTGATGAAGGCTTCGGAAGTCGGGAAGCGGCCGCGGCCGCTATTGTTGAAAGATTTGCAGGAGATGAGCAGGTAGGGAGTGATTTAGTCAGGCTGGTGCGTTCGGCACAGGAGGAGGACGTACTCGCCCATGCGGCATTCGCCCGATTCGACGGCTGGCCGCCTGATTCGGACATGGACGAGCTAGTTTCGGCATGCCTAGCCAACCCATCGCCAAGTGTCCGAGTTGCAGGGTACTTTGGGCGCATTAAGCAGGGGGAACAAGGGATTGCAGATAGGGACGCCCTGCTGGATCTCGCGCAGAGCGGCGCGGCTTCTTACTCAAATTGGCGGGATTGGGTTAATGCCTGCCTGATTCAGGGTTGGCCGGGCGATACCACCGTGCGCGACGTATTTCTTCGATTCGATTCTGGTGGGAGCCGCATGGACCGAAATAGCGCGTGGTGGCTGCTACTTGATGGGTTTGTTGGTGACGAGTATATCGCTCAAAAAATTGTGCGGGAGTTGCGCGAGGATCATCATCCTTTCCTTGAACTCGATTTCGTCTACGATTTATCCGATTCACTCCGCCTGTGGATAGACCAGATTCCCGAGGTCGCGGCTGCATTCGAGGAGTTTCTCAGTAGACACACTCGCGATGATTTCCTTCGTTACCGCTACGCAAAGCTGGCGGCACTTCGGCCAACGGGCCACGCCAAAACAGTGCTGATAGAACAACTCTCCGACAAATATCGGTTTCACGCTGCCCGCGGTCTACTCGACGGGTGGGGCATGGAGGACGGCGAAGTAAGCGCCGCGCTTGAACAATTGGCTTGGGGAGAACCTGGCCCTGCTTCGACAATCGCCCACCTTATGCCCCGCATAGTCGACGACCGGACCCATTGCCACACGCGGCTAGTTGAGTTGTTGACAAGTAAGCAAACGGAGAGGCTCGACTTTGTAGTGGAGGGTTTGCTTGCCCTGGTACCAGAACCCGGAGATTCTGAAATCCCGGAGCTTATTTTGGGGATGAGTCTCGATCCGGAGAGGTTGGACAATGAGACCATCCACGGGAAGCTCATTTCTGGATATCCATGGCACCCTGCAGTGAGGGAACTAGCTTGGTCCAGTCTTCATGACGCAAGGAGAAACCATCTTGAAACGATTGCTCAGGCGTATGCAGAAGATGCAGAGATGCGTGATGCTGTCGCGCAAATGGTTTCGTCCTTGCCTAATACGCTCCGACTCGCAATTGCCGATCGACTTCCGGACAGTGGCGACCGGCAGTTTGGAATGCAGACCCTTGGCCGCTATCACCTGGAAACTAACGAAGAGATCGCTACCGCAGCTTCGATCAACTACCACCGCTTAGTTCGCAGTACCGGAACGGATGTACAACCCGCATTGGACCGAATTGCCAAGGAAATACAGGCTGTCGGCCCAGATTTTGATGATCGAAGGCAAGCCGCTTTAGCAGGATTGGTAGAAATTGACCGTCTAGATACTCTCCGAGAGATACCGGAGTTATGGGATAGCAATGGGAAAATGGCCGGGTTGGGGATTAGAATCGACTTAAACGTTTCATTTATGAAATACATTATAAGCCGGTGGCCGCAGGTGCAAAGCGCCTTCGAAGGGAAAATTTCGAATCAGTTGTTGGACATAACCAATGTTTATAATCTTGACGCCATCGCTCCATTGGTGGAGGTGAAGCACCCACTTCACGCCGAAATTATGTCTGTGCTTGAAACCCAAAGGCCGGAACACACCTCTGGCAACTTGTTAAAATTCCTGGCAGTCGAACGCCCCAAGAGTCGTCTCTTGTTGGATTATTGCCTGGGAACCGCCAATGTCCGGTCAGAACAACGCCCATCTGGGCCCGTGTATTTCGAAACACCGCAAAGCATTGCGACTTCCTTGGATTTGATCGAGGAACACTTCGCCAACGATCCAGATATCCTCCAGGAACTGGATCAGAAATATCGTCCCTTCAGCAATCGCTTCGACATGCTAGCCGTTCTGGTTGCTGGGTGGCCGCAGAGTTCACAGACGCAACGGATCATTCAGGAGACACAGGATCAATCGAAACCTTTTATTGTCTATGCACGGACGACAGCTAAGCTGGGAGAGTCCAAAAAAATCGAGGAGTGGCTTTCGCAGGAGCTGAACGCTCCCTCGGATTTTCACTCCTTTCATTGGCAGGTGTGTGCAGAGCAAATCGTCAAGAGACTCCGCACTGACCAGGAACTAGCACGTCTTTTCGAAGAAAGAATCTTCTCCACACCCAGCGGGTTGGTGAAGACAAGCTATCCGAAGCTTTTATCCACGGCCGGTCAATTAACTTCATCTCTTCGTGCCTGGTGTACAGAAGAACTGGAGCGACAAGTGAATTCTCCTGGTGTCCAGGAGTTTGGCGTAGATATCACCAGAGGCGAAATTGTATCAGTTGCGAGAGCGCAGTTGGAGATCCTTTGGCACGCTCAATAGTTTGGGCACTCTTCGAAGAAGGGAATGCGGCCCTTCATGCAGAGGCGATCCTCGAACTCCTGGGGGTGGAACATCTTCTCGGCCTCAATACGCGCACTCCACCTGGATCGTCGCGGCCGGTTCGAGCAACCAGGGCACCATCTATGACGTTAACGATGATATGACGATTTGGCGCTACACCGAGGATGGGCTTCTGGATACGACCTTCAACGGAAAAAGATACCGGGTATTCGACAGCGGGAATAATTATGACGCGGCACATTCCGTCAAAATCGATAACTCAGGACGAATTGTCGTCGCGGGTTTCAGCGGAACCGACTTTTTCCGCGGAACCGAGATGGTGATCTGGCGATTCGACAGTGACGGTCAACCGGACGCGGCCTTTGGAGGGAATGGAATGGTCTCCTACCCCGGGGGGAGAGGATTCGCCCTCGCAATCGATGCATCCGGACGGATCCTGGTGGCCGGCGACATCAATGGCCATATGACGCTTTGGCGATACAACGGCGACGGGACGCCGGACCCGACGTTCGGCGATAATGGGCTCATTACCTATGACTCCGCAAAAATGGGGTTTTCGGGGAGCATAGGAGCATCACTCGCCATCGATATCTTCGGAAGAATCACGGTGGCGGGGGAGGGTAACTACGAACCCCAACCCTACATCGATAGAGAAATGGTGGTATGGCGTTACCTGAGCGACGGCGCCCCGGATGCCAATTTCAGCGATGACGGCGTCGCCATTTTCAACAGCGGCGGCACCAGCGTGAATGGCGATGGCGCCAATTCCATCGCAATCGATCATTCATGGCACCCTGTTGTTACGGGTTTTATCGGCACGGGGACTTACGAAGTCAATGATGACGATATGGCGATCTGGCGGATTATTCCCTGACGTAAGCAAGCCATGGTACGAACTCGGGCGAGGGGGGCATACTCTGAGCGGCGGCCTTGTACTACCCCTGATGTGTGAACAGTGCGTGTGTATGTTTTGATGTCCCCCTCCACCCATCGCCGTACGATCTCGTCCCGCTTCCCCAGCCGATTTTTGTCACACACCACGTCACTCAAACCCGTGCAATGGTGGGGCAGTGCGTGAAGTGAGATTAATAGCGGAAACGCCGTCTCTATTGGACGGTCAGAACAATCCTCCCTTTGCGTGCCTTGACCGAAAATTTTCTCCCCGGCTTCGCCCCAGCCCTGGTTAGGGGTTCCTGGGGAATGTTCAATCCAAAAGCCTCGCCTTTTCCCCGTCTTTTCACTTCAACTGAATCAACTCGCTTTGCGACCTGATCCCTTCTGGATGGTTTAAAGGCGGGAACAGCTTTGCCAGTGGCCTGACTAGCTTTAACGAGGCGGCTGTTTAGCGTAAACGTTGTGTTAAATCCAAGTTCTTTGGCAATCTGTTTTTGCGTCATTCCCTGCTTCGCCAGGGATCCCACCCTCTTTAAAAGCTCAGTTGGTTCCATGCTTTCCTCTTTTTGGTCTGCTGGTTTTCTCCGCTTCTTGAAGAACATCGTATCTTCGCCCGGTTATTGGTGAGCCCCTTGCCCACCCCAGTGCCTACCGGCTTGCGGCGAGGGAGTCAAAGAGCCTGAATTACTGGTAGTGACGCAGTTTGAATTATGGTGGTGGAGGAATCCGATGAGGGAAGGGCTTTAAGATATTGCAGTTATTGCAGGCGGAGCGGCACACACCCACCGCAGGCTCCAAGCTCCCCGACTGGCGGAGCGTGACGGCGCGCGAGGTCTTCCCCGCGCTGGCGCCCCTGGAGGACTCGCTCAAGGAAAACCTCGCCATGCTCGCCGGGTACGCGAAGGGGGTGGAGACGGCCGTCGATATCGAGGCGGACCTGATCGCGGCGAAGAAGCAGCAACTTGCAGACCTGCAAAACCGGTTGACCGCGGCCTCGGCGCTGTTCGGTTTGGGACTCAACAACGCGGGGGTCTATGCGCTCCACGTCTCCGGGGCCGGGGGGAACGCGCTGCTCAAATCGGAGCTGCTCACCGCGACCGGGAGCGCGGGTCATGAGTTGAGCTTTTGCGCCGGCGTGGCCTGGGTGGGGGTCGATGGGAGCTTGTCGGAGGTGGCGGGGGTTTTGGGGGTTTAGGGAGACATATCGCCTAACTCGTCCCCTCGGTTTTTATCAAAATTTAGTTTTTTGAGAAGTGAATTTAAAACTGATTTTCCTGAGATACAGAGGGCCTTGATTCGTTCCATTTGATGCTCATCCAATGCGGGATGGCAGGCCTGAAGTTCAACAACAATCTTCTCGATAACTTCAAAATAGGCACCTACATGTTCGGCAATGTCGAGATTAGAAAACTCCCAATATTCTGCGGGAAAATGCTCGAACAAATTTCTGAAACCTTTATGAATTTTGATGATCGATTCTTCTTGTTCTGGCGTCAAAGTAAGTGGTGTCTCCTCAGCATACCCGGCCTTCTTGAGTCGATCGATACACTTGCACCAATCAAGTGCCGTGCCAAAGTCAATGATAAATTTAGGGTTATTTTCGCTTCGCACTAAATCTGGGTTTGAGCCGCGTAACGCAGCTAAACAGAATCCATATAGTGCTCCGTGCATCGCAATTACAACCCACTTCCAAGAAAGTGAATTAGTCGGAGTTTCAAGAAGAAATCGTACGCCGCGATCAAGATAGTCAATCGCATTAATTTCAGGGTCAACTTCAAATGTGCTTCGCAATTCAATCTCAACGCTTTCTCGATATTCAATTCCCCATTGGTCCCGATAATATCCATTTTCATCATCCATTTCCTAACCCCCAATTGGCTCCAGGTTTAAGGCACCCCCATGACCATTTTCCTTGAAGGCGTCAAGCTTCCCGGATTCGACCACAGGGTCACCGCCCAAGGCAAGATCGAGCGGAAAGACCTCTCCGGCGACACGAGCTCCACGGCCGGGGGGCACGGGGGTGGAAGCCTGGGATTCTTCAGGCCACGGCTCCAGGTCACAGCCCGCTTTGGCAGGATGCCGGGACGGGCATTGTTTGGAATTGCGGGGGATCAAAAAAGCCTACTCAGGCGCTCCCTGACTTTTCCTGACCATATCCAATCCTTTGAAAACATCTGCGGTCATTGGGGGATCCATGACCTTCTTGTCTGTGATTGATAAGATTTTTTTTAATCGTTGTTCCCATTTTTCCAACGCCTCCCGTTTCTCTTTGTCGTACCTATGTCGATTATATAATCGGGTTACGCTAGTTTCAGTGTGGTTCAATAACTTCCCAATGATATTTTCGGGGACACCCTCCTCCCCCATGTAGGTGGAGGCAGTGCGGCGAAGGTCGTGAAGGACAAAGTCCTTCACCTTGGCTTTCTCGTCAACTCGTTGTTTTGCCTTCTGGATGTTGTTGATGAACTGTCCTTTGCGGGTTGGACTAGGGAAGACCCAATCGGACTCTGCATCTTGATCCTCATCCTCCCCGTCCTTCTTTTTCGGGAGGGCCATGATGATTTCCAACGCAGTCTTGGTCAGGGGGACACGATGGGACTTCTTGTTTTTTGCAAATTCCCCTGGGATAGTCCACCAGTTCACATCAGTATCAATATCCTGCCAACGCATATGAGATATCTCCCATCGTCTCTGCCCGGTGAGAAGCATTAGCTTCATAATTCCCCCGACATAGGTATTTTGTTTGTCGAAATTTTCCCACAGGATTTTGATCTCTTTTTCTTTGAGGACTCTATCTCGTTCTCTTTCATCGCTTGGCTTTTTCACCTGTTGACAGGGATTATAGTCCAATAAACCTTCTTCGATTGCCCAATTGAAAATTATACTGATCAGGGCACGAACTCGATTGGCTTGAATAGGGGCAGGCCGCTCGACTATTTCGTCCAACAACCCTTTGATATCCCACCGGGTGATATCAGCTCCCTTCATCCCCTCCCATTTAGGTTTCAATTCTTTTTCAATTAAACGTTCATCAGCACGCCACTGTCTTTTTTTGGGTTTCGCGTGTTTTTCAATGTATTCATTCGCGATTGTCTCAAATGAGGATTTCTTCGGCTTAGGTGGCTTGGTCTTGAAGTAATCCTTGCCTTTTTTAGCTAGCTTTCTAACCTCACTGGCCAATTCACGTGCATCAGCCAAAGAAAGGTCAGGATATGTCCCAATTTTTTTGTTGTTGAGAATATTAATTTCATTGGCCTTATCAACAACCCTGTACATGATTTTCCAAGTTTTTTTGCCAGACGGGTAAACGTGAATTCCAAAGGAGGGATTTTTCTCGTCCCAATAGATTGTTACCCCCTTTTTTGGAGGGCGAATTGAGTCAAGAAATCGAACAGTAAGATTTTTTTTCACCAGGAATTCCCGAGAAAAATAGTAACATATTAGTAACAAAAATCAGAAACTCAATGATACAACATGAAACAGCATGAATCATTTTTCATTTTATAATACAGTATAATAGAAATTGAATATTGTCTCAAGGGAATTCATGGAATGCCATAAAATAGCGATTCATAATCGCGAGGTCGGGAGTTCAAGTCTCCCTCCTGCTACTAGATATTCATAAGTAATACCAATAGGTTGCAACCCCTTCCAAGCTCACGCCTGGGAGGGATTTTTTGTTGGTGGCAATGTGTTGCCAGGAATTTCGATCTCTTTCCAAAACAAACGCGGTTCGCGTTTGCGTTTTTTTGAAAACGAACTATTAGCTCGCAGTTTGGCCATCTCCCATTCAAACTTCCTTATAAAAGCTCCTGGACCACCCGGAAGGTCTCTGAGGAATCCAAGATCCTTGAGAACCAATCTAGAACTCCTCGAGATTTCAGCAGAGAGAAAACTAAAAGCTTTGACCAGAATTTTCGGATTCCGCTTCTGCAAAGCATTGACCGCGATTTGTTTTTCCACCTCCTGGCGATAAGTTTCCAATTCCCGGGTCGCAGAAACCGTTGCTGATTTACTCCTGCGCATATTCCGTTCAAGTTGGCGGAGCCTCTTCACCCACATGGAATCGCAACCATGTTTGAAGGAGTTTTTAGAGGAGGTTGCTTTTCCCTGAGCGGTTCTGGGCCCCGTCGAGGAATCCCAAGGTGTCCAGTGCTTAATCGCCCGACTCTGAGTCTCCCGCTGATGTTTCGTCCATTTCCGCGCCGCCATTTTCTTCCTCCTCGTTAGTTTGGTTGGCTGGATCGGGCTTCAGTCCTAAAACCCTAAGCTTATATTCATTCCTTACTAAGCCCCTAAATTCCAATGAATAAGGCAAATCCATTTCGTTGATTTCCTTTTCCTGCTCGAGGAAAATAAGGTGGTCAACCATCTTTTTGAAGTTATGGAAGGTCTGAAAAACGTCCCCGTGGAGCTGGAGCCTTTGGTCCGAGTCCGCCTCCCTCTGAATTGATGAGTCAAGGGCTTTCCAAAGAGAAATCTTATCTCGCGGCTCAAGCGAATTGAAAAAGTTCAGATTGAGAACTTCTATTTCAATTTCGCCCTTTAAAGCAATCCTTTTGTCCAGCGCACCTGCTCGAATCTCCATGTTTTCAAGTTGCTTTAATTGAATTTCAAGAAATTTTTGAAGAATCGTCTTGCCCTTCCTCGCTAATTTCTCAACCTTGGTTTCAGGCTTTTTTGATCCAGCTTTTGGGAGGTGCTTGGGCCTACGATTTTTTCCAGTCCCTCGGGGTTCTTTGGGGGCTCGCTTAGAAGCCATAACGATACCTTTCTAAAGTCAAAGTTTCGGAACGCAAGAATCATGGACCGCTTTTCAAAGGACTGGTGGACAAAATTGTCCGCCAATGCGGAGAAAAACGAACTCCTGCGGTTGGTGTAAGAGCAGGCGCTGGCAGCATAACTGCCGCCAATTCCCTCCTACACCCCGAAAAATATTTGACTGGAAATTAGAAAGTTAGAATTCAGGCCATTTTTTGGAAATCTGACTGCCCAAAGTCATTGGGTAATTTTCCAAAACCCTGAAAACTATTTCGAGGTTGGCGACTGCGGAGCCGGTTAAGAGATAGAAATCACCTCGTTTATCAGCCCTTTTCATATTTCACCGTATATAATTGAAATGTCAAGAAGCCAGCCATAGCAATTAATATCAATCACATCAGATATAAAAAGATAGAGAAAACCAATTCGTAGATTCGATTGAGAAAAAAAGGTTAGTGGAAAAATCGTCGTTTCCAAATACTTCCACAACCATTCATTGTTGAACCTAAGGAAGAAATGTCATTCCAGAAAAAACAAAATGGTGTGAGCAACTGAAGATTGCCTCATTCAATCGCAGTGTCTGAGGGATGGGATTCTTTGACGCTCATAACCAAAATCTTGAGGAATTCTCTGGTGACACCCAGGGTGCAGAAAGGCGATACGACAAGGAGGGATTTTCAGGCTACATTTAGTTATGTACAATATAAATGTACATAATTTGGAGAAAAAATTCTATGCGTAAAATCAACTTGACAGAATTTAGGCAACACCTACCGGGCTATATAAAACAGGTGCAACAGGGTGAATTTATCCAAATCACCCTGCATGGCAGGGTTGTGGCGCGTTTGGTGCCAGAACAGGATGCGGTCGAGGAAGCAAAAAAGTCCCTTTCAGAATGGGCCAGGTCGGCAAAAATAGGAGATTTACTGAGTCCGATTGGCGAAACTTGGGAGGTTCAGCGTGATCATGTGTGACACCCACTCATTGGTGTTCGATGCACTTGCCCCAGATCGATTGGGTCCTGAGGCAGAGAAAGCGATTGAGAATTCGCATCGGGCCGGGGACTTGGCATGTGCCGACATCTCCCTATGGGAAATTGCCATGCTAATTGAAAAGGGGCGGTTAGAGGTTGAGGCCTCTATTGAGGATTTCCTGACTGCAATGATAGCCGCCCGCCGCCTAAATGTCCTTCCCATCACACCTGCCATAGCAGCGCTTTCGGTATCCGGCAGTGTACCAGATGGCGACCCGGCCGATCGTCTGATCGCAGCCACGGCTATTTCGCAAGGAGCAACTCTTATCACCAAGGACGAGCGATTGACCGGGCTTCCAGATTTGCCAACCATTTGGTGATGCTGCAGTCAGGGAAAATTCCGCAGCCCCTCCAAAGATTGTCAGTCGATATCCAATTGGCTTAGCCCCACGACACTCAATCGTGCGGTCGGGAATATGGGACTTCTTCCGAACACTACGGAGATTCGGAATCGCTCTTCAGAAGGATATCATCACCAATATGATAGCGACTTTATTTGGCGATTTCTGCCATTGAATAGCTGGTGCTACGCCCGCCGGATGCGTCCTTAACCAATATCCCGCGTTTGATAAGGTTATCAATATCGCGGGAGGCAGTATCTTGGGAGCATTTCCCTAGCTTCGCCCATTTCGAGGATGTAAGTTTTCCATCGAATCCATCCAGCACCCGGTTGAGGAGTATTCTTTGCCTGTCATTGAATGATTCACCACCATGGAGTTCCCAAAAGCGTGCCTTCCTAAGTACGTCCGCCAGAATCGTGTCCGCACCATCGAAGGCGCGATCCAAACAGCCCAGGAACCATTCGAGCCATCCCGTGATCTCCAGATCTCCTTTCTGGGTTGCTTCCAGAATGTCGTAATAAGCAGTTCGTTCTACTCGAATTTGTGCGGACATGCTGTAAAACCGTTGCGGGCTTTCCTCCGACCGTGAAAGCGCCATATCGGCAATGGCTCGCGCGATACGACCATTGCCATCATCGAAGGGATGGATTGTGACGAACCACAAGTGGGCAATCCCGGCCTTTATTACACCATCAATAGGATTATCTCTGTTGAACCACTCGAGAAATTCGCCCATTCCGCGATCCAACTTACTGGCTACTGGCGCTTGGTAATGGACTCTTTCTTTTCCGATGGGGCCGGAAACCACCTGCATCGGTCCTGCACGGTCGTCTCGCCACTCTCCCACACGGATTTTCGACATACCGCTTCGTCCAGTCGGAAACAAAGCAGCGTGCCAGTTACATAACCGGTCATTGGATAGAGGTGCATCAAACTTCTGTGTTGCATCAAGCATCATTTCAACCACGCCTTCCACATTGCGGTCAGCTTGTGAAAGCCCCCCAACATCTATGCCCAGACGTCTAGCGATTGACGAACGTACCTGTTCCCGGTCCAGGATTTCGCCCTCTATCTCACTGGATTTGAGCACATCTTCGGTGATAGTACTGAGTGTGGCTTCCGCACGAAGGCCAAAACCCAATCCTTCCATTCGTCCGATCAACCGCCCTTGGCGATGGCGTAGAGAGGCAAGTTGATCTGCGAGGCGTTCCTGTCCCCAGCGGAATTTCGGCCAATCCTCTAATTCATATATATATGTCATCGCAATAATCTCCGCATAACTTACGGAGATTATGGCAGCTATTCTCCGCAAGAGCAAGAATAAAATCCGCATTTTCTGCGGAGAAAATAGGCCATATTGTCCGCAATTTGGTCTTCGCGCCAGAAATGAGACAACTATTAATGGAAAATACGTCTGAAACTGAGTCCAGAGCCTGTGACATTCAATCGAGCGGATTGGGGTCTGGGTTTCGCCCCATAGCATTGTAATTAAGGGGTAATCCTGGGGCGACGGGCTGGGCCGATATCGGAAAACGGACGAAGATGATTAAACGGTAAAATGAGTCCGACGAAAGCGTCGACAGATCGGAGATGAAAATTACCTCAGGTTTTCATCAAAATTTACCGCTGTAGGTAGTGGTCGGGATCGGAAGTATTTTGAAGGGGTTTATTCGTGTGATTTTTTTTATTTGCGGTCCTGTTCTTCCTCCATAAGGCCCCGCACCTCAACCAAAAGAATGGGGACTTCGGTGGTAACTGCCTGCCACACGCGTTGGTCGACTACCGCATCGTATCCATGGGCCAATACATTTCGGAAACTAATGATCTGCGCCATCTCTGATATCCGCGCGCTTACATCCGGGTGCGAGCTGGAAAGTCGACGCAGAGCCTCTCCAATGATCTCGAACTCTTGTTCGACAGCACGACGAATCGGCTTGTTTTCCAGATAGTCGGCTTCGGGAAACCCATGCGTTTACTCCTAGATGGAGGACGCAGCTACGCGGATATCCTCCAACACCTTGAGTACACTACGCCGCATAGATCGGCACCTGCGTTTCGTCTATCTCTTCTTGGAAGTAAGGATTACGAACCGCCGCTCGCTCCACCAAGTCTACATCCCGCCCGAAAAGTTTTTCTAGGCCCTCCTTGAAACCAAAGTACGCATCCATCGTCATAGCCTCCTGAACCGGCAGGTATTCAACCACGAAATCCAGGTCGCCATGACCCGCGTCGAAACGCCCGCTAGCAGCGGATCCAAACAAGTCCAACTTGGCCACATGGTACCGAAGGCAAAGTTCGTGAAGCTGTGGCATCCGCTCTTGGATAATCTGGTGCATCAGGTATTCTCCGAATCTCCATGAGCAATGGGGCAGGAGATGTGGTTGGCTGCAATAACCCGTTCAAACAAAGTTGGAATTACACGCTGCCTGCGGCCAGCCTCTCAGCATACCGGTCATAATCGTACCACACCAAAATCATTCACGTTGCGACCATCTACATCCATTACTCCCTCAGAAAAAGGCCGGAAGTGGGTAAGCGTTATTTCACCGAACAGGTGGTTAAAAAAAAATTCTCACCCGAGAACTCTTAATTTAGGTTGTTGATTTAATACTGCATTCAATCGCGTGGCATGAGGAATCGGATCCCCTCATGAGGCCTGAGGGAAGCGGGCTAGCGCAGACCAATACCCTTTAGAGAAATCCTGTTGCCAGTGGGGATGGGTGGGCTTGGCAGGGAATTTTCAGAGTATGAATCAGAGAGGGAAATTCTTTTCCAGGCACTTTACAACTTCACGCTTTTTCGAGCCGGGGTCTGTCAGGTAAAGCTCTGTTGACCTGCCCCCAGTTATTTTACCACCTCGTATGTTAGTCCCGAAGAATCGATGACCTGATCCTCAGCGACGCTGGCTCCTGATCTTGGTTCGCGTCCGCCGGTAATCCATTAGGATCGCGCTGACGTTCATGGTCGGGGGAGCCATGACACGCAGATTGGGTGCACTGACCAGGCCGAGTGTTTCATCGCCTAGCCTCCCGAAGATTCTCATGGTCAGCACCGCGTCTTGCGGCGCCTCGGCAATGGCGGCACGCACCTTCCCGAGCAACTCATTCTGGCCGTCCCCCTCCGCGTACAGGGATTTCAACACCATCGGCCGGGTGGGCAGTCCGCGAAATTCCCAACACACCACCCTCCCCCCCGCAGGCCCGTCTCCGGCCAGTTCGAGCATCAGGTAGCCCTTAGGTTCGCCTATTTCGGCAGAGGAAGTACGCTCCACCGATCCAGGATAAAATACCGGCGCTGGGAGGGTGCGGCCGTCCAGCCCATGCTCCAGCACCTGCCAGCGGTGGATATGCCCCGAGAGTAGCGCGGCGAGGCCCGGGGGCAGATCGGCCGCCCGAACCACGTCATCCGCGTGACGGAACACGTAATCGGCGGGCCCCACCGTCGCGCCCTCGAAGCATTGGTGCATGCACAACAGCCGGATATCGGCGTCCCGCGCGAACAGGTTGGATTGCGCGATCAAATCCCTGAAGTGGCGCCGCACGCCCCCGTAAAAATAAGGGAACCCGGCGAAGGCCACCAGCACCCCGTTCGCCTCGGCGGTGAAGGTGCCGGGCTCGTCGAAAATATGGATCAGCGGGTGGACAGCCAGCAGCCGTGCGGGAATGCGACCACGCTCGTGATTGCCGGGCACGAGCAACACGGGCACCCCCGTGTCCGCCACGCGCTTCAAGGGATCGAAAGCCATGGCGACCAAATCTGCCGGGACCCGGCTCCGGTAGAGTAAGTCCCCGCCGTGCACAACAAAATCCACCTCGCCCTCAAGCGCTGGCTGCAGTGCCCTTTCGAAATTAGCGAAGAAATCGGGGCCCCGCCGGCGACGTGCGATGCGCGGCCGGAAGGGCAGATCGAATCCAAGGTGGGTATCGGCCAGCAGGAGAATTCGAACTACACCCATCGCAGCATCCCGGCCAGGGTTTCGCGCGTCCAGATACGGCCGAGCCCCAACCGCACCTCTACCCGCTCACTCTCCTCGACGAGCCGTTTCAATTCCGTGGTCAGCACCCGCATCCGGTCGTAGGTCGCCCGGTCGAAGTACCTCTGCCGCTCCAGCAGAGGAATCGTGCGCCCCGCCGGTTTCTTCTGGCCGCCATTTTTAAATGCACTGGAACCCTCCTCGTCAGGCCGCCCGCCGCGGAAGGCGAGAATGCGCGCCGGAGCCTCTGGCCCGCCGGGCTCCTGCCAGATCAGGGTGGATTCGCTCAGCAGGCAAAACCATTCGTGCCCGGCTTTGTCCTAACCAAATCAGGAAGTACCTCACTTGGTCACAGCTTCTTAGTAATAACGGTTGTCCAACAAAGTCTGTTTTCTTAATGTCCCAAGAACACGAAGACAGAGGAGATCACAAAGGGTTGGTGGAGGTAAAAAGAGAGGATGGTTTTGGAGGTGTTCTTCTTTGGGAGGACGTATTTCGGATTGCGGATGCCCCCTTACAAGAGATGCTTGGCCCACACATCCATGGGAAATAATTTTAAATACACACGGTTGCATTGATAGCGTTTACCCATGCCCCCATCCCTCCACCCCATCCCCCCTCCCTGACACCATCCGCCGCGACCCGCGCTTCCTGGCGGAGGTGCGGGTGTACGACGCCCTGGCGGCCTCCCTGCCGGAGGACTACGCGGGCTATCACGGGGTGGCATGGCTGGCCAAGAAGTCAGGCGCCAATGCCTGGGACGGGGAAGCCGACTTCGTGATCGCCCACCCGGAGCGGGGGGTGCTGGTGCTGGAGGTGAAAGGAGGCGAGGAAATCCGCTACGAGGCCGATCCGGGCAAGTGGTACAGCCGCAACGTCCAGGGGGAATTCCACACCATCAAGGATCCCTTCGAACAGGCCCGCAAAAGCAAGTACGCCCTGCTGCACAAGCTGAAGGACCTCCCCGCCCTGAAGGGGCGGCGGCTGCCCATGGCCCACGCGGTCTGCTTCCCCGGGGTGCTGAAGGAGCACGTGCCGCTACGGCCCGACGCCCCGCCGGAGATCGTGCTGGACCGGGCGGACCTGGACGATCCCGCGCCCCGCATTGAAGCCATCTTCGACTTCTGGCAGGGCCAGGAGGGTACGGGAATAAGCACCACCGAGCCCCTGGGCCCCTCCGGCATGGATGCCGTGCGGCGCCTGTTGGCCCGCTCCTTCGAATTGCGCACCCCGCTGGGACGCGAAATCGCGGAGGAGGAGCGGGAAATCCTCAGGCTATCGCAAGGACAGTTTTCCCTGCTGGACTTTCTGGCGCGCCACCGCCGGGCGGCCATCCATGGCGGGGCCGGCACCGGCAAGACCTTGCTGGCGCTGGAGAAGGCCAGGCGCCTCGCCGCCGAGGGGTTCCGCACCCTGCTCACCTGCTACAACGTTCCGCTCGAGGCGCATCTCAGGGCCAGTAGCAGGATTAGCGAGAACCTGACCATTCAGCGCTTCCACACCCTCTGCGAGGAAGCCGCCCGTGCCCGCGGGGTGCCGGTGGATTCCAGGCCGCCGGATCATCCCGACGATGCCCATTGGAAAGAGGTATTGCCCAAAGCGCTGCTGGATGCGCTGGATGCGGGCTTCGAGAAATTCGACGCCATCGTGGTGGACGAGGGCCAGGACATTGCCGAGGACTGGTGGACGAATCTGCGGCTCTGTCTCAACGACCCGGATCAGGGCATTCTCTATGCCTTCCTGGACCCCGGGCAATTGATCTATGGCCACGGCGGGGACTTCCTGGACGACCTGCCGGTCTTCGAGTTGAACGCCAACCTGCGCAATACGCGCCAGATCCATTACCTAGCTCAGCACTTCTCACCCGGCCACAACCTGATTCCCCAGGGCCCGGAGGGACGTCCCCCCGAGATCATCTCCCTGCCGGAGACCGCCGACCTCCAGCGCGAATTGGGAAAAGTGCTGCATCGCCTGATCCGCGAGGGACAGATTCCCGCGGAGGACATCGCGATCCTGCTGGGCCGCCGTCCGGAATCCGTCGGGCTGCCCAGGACGGGGAGCATCGGCGCCTTCGCCATTACCAATGCCCTGGAACCTTCGCCCGGCAAGGTCATCCTGGAGACCATCCATCGCTTCAAGGGCATGGAAGCCCCGGCGGTCATTCTCACCGGGTTGGAGGGCATGCACTCCGCCACGGCGGAGACGTTGCTCTACGTGGGCATCACCCGCGCCAAGGGGCACTTGGTGGTGATGGAGAAGGCGGAGGTATTGGAAAAATGGGGGTTGGGGCCCAAAAGTAAGGAGTCAAAACCGGATGGGACGTTGGGTCCGTCCTGATTCGTGGATCGCTTGAAACCTATCAGCGAGGAGAGGGGATCATGTCAAGGGAATTATCGATCCAATGGGCACTGAGCGTTATGGCCAATTCACGGCAGTGGGCAATTCTAGACACGGAGACCACGGGCTTCGCGGGTGACGACGAGGTGATCCAAATCGGGATTCTGGGGGTGGAAGGTGAAACTCTGCTCGAATCGCTGGTCAAACCGGTGAAGGGTTGGATTCATCCACAGGCCTCCAAAGTTAATGGAATCACCATGGAAATGTTGGCGGATGCTCCCCTATTTCGGGAAATCCATGGAAATTTCTCCGGAGTGCTACGAGGAAGGCGTGTAATCGCCTATAACGCTCTCTTCGACCGGAGGTTGATCGCCCAGAGTGAAAGGGCAAACGGCCTCGAACCCCTGAGCCTGGAGTGGGAATGTGCCATGCAGCAGTTCACCCGGTTCAGCGGAAGCCAGACCCGGTTGCAGGGTGGGGATCACAGCGCGATTGGGGACTGCCAGGCCACCCTCGAGGTCATCAAGGTCATGGCAATGGGGTGAATTTTAAAATTGGTATCCGCCGTTGCCCATGTGCCAATCCCACCCTTCCATGATCGTCAATTCCGGTCGCGTGGTCTCAAGGTTATCGGCTCATCTCTTTGTAATCACAGCCATTAATTCTGCTGATACTCATACGCTTCCCCCTTCATAATCGCGAGGTCGGGAGTTCAAGTCTCCCTCATGCTATTTGATATGAAAAGGCTTTTCGGTATTTCCGGGAAGCTACCTTCTCATAAGTTATTATGACACAAAAACAGGCGGATTTGAAGGCGATTCGAGGGGTTTTGCAAAGCTGCGATCAAAGCAAAAAAGACCGGGAAACCCCTTTTGGATCGACCTGTACTTTCATCAACAGGGCGTCGACACCACCACGCCCGGCTGCGGCGGTGGGCACCCGCTCGGGAATCTCGTCTCGCGCTGAATTGGCCGCGCCTATTGTTCGGGAACCTCGATCGGCAAGTCCTGCCGACCCCCCCACTCTTTCCATGACCCAATGAAATTGTGAATTCTTTCATAGCCCAGCAATCGTAGGGCCAGATGGGCATGGGAAGAGCGGTAGCCGCCTTGTCAGAAGGGCACGATGGCCTTGTCGCGCAGCACACCCGCGCCCTCAAACATAGCTGTCAATTCCGCCGCGCTCTTGAACTTGCCGTCCTCATCCAGGTAGTTCGTCCATTCCAGGTGAACCGCCCCAGGGATGGTGCCGCCCCTGGGCCCGCCGCGCGTGTTTTTCCCTGTCCACTCATCGTCGCTGCGGGTATCCAGCACGACCAGGTCGCTGTCACCCAACTTGGCGTTCAGGTCATCGGCCGACATGAATAATTCGCTGCGGAGTGTGATGCTCAGGGAATGAGCCTTAGGCGTGTTTATCTTCCGCACGGTCTCATAGCCCGCGGCGCGCCAAGCTTTCATGCCGCCGTCGAGCAGATGCACATCCGTGTGGCCAAAGTATTCCAGCATCCAGAAAGTACGGGCCGCCCGCATGCCCGAATCCTCCTCGTAAACCACCACGGTACGATCCATGCCTACCCCACGCATTTCCATCAGGGAGCACATCATTTCATTGTACAAACTCAGGGGTTCGGGCTGGGTATTGGACAAGTATACTCTGTAATGATCAAAGTGGGTCGCGCCGGGAATGATGCCCTCCATCACCAGATGAGTCGGTCTGGTATCGAGGATCACCAGGTTTTCATCACCCAGCCGTCCATGTAGTTTTTCCGGCGTCCAGATCAGGTCGCTGTTGGTATAATCATCAACTCCCGCCATCGAGTTCCCCTTGAGCCAGTCGGGTTATCAAATCCACCATCAGCCGCACACCCACGCCGCTGCTCCCTTTGGGAAATAGCGGGTGCCCACCGTCGCTCCATGCATAACATTCCATGTGGGCCCTCGCAATGTCGCCGGCGAATTCCTTGAGAAACATCGCCACCGTGATGGCGCCGCCAATGCCGGGAGAAGCCTTAGGTTTTGGCTGAGTTGACCTCTACCCACAGGCGTTCTATTTCGGTTTCCGAAAGCGCTAACGTTCAAGGAACTCTCCTATTTTTGTTACCCGACATTCCCCAGATGGAGCCTTGAAGAACTACACGCCCTCGGGATCGACCTGTATTTGCAACAGCAGGGGCTGGATACCACCACGCCAGCCGGTAAGGCGATGTTCCAGATGTGCGGGGTGTTCGCGGAGTTCGAGCGATCCATAATCAGGGAACGGATCAACGCTGGGCTGGAGAGGGCGAAAACGAACGGGAAGATATTGGAAAGACCTAGGGTAGATCAATCGGTTGAACAGGTAAATCCGAGAGGCTCTGCAAATAGGTGACAAGGGGATGCGAAAGTACCGCTTGTAAGGCAGGTCACACGCTCCCTTTTATGGAGGCTACATCCCTTCCCGCGATTTCATACATGGCCTGAGCAGACAGTAAGTAGGAAAGGGTAGACTCCGCTCCCTGGTTACGATTGATACCGTGAGCGCTAAGGCCGTCGAAGCACCCACCCGTTTTTAGGTCGCAGACCATTTCTTCAATATCATTCATGCCTAGGAACCAGGAAAAACAACGCTCCGCTTCACGCCGCCATTCTTCCTTGCCGCTCAGCCAGTAGGCCGCAGTACACGCCCAGACCAAACCCATGGCTTCCACAGGCTGTTGGTCGAATTGGGCTTTCTTTCCGCCCCGCTCTAGCCATCCACTGTTGCCGATGATCGAAAGGTTGCCATCAGAAGCTGTTTGATGGCTCAGCAGCCAAGTGAGCACGGCGATTCCTTTTTCGTACATCGGCTGATTGTTCAGCAGAGAACCTGCAACCATCAGCGCGTGGGAAAGCTTCGCGTTGGAATAGTTAACCGTGTCCTCCAACCAGATCCAGTCCTTTGAAGCATTGGCCTCGAATCGCCGCAGCAATTCACTTGAAAGTGCCTCCAGCACACGTCGGGCAGATTCATGATCCGGATTGTGGCGGAGGTAGTGATATGTGCCGAGGATGCTGAACGCCCAAGCACGTGGGGACGTCATTTTCTCCGTGGCGGGGAGTGCCCGTTCCATCAGTTCAAGTGCCATCGACGAAATCAGATTATTTGCGGCGTAACGCGCAGTGAAGCCGAGGCTCCATAGGGACCGGCCATGGCAGTCTTCACTTCCTTTTTCATTCAGCCATCTGCGGTCGTAAGACATAAAATTGCGGAAAAATCCGGTTGACGAATCAAACGCATCCAGGACAAACGCAAGATATCTCTTGATCAGGGGAATGACGGATTCATCTTTTCTCAAGCGATAGTAGTCACAGGCCACGATCAGCGCACGGGCGTTGTCATCGGTACAGTACCCTTCCCTCCTGTTGGGGATGTCGTAGGTGGCATGCTGAAGTATGCCAGTATCGTCTGTGAGCACCAGCATATGCCCCAAGTTGATTTCCGGGACCACGTCGAGCAATTTCTGTGCGGGGGGGCGCTTTTCAACGATTTCGAAGATTCTTTTCCTTGGAACCTTTCTTGTTGCAATAATCTCATCCACAAGACCCAGGTAGTCGCGGGCGACTTGCTTCCAAATCATGGAGCGACTGAAATGGTAGGCTGCGGTTCGCATGGCCTCCCGTTCCGCGTCGTTTGAAAGGAGCCGGCTAATCGCCTTGCTTAGGTCTTCTGAATTTCCAAATGGAACGAGGCAGCCGCGTCCGTCTTCGAGTAGCTCCTCGGCATACCAGTAAGGAGTGGAAACAACAGTATTCCCAGCGCCAAAGGAATAGGCAAGCGTCCCAGAGGTTATTTGTTCAGGCTGGGTGTAGGGAGACACGTATATATCTGATGCCAGCAGGTACTCAACAAGATCCTGCAGATCAACAAATTGGTTGTGAAACAAGACGCAACCATCCAACCCCAATTCTTTGGATATGTACTGGAGCTTGAGCCGATAGTCTTCGCCCTGTTCCCGCTTGATATCCGGGTGTGTTTCACCAAGGATCACGTAAATAGCATCGGGATGCTCTGAGACAATATCCGGCATTGCCTGAATCATGTCTTCCACACCCTTGTTCGGACTCAGCAGCCCGAAGGTGAGCATCACCTTGTGGCCTTCAAATCCAAGCTTCACCTTCATTTTGTCGGGGGACTGCAGTGGCAGGTCGGGAATTCCGTGGGGAATGAATTTCACTTTCTCAGGAGGCAGGCCATACACGTCTTGCAAGATAAGTTCAGCTTTGCGGCTCATGACAGTGAGGTATTGCGAACAGTCAGCCAATTCCAGCAGGACTCGCTTCTGGCTTTCACTGGGCTTGAGCAAAACCGTATGAAGGGTTGTAATCAGGGGAGACCTGAGGTTTCCGACAAGGTGTAAGATGTAGGCGCCAGCCTCACCACCGAAAATCCCATATTCGTGCTGAAGAATTACGGCATCGTGGTGCGTCGTGTTTAAGAATTCCGCGGCGCGCAAATACTCTGCCTGGACATTCGCCGAAACCGAAAATTTCACACGTTCCGGATACGGATATTCTTTCTGAATATCGGTCATAGCGACCGCAATAACCTCGTCAATTTGCGCTTGATCTTCCCGGGCCAGCGCCTCCGCTAAATCAGTCGTGAAGGTGGCGATGCCGCACCGCCGTGGAAGGTAGTTTCCGATCAGTGCAAGTTTGTAGGTGGATGGGATTTCGGTAATATTAATAATATGGGCCCCCTTTATACCCGGGGAGTCAAATTAGATTGGTTCACAAAAAATAACCGTTGCTCCACTAAACTCCTGATTTTCCATCGGTAGCTCTGAATTCGCAACATGGGGAAGGGGGAAAAGGGCCTCTCGATGCAGGCGATGGGAGAAATCCGTGCACCTAAATGAAGTCGCCGGAGCCACGCTTGGTTGTGTCACCGCTTGCCCGCCCTATCCAAGTCTACTGGAGGACAGCAAGTCGCAAGGACTCAAGATGATTTTAGCGCGGAAAGCAGATCTCCGATAGGGACCACCGCGATGGTCGATGCCTGGTCCGACATTGCATAGGGAATGATGAGTTCTTCGTTATGAATGATCGAACCGCAACTGTAGACCACATTCGGAACATAGCCTTCCCGCTCATCCCGATTGGGAATTAGTAATGGGTCCCTTAGCTTTCCAATCACCCGGTTTGGTCTGTCCAGATCCAACAAGATAGCCCCGATAAAGTACTGCCGCATGGGACCGACGCCATGGGTGAGGAGGAGCCATCCTTCGGGGGTTTCGATGGGTGAGCCGCAATTCCCGATCTGAATGAACTCCCAGGGGTCAACCGGTTTCTGTAGGCGTTGGGCGTCATTCCAAATATGGACATTATCGGAAGTTGAAATGTACATGTTTTCGCCGTCTAACCGCGAGATCATCACATAACGCCCATTTATTCTTCGTGGGAAGAGGGCCATTCCTTTGTCTTTAGCGGAATCTCCGTTGAGCGTAATCATGCGGAAATGAAGAAAATCCTTGGTGACGACAATCTGCGGCAGGATGTTCCAGCCATCAAATGCAGTACAGGTCGCATAATAGGTTGTTTCCCCATTGTCATCTACGAATCGAACGAAGCGAGCGTCTTCGATGCCACTACTTTCATTTTCCGAAACCGGAAATATCACTCGTTCGGAAAGATTGCGCTCAGGATCAAACCGGATTTCGTAGTTGGAGCGGGCAAGCCATAGCATATGGTCAATGGTCTTTTTAATTACTACCCGATGATTCTTTGGCCTTTCGTACTCGTTGATGGCTTTCATCAATTCTTCAAATGTGAATTCATCATTGAGCTGTGAAAGAATCGTTTCTGAAAAAATGTTCTTCCAGTCCATCTCTTCAAGCTTACGAAGGAAGTTTTCTAAATAGTAATTTGGATTTTTAACAATATCTGCTCGCTCCACATAACGGCTGACAGGATCGAATACGGTAGAATTGTCTTTCTTAAAAATGCCACTGCGAAACTCGATTGATGAGAGATGTCCTTCGCCCGTGGAACGAAAACTCATCACGAACCGAAGTTCTCCTGGCTTGAGTCCGCTTTGGTCCGGATGTGGAACAATGGAAGGGTTGAAGAAGGCAGCTGACTGGATAGAATATTCATGGGTAAAATAAGCTCCGATAAGCAGGCGTTTAGTGTCAATAATTTTATTTTCCGGGGGCATAAACCGGGATACATGTTGGAAATTTATTTCGAAGTCGCCCCAAATATCTTTGTGCCTGTTATCAAAATTCCGTTTGATCCCTTCTAAAACATGCTCGGAATCAATGTCCGACATACTGAGTACGCGGTTGATAACATTTCGAATACGATCTTCTCCGCCGGGGAAAAAAGGTTTGGTGATCACACGTGATGAATCAATGTGAAAGACTTCCTCTCGCCGCCTAGCTATGACCGTAACATTATGCATGCTGTGACTTCCTTTTCCGCGGATGAGCGAAGGGTAAAGCCTCACGCTTTATTAACTGATTATCCCCCATTGACTATCTGGGAGCCCAATTGGATTTCCCTATAGAGGCTCTCTCGCGCGAGTCAAGCACATGTCCGCGAGATCAGCTATAGAAGCTGTCCCGGCACACATTACCGTATCGGCGCCTCCCCAATAAATTTTTACCGTTCCGTCATCTTCCGGGATTGCTCCGCAGCTAAACACCACATTCGGTACATAACCTGTTCGCTCCCAGGGAGCAGCAGGTTCAAGGATCCATTCATCGGCCACGCCAAGGATGCGCTCCGGGTTATCCAGGTCGTGAAGGGCAACCCCCAGGCGGTAGACTGCCCCTCCCATTGTTTGAAAAACCCCGTGGTAGATGTGTATCCAGCCTTTTTTGCTGGGAATAGGGGGTGCCCCTGGCCCAATCTTCATCTCATCCCAATGGTATTTCATAGGGTTCATAATGACACGGGAATTTCCCCAGTGGATCAAATCCGGGGAATAGGAGATGCAAATAGGCCACGGGTTGATTTCCGAGTGGGGCCGGTCGAGGCGAACGTAGTGACCGTCGAATTTTCTCGGGAAAATCACGGTATTGCGCATATCCGGCTGGGAAATGAAAGCAATCCGCTCGACCATATCAAAATCCCGGGTTCGAGCCAGGCCAATTCTAACGCCGTATCTTGAATAGGCGCTGTAAGTCAGCAGGTACTCACCTTCACAGGGGGAAATGCGCATATCCTCCACCCCATATTCCTCGTACTCGGCAAAAACCCCTTCTGTTGCCGGTTCGAGAAACGGTTGAGGGTGTACGACAAAGGAAAAACCATCAACGCTCTCGGCACAGCCAATGATCGAGCGCCCGTTCAGGCGATGCGACCGAAAGAGCAATATGTAACGGTCCTGGAACTTGCAAGCCCCTGCGTTGTGCACCGTTGCGACCGGGTAGGGAATATCCTCTTTGGTCAAAATGGGATTCTTCTCATATCGGCGAACAATGCCAGCGTGTTTTTCCACCACGACTTTTGCTCCGTTGTGTCCCGCATCGGTGTTACGATGCAGGAGTCAGCCTGTCAAGCCCTCCCGCTCCTCTCAAGATCTCGCGGTAAACAGAAAGATACTCGTCAACCATACGCTCGGACGAAAACCGCTTTTCAACCGACTTGCGGCACTCTGCCCGCTCTATTGATCCGATCTGTGCAACTGCCTCCACGGCGCCATCGACGTCCCGCACCAGAAAACCGTTGGTCCCCGACGTGATCAGTTCAGGCATCGAACCTCGATTAAAGGCAATTACCGGAGTGCCGCAGGCCATCGACTCCACCACAGACAGTCCAAAGGGTTCCTCAAAATAAATCGGGTGGAGCAGGGCATAGGCTTGGCGCAGCATGCGATTTCGTTCGGCCGGCCCGACGCTTCCGATGTACTGAACCTGATTGTCATCGATATGAGGTTTTACATGAGTATCAAAATAATCCTGGTCCTGGATGATGCCGGCGATAATCAATTTTTGCCCTGAGCGTCTGGCAACTTCAATGGCTTCCCGGGTTCCTTTATCCGGGTGTATTCGCCCGAAGAAAAGAAGATAGTCGTTGGGACTGGGGTTGAAGTCAAACTGTTCAAGTTCAACACCGTGATGGATTGTCCGCAGATAGTTCAACCTCTCGCTCCGATCTGCATCGCTGATCGACACATAATGGGTCTTGCCGTTGTATTTTTCGTAAATCGGCAAAATTTCCGGCGAGGAGAACCCGTGGATCGTCGTGAGAACCGGCGTCGCGACCAATGCGGTGTAGGTAAGCGGCAGGAAGTCGAAATGGTTGTGGATGAGATCGAATTCCCGGGCGTGCTCAAAGACCTCGGCTATATGCAGGCACTCCCAGACCTTGGGGATGATGCTGCTGTCTTCTTCATAGCCGGATCGACATACACCTCTAAGTTCTGCCTGCGTCAGAGAATCTTTCGTGGCAAACAAGGTCACCGCAACGCCCCGGCGCACCAATCCTTCCGTCAGCACTGAGACCACGCTTTCCCAGGGTCCATAGTGCTGAGGGGGGGTTCGCCAAGCGATCGGCGATAACATCGCGATTTTCATCTCTTCACCTTCTGAGGGGATGTCCCCTCCGCCGTGGAATTTATCCGGCACCCCTTGTCTATGGTGGAATATTGCTCCATGGGGGCCGGGTGCGCTCGGATTTTGAATCAGCTCCTTCCGTAGTCGTCCTCGCGCCGTTCGATGTCGTCCTCACCGAAGTAGTCGCCCCGCTGAATCTCGATGAAAACGAAAGGCACCTCGCCTGGGTTGCGGATGCGGTGCCATGCGCCCTGGGGAATGTCCACGGCATCGCCCGGGGCAAACGGGATCTCCTCATCGTCCCGCGTGACGACGGCCCGCCCTGAAACGGCGAACCAGTGCTCGCTACGCCTTTCGTGGCGCTGGAGGCTCAAGCGCTGGCCGGGATCCACGACGATGCGCTTGACCTTGTGATCGGATTTGTCCGCAAGGACGACGTAGTGACCCCAGGGTCGATGGTTGGTTTCAATGCCGTGTTCGTTCATGCTGGTCTCCTTTCGGTGGGTTCCGCAGAAATTCCATGGGCCTTCCTGCCGCACGCTTCGCCAGGCTGCAATCCTCATTGGGTCCATTCAGCAACGGCCTGGAGACCAACCTCTAACCTTCGCTTATCGGCAGGTTCGATCTAAAATGACCTGCCAATAAGCGTTGAACAAATTCCATGACATTTTTACCACGAACCCAGAAGCCACTACCAAGAAATTGTTGGAGTGGCTTCTTTCTGGATTGGTGAAGGATGCTGGAATCCCTTTTCCCGGGGTTCCACCACAGGGGGCGACCAGAAGCCTTATCACTCCCATTTTTGTCATACACCCTGCTACACAAACCTGTTTGATAGTTGGGCATACCGTGTGATACTGTCACGCGGTGTGTAGCACACAAGTGACTGTTAGGAATGATAAGTTGCTGATATTGCAGTGAATACTACCGGATCGAGTTCGACTCTTCCCGTCGAACTTTTATTTCACCGATTCATCCCTATGGAAGTAGGTCACAGCCCGCTTTGGGAGGATGCCGGGGTGGGTGTTTGTTGGATGTGCTTCTCTTTCCTATTTCAGATGCTGCGTTCTTCGTTCCCTGTTGGAAATTCCCACCCGATCAAATAGACTACCCTCCACACCGAAATTTCGTTTCATGCCTTCTCTGGGGGAAGGGCGCCATGGCCCCATCCGACGTCCAACGCAAGTTGACCGCCATCCTTTGCACTGATGTGGTGGGCTACTCGCGCCTGATGGGTGCCGGTGAGGGTTGCCAGGACATCCCAACGGTCACAACAATATTATATCGCAACAACCAAATTCGAAAACGCCATGGCAGAAACCCTTGTCACATCGTTGATGCACATCGAGGCCGATCTGGCCGAAGTAACGGAGTTGGGAAAGACCTCCGAGGGCCAGCGGCGCATGATCGCCATCCTGGGTGGTACTTTTTACGGCAGAATCCAGGGTAAGTTGTTGCCGGGTGGGGCCGACTGGCAGCTGATCCGAAACGATGGCATCGCCGACATTTCCGCCCGCTACCCTCTGGAAACCGACAGCGGCGCACGGATCGTAGTCCGTAGCGAGGGATACCGCCACGGCCCACCTGACGTTATCGCACGCCTTCCATGGGGCCCATAGGGTGATTTCCAACTTACAAGTGTTTGAAGAACTGGCTTCGGTAACGCTGCAACAGCCACGGTGAGGATAATGATCTGGACTGACGATGCCATCAGACGATTGGAACGTGTTCCGGAAGGCTTCATGCGAAAAGCAGCAAGGAATACCGTAGAAGAGTATGCCAAGGAAAACGGTTTTGCCGAAATTACGTTGGGAGTCGCCGAGGCCGCCTTAATCGATTCAAGGAAGAAAATGTTCGCTGCCTCTCAGGAAAACGCCTCGCAAGAATTCAGTGCCCCGGAAGATCGAAAGGGGAAGACAGCGGATACCGTGACAATCGATGAGGGATCATTTGAGTGTGGCTTATGCGGACTTGTCACATTTGGCAGCAAACCCGATCATTGTCCATCTTGTCACTTTGATGAATTTCGGATGTTAACAGGAGAAGAGCTAAAGAACATCACTAGATCAGCAAGTTTGATACTAGAATGGGATCAAGATGCGTTGGATAAGTTGGAGCGAATCCCCCCTGGATTTATGCGTCAGATGACGAAATGCCGGGTCGAGCATTGGGCCAGAAAATGCGGTGCCGAACGTGTAACTGTTGATGTGGTTGAAGGTAAGTACAAGAATTGGGAACAGGGTACCCCCCGGTCGCCGAGTGAACTCGAATGGAGTGCTGGAGCGAGGTCACGAGTGGAAAAGATTCCTCAATTCATTCGGCCAGTGGTGGTGAAAGAGATCGAGCAGAAGGTCAAAGACATTGGTGGGAATTTCGTCGATGACGAGGCAATAGACGCAGTCATTCGTGGCTGGAGCAAGGACATGGATTCATTCCACGTTGGGAGTGAATAATTTTCAAAACGTTTTACTTTACATCGTGCTTTGAGGAAGCCAGCCTCCAGGTCGAGCAGCTCTTGTCCATAAACAAGGACAACCTTGCCGATGGCGAGCCGGTACTCATCAGCGGCTTTGGGCAGTGGAAGGTGCGGGAAAAGAAATCGAGGGTTGGGCGCAACCCGAAAACCTTGGAGGAGTTTGAGGTTTCCGCAAGGCGGGTGGTGACCTTTTATTCTTCGAGTGTCTGGCGGGAAGAAATCTCCAACAAGTCAGGCATGAAATAGGCTGAAGGGTTCAGATCCTTTCCAGGGGGTTTGATCTCCCCCATCTCCACGGAAGTAGGTCACAGCCCGCTTTGGCATGATGCCGGGGCGGGAAATTTACTGATATTTTCCATCCTGCATTTCTTTTGCATAATTTTCCATAATCCTTACCCCGTTTTTTAGCCAAAAAGCCCAGGCCTCTTCATTGGTTTTCGGAGCATGAATAGGATCGAGTATGGTTAAGAGTTTGTTTTCCCAAGTCTCAAGTGCATTCATCTTCTCCAGATCGTAGGAATATCTGTCATAAAGACGAGTAACACCTGCTTCAACGTGATTAAGAACTTTTGATAGTACCGGCCCAGGAATGCCTGCGGATGCCATATGGCTAGTAGCGGTTCGCCTGAGATCATGGAGCCAAAAATCTTGGATCCCCGATAATTCTTTTACTCGTTGAGCTGCCTTTTGGACATTAGCTATGTGCTGGTTCTCCCTTGTCGGGCTAGGAAACACCCAAACCTGATCCTTTTTCTTTTCTGGAAGAGAAGAAATGATTTCCTTGGCCGTGACGCATAATGGCACTCGATGAAAATGTCCATTTTTTACAAACTCCCCCGGGATCGTCCACCATTTGCCTTTTTCATCAATATCCCGGAACCGCATATGGGAAATTTCCCAGCGCCGTTGAGCCAAAAGAAGCATGAGTTTAAAAATTGCCCCTACATGGGCTCCTTGCTCATCAAAAGCGATCCAAACCGATCTGATTTCCTCCTCTGTCAGGACTCTCTCTCGTTCATTTTCCTTTGAGAGTTTTTTTATCCCATGACATGGATTTACCTCCAACATGTCACGGCTAATCGCCCAGTTAAAAATTACGCTAATCAATGAGTGAATACGGTTCGCCTGAATTGGAGCGCCTCTGGATACAACACCATCTAGTAAAGCAATTACATCACGTTTTTTAATGTCGGTGGCTCGGAGTCTCCCCCAGGCTGGAAGCAATTCTTTTTTAATCAGTCTCTCGTCCGCTTTCCACTGTCGCTTTTTAGGCTTGGCATGTTTTTCAAGATATTCATTGGAGATTGCCTTAAAAGTCTTCCCATCAAGCCTCTTTGTTTTTTTCCGCTCGTAAACTAAATCCAACCCTTTTTGCGCAGAATTCAGAATATCCCTTGCCTCTCTTTTGGCTTCTGCCATTTTCATTGTTGGATAGACACCAAGTTTTTTGCTTTTCTGTTTACCTCCGACCCGGTACATCACGATCCACGACTTTTTTCCTGAACTGTAGACATTAAGGCCTAGCTCGGCATCTTTATCCCAATATTGATCCTTTCCCTCCTGTGGAGGCTTGAGTGCCTTAACAATCCGATCTGTCAGTTTTTTTTTCATGGGAGCCGGAGAAATATTTTATTCATATAACTAACGTATAACTAACAAAAAGTCGAGTTTGATATCACGTAAATTTTCGTGTTTTTCTTCTCAAAACAAAATAATTGTCATAATATCAATCATATGAAACAATTTTACCTAATAATTCCAACGAGATGGATTAAAAAATTAAGCGATTCATAATCGCGAGGTCGGGAGTTCAAGTCTCCCTCCTGCTATTTCAAGATGTTGTGTGATTACAGGGATTTGTGAACCCTTTTCGGCGATTGCCGGGGAGGGTTTTGACCTGCCCCCCGTTTTTGTACCACTCGTGAGTTGGTCCGAAGAGATTCCAGCTAAAACCGGTAATGCGGGGGCTACAGGTGGCGATCCACCCAGACTAATGCGGCCTAACTCACTTACGCTTTTATCGCCCCGCGGATACCGAAAGGATTTGCAGGCAGGATTATCGGCGAAAACTTCGACTTTGCCGCTGGGACGTGTTCGCAGCCGCCGGACGATCCTGTTGCCCCCCACCCTTCGTGCATTTATTCCGTCGGGTTGGTGGCCTGGCCCGGATCCCCCTCGGAAGGGTGAGCAGTTGGAATGGAGCCAAAGGGCGCAGATTCCCGCGCCCTCAAAATGATTGGCTTGCTTGACAGGATCTTAGGGCGAATCACGATCAGGATTTCGGTTTCCAGGATTTGCGACTTTTCTTCACGGAAGAATACACCGAGCAAGGGGATATCCCCCAGTACCGGCACTTTCGTAATCTGGAAGCGCCGTTTCTTTTGCAAAAGTCCACCCAGGATAATAGATTCCCCTTCCCTGATGCGGACGGTGTTGGAAATCGAATGGGATACGATTTCAGGGAATCCTTTGTCGCTGGTGGTAAGATCGCTCACCCGAGCCGTGAGGATATTCAACACGACTTCGTTGGTCTCTGCGATGTGGGGGATGATCTTCAACTCCACCCCGAAGCGCACACTCTCATTCTTGCGGGTTTCATCGTTCGGGGTCAGATCGATCCAGGATTCATGGATGGAAGAGAAGGTGGCCATGCGGCCATCGAGTGTGACGATGCTGGGTGTGGCCTTGAGCGATGCATCGCCCTTCCGGCTGAGCCATTTGACCGACGCCGCGAATTCCTTCGTCAGCAGGTTGGCCATTTTGTATTGCAGTCCGAGACCTCCACCATTTCCGCTGACTTGCCATGATGAACCAAACCCGCTGGATTCTTCGGAAGGACTTTGCCCACCCGACCAATCGATGCCCAGGAATTTACGGCCTTTTTGGGTGATTTCGAGAATGGTCATCTCCAGCAGAACCTGAGGCGGTTGCCGGTCAATCGTCAACACGTCTTTTTGAATTCGCCGCTGAACCGACGTGGGCGCCACGACCGTCAGCAGTCCACGTTTCTCGTGGAGGGTTATGAAGCGGCGATAGTATGGGGAGATTAATTCGTGGACTTCCTTTGGGCTGAGATGGACAGGTTTGTACAGGCAGGTTTCGGACAACAGATGAAAAGAGGGATTCTCCGGCGTACCCTCGCCGATCAGATAGAATTCATCGATCCTCCGAAAGCTGAAATTTCCGGGAGATAGAATCATCTCCAGACTTTTTTCCAAGAGCTGATTTTTAATGTTGGCCGAAATCAATCCCTGCACCGTCTCATCCGGTATAATGGTGACCTCGCTCTGAATGCTCAATTCCAGCAGCGCTTCACGCAGATCGGCTTCCACGAACAATGCGGAAACCAAAGGCTGCTCTCGATTTTGCGAGGGCTCGCTTTCTTTGTCGCTACATACGAATTCCGTCTTGCCGGTCTCGCTTGCCGCGGTCACGACAGGGTGCGAGCCGTTCGAAACAGCTTCCAGCGCGCGCCGTGATTTCAGGATGTACTGCCAGGCCAATTCCTGCTCCTGGGGATGGTCACGGTAAATCCCCTCGAATGCCGCGAGGGCCTGCCGGTATTTTCCTTGATCGAACAGGCTCTTCCCCTCCCACATGCCGAGGGGGGGAGAATCGGAAGCGGAACAGGAGGCCAGCAGACCGGCCGTCAGCCCCGCCAGCATCATTTTTCTGAAGGCGGTTTTCATCTCAACTCATCCCTGGCCGTTTTTCAGCGAAATTCGATGTTTCGGCGAATTCGGGTAATGAGCCGTGGCGCCTTGACCGCTGACGGTCCGGATTTCCAGTGGGGTGGAAACACCGCTTTCATCCACAACCTCGGCAGTGAAGGTTTGTTGCGCATTCACCATCGATCCAACCTGCTTTTGTTTGAGAATGACCCGTCCGCGACCTTTACCTGCCAGCCGCACCTCGCGCGGGACAAAGGTATATCCGCCTGTTCGATTCCCATCGGTTGGGCCGGAGGGCAGCCGCACCAGGACCGCCTTAACCTGCGTGTTGACGAGGGTGAGCACGGAAAACGCAGTGCGATCCTTGCGCCATTTTATCCGGATCGGATTGGGCGTTACCCGCACCGGATTTGGATTGCGAGAAACCACGCTGGGCGGGAGAGCTTCCGCAAGATGCTCCGGCTTGATTTCGATTTCACCGCTCACCACCACCTGGCCGCGCCGGCCGAGCCGGTTGACGATGCGCATCCTGTAGCTTCCGGGCCGCGTCACTTTTTCCAGCCGGCCCATCAGGCGCACCTTGGCGCCGGGAAATACCAGCGATCGTTCATCTCCATTCTTCCAGGTTGCCGCCGATTTGAGTTCGATTCGCTCCAGCAACCTGTTGTTCCCATCGCGCAATTGCAGGTGGGAGCGTACCCGATAATCCTGAAGCGAAACATTGCTGAGAACGCCGGAGATCATTGGTTTGCCGTTCACCTTTTCGATCCGGATGCCGTCGAACTGTCCCCGTTCACGGACATGTTTGCCGGCAATTTTCACCTTGATAATGACGGCATAGCGGACATTGATCCGGATGCCGTTGGCCTTGGATTCGCTTTCGCCTTCCTCCACCATCACTGCGAATAATTTCGTACCCCTGACCCGCCGCGGCAGGACGACTTTCCCTTTCACCACCACCGGCCTGTTGGCCGTAATGTTCAGGTTGGATTTTTCCAGCAACACGAAGGGGCCCTTGGACTCTCGCTTGCCGGGAGAAGCGGCGAAAAACTCCATGTGACCGGATTCCTGTTGCGCCATGCCGAAAGGGGTGAGTTTTATTTCCCCGCTGCTCTTGGCGTGAACCGAAAAGGAAAAAGCGTGCTCGCTGTTGGGCCGCTGCTCTATTTCAATCAGCATTGGGGATACGGACAATTCCGCCCCTTTCCCGATGTTGGCCATTGCCAAAATCATCAAGGACGCCATCCACCAGAGCATGATCACCCGGAAAACGATGCGGGATTTTCGTGATAATTTATTCATGTCCGATTCGGGGTTGGAGAGTGAAAAAACAGCCCATACGGGATTGCAAATGAATCACCGTACGGGCTCGGGGGGAAAAGACAGTGGATTACAGTGCCGACACGGTGATGGTGATATCACCGGAATAGGCGCCTGCTTCCTGGTCGGAAACGTCTCCCAGGGTCGCCGAGGCGGATACCGTGTGGCTGGAATTGTGAACGCCCGCGCCCGTGTCGAAGGTCAGGCCGGCGCTGTCCAAGGCGTAGGACGGTGTGATCACGTTCGCCCCATTCACCAGATCCGCACCGGTCAGGGTCACGCTGATCTGCCCGTTGGATTTCACCGTGAAGGCATCCGAACCGGAGTAGATGGCGTTTTCCGAACCATCGGCGTCCGAGGTGGCCAGGGCGAAGTCATCCAGACCGACGATGGTGGCGAAAAGGCCGACGTTCAAGCTCACCGTGGCGCTGTCGCTGACGGTCCCACCACTCGCGATTCTTCCGCCGGCGGCGAAGGCCATTCCGTTGGCGGCGATCATAAAGAGAGAGAAAACGGCGACCAGCGTTTTGATAGTGTTCTTCATTTGTTCAACTCCAATTTTAGGCAAGTTTGCCTGTTTTGATTGTGTGGCGAAGGGGAGCCGATTGTTATCGGCGCCGGTCCTCCGCAACCATGACCGGAAACAGTACTTGATGCTTCCCGGCCCTTCACTTCTCCTTATCGCAATCACCGTGCCACGGTGTTAGCCATTGTAATTATTGATGAATCACAGAATAACGGTATGTAACATAGTGACAACACCTGTAACGAGGGTGTAACATCAACCGTATCAAACCCACCCGTGTGGGGTGGGATGGGCAAAGTAAAGGAAATATCCGACTCAGGGGCCGGGCTGGGGGGGAAGAAACAGGCTTCATCGGGCCGGATTAGATGATGGAACATTCATGAACGAGGCGATTATCCTGGCGGTCGATGACCAGGAAGAGATGCTATCCGCTTACAAGAACATCTTTTCCGGGCCACAAAGCCCCGCCCCCAATAGGCTGTTCGACGGCCCCCAATCCCATGAGGAAGCGCCTGCGGCAAGAAAGAACTTCACCCTGGTAACGGCAAACCAAGGCGAAGAGGCAGTGCGGATTGTTGAGGCATTGCATCGGGAGAACAGGCCGATTCAAGCTGTCTTTCTCGACGTCCAAATGCCTCCCGGAATCGACGGGCTGGAAACGGCCAAGCGGATGCGGGCCATCGACTCCGAGTTGCAGATCGTCATTTGCACGGCTTATTCGGAGCATCCCTTCGAGAACTTCATCGAGCAACTGGGGCGGCCCGATCACCTGTATTACCTGGAAAAGCCCTTTTCCCCGGACGAGGTGTTGCAACTGGCCCATTCCCTGGCCGGTCAATGGTCACGGCGCCAGGAAATGAGTCAGGTCATGAGCCACCTTCGGCGCAATGCTGAAAAAACGGTTAATGAGGCTTTCAGTGGAAAGACCCATACAGGAAGTCTTCAGAATTTGTGCCTGGAATTCAACGATCTTACGGGAGCCCTTTCATCCTCACTCGTCCGGGAAGAAAGATCGGGAGCGTTGAAATTCCTGTACGGGTGCGGACTGTTGGAATCCGACCAGGACATTTCACGGGCCCGAAACAACCGCCTGCCCCTGAAAATCTTCCGCATCGCCACCGGGGACGTCGAATCGTCCCTGGGCCGGCTGGCTGTCCTCTTGTTGCAGCCCAATCAATCGGATTTTTTTTGTCGTCAGGTGGTGGAAGCCTATAAGCCCGTAATGATTACCTTCGCCAGGGAAATGGAAAATAAACCCGGGCCGGAAAGCAACGCTTCGGCCTCCTCCCCGGAATCGGCCGCAGGGGGAGAGGGGCTGTCCCCGCTCAAGGAATTTCATGGCATCCTCAGCGGCGATCCCGGCATGCAACGCTTATGGGAGCAAATCGCCCGTGTTGCATTGCAGGATGTACCGGTTTTCATTTCCGGTGAAACGGGCGCTGGCAAGGAACTCGTGGCGCAAGCGATGCATCGGGAAAGCCCGCGCTCCACCCACACTTTCGTCGCGCTGAACTGCGCCAATCTCTCCGAAACCATGCTGGAGTCACAACTGTTCGGCCACCACAAAGGGGCCTTCACGGGGGCCGTGCGCGATCAACCCGGACTATTGAGCGAGGCGGATGGCGGCACCCTGTTTCTCGACGAGGTGGCGGAAATTCCGCTGCCCATTCAGGCCAAATTGCTGCGGGTGCTCCAGGAGCGGGAATATCTTCCCCTCGGTGCGACCAAACCGGTGCGATTCGACACCTTGATCGTTTCGGCCTCCCACAGTCCATTGCGGCAGGCTGTGCAGGAGGGCCGGTTTCGCGAAGACCTGTTCTACCGGCTGCACGTGATCCCCCTGGAACTCCCGCCTCTGCGGGACCGCGGCGGCGATGCAGTCCTTCTGTTTCAGCATTTTCTGCAGGCTGAACTGGCAAAGAAAAAGGCCGGGTCGAAGCTTCCTGCAATCGGTCCGGATGTGCTTACCGTGATTCGGCTGCATGAATGGCCGGGCAATGTCCGCGAATTGCAAAATTTTTGCGCTTATATCGCAGCCATGAGCGATGGCGATCGCATCACATTGGATCACTTGCCCCGCGAATTGAGGGAGGCTGTTGTCAATGCAGGAGGAGGAGAGTTTGCCGTTCCAGGCGCCGGTTCCCAGTTGACAATCCCCTCTTCAGGTCCTTCCGGAAGCATCGCCGGCCATCCCGAAACTTTTGCCCGGCCCTCACAATTAAATCGGGACACCATCCTCGCGGCGCTCGAACGCTGCGGAGGTAACCGGAGTGAAGTCGCAAGGCAATTCGGAGTAAGCCGGATGACCCTGTGGCGCCATATGAAGGCCGAGGGCATCTAGCCGGCCCACGGTCAAGACCCGCGATCAAGCCACGGCCGGCGATGTGACTCCAGCGCTGGTTCCTGGCCCGGGTTAGTGGCGGAGGGTCGAAACGGCAGGGTGCAAGTCAAACATAGAGAATCGACTCGCCTTCATTTTCCCCATCATTTTTGCCGGAAACCAGACGGCGCTTGAGATAGTGCTGAACGATTCGATCCTTCGGGCTGAGAGCATAAATCTCCCGAAACATCTTCTGGGCCGCGGTGAATTGGTTGGAATGATAGAGGACAATCGCTTCGTCGAATTTCGTTCTGGTGGCTTGTTTCGCTTCTTTTACGTCAGCGGGATCCGCATCGAAAATCTCATGAATCACCACCGATTTCGTGATTCCCTTGAACGTCACCCGATCGATGATCCTGGCGAGGTATCGGGTGGGATCGCTTAGGCTGCCAAACGTGTTTTCGCTAATGAGAATCCCAACCCCGTACCGTTTTGTGAGGCTTTCAATGCGGGATGCGATGTTCACCGCATCGCTCACCACGGAGCTATCCATGCGTTGACCTTCGCCAAGGGTTCCTAACATGACATCACCGGTATTAATGCCAATTCCGATGTCGATAGGTGAATATCCCGCTCTTTTCCGTCCCTGGTTATACTCAAATAATCTATTCCGCATGGATATGGCGGCATCGACGGCATGATCAGGTCTAGCATCGAATATCCCCATGATCGCGTCCCCGATGTACTTGTCTATAACGCCCTGGTGCTTTCGTATTATCGGCCCCATTTTTCCGAGGTAGGAATTTAAGAAATTGAAATTTTCTTTTGGAGAGAGCGTCTCGGAGAGATTGGTGAACGACCGGATATCAGCAAATAGAATGGATAAATATTTGTTGACATGATCCCCTATTTTGACTTCCAGGATGCTTTTCTTGTCCATCATTTTTAACATTTGCTTGGGGACGAACCGTTCATAGGCCCGGTTGATTTGGGCCAACTTCCAGCGAAAAGTCAGGAATTGGGCCATTTGCATCAACTCGTCGCGATCAAAAGGTTTTTTCAGCAGGAGAAATCTATTCTCTCCCAATTTCTGGTCCATTTCCTGGAGGGATTTATCCGCAAAGGCGGTGACAATGGCAATCTCGATTTGTGGGTCGAGTGCTAAAATCCTTTGCGCGGTTTCCAGCCCGTCGATGCCGTGTTGCATCCGCATATCGATGAAAACCAGGGCATAGGGGGATCCTTCAGCAATCGCTGAGGAAACGGCTTCGACACCCTCCAACCCTTGCTGAACCGTTGTGGTCTGGAATTTCGTTTTTTCGCCGTTCTGAATATCCCCGTGTTCATCGCAATAAGATTGATCCTCGAATATGTTCAGCTTCTGACCAACTTTCACTCCTGAAGGAGTAAGGATCGATTGGTACGCCTCCAGGATTTTCGGATCGTCATCGATGATCAATACATTGAATTCATTCATCGTTCATGAAAAGAATGGAGTTTGGGAAAGATGGAAGTCCATTCAACCGTTGCCGGCCCACGATCAAGCCCCACAATCAAGCCGCGGCCGGTAATGTGAAACGAATGGAAGTCCCCTGCCCGGGCACGGAGCGGACCGCCAGATCTGAATGGTGCAGGTCCATCACGACTTTCTTCACCATTGCCAACCCGAAACCGGTCTTTTTTTCACTCTGTTGAAGGGTTACCCCAGGTTCGAACACCAGGTTGAGATTCTCTTTGGATATTCCAGATCCTCTGTCTTCCACGAGGAATTCGATCTGCTCCTCTTCAGTTTCACGGATGGTTACGTTGACGGGCCCGGTGGAATATTCGAGAGCATTGGCAATCAGGGATTTCAAGGCAATCCCGATCAAATTGCGGTATCCCCGGATTTTCGATAGGGCCGAGGTTGCAGGCTCGCTGAAAGTGGATACGCGGGCATCAAATTTCATATCTCCCAACAAATCCTCCAAAAGGAAGGACTCCTCCGGCACGCCATTATTTTTCCGGAGGATGGCCTCCACCAGTTCCAGTACCCGCTCGTTTTTCTGGATCATCTCCGGTATCCGCTGGGAGCTGAGGGACCGAACCAGCTCGAAGCTTCTCAATTCGAGCAGGGCATCGAACAACTGCATCGAGCCGACTTTGTGCCCCCGCGTGAAGTTCACGAGATTGCGCACCGCCTCCATTTGCCACAGGTTCCGGTGGATGTTTTCACGCATATACAGCAGCGCCTGCAGCACCTCCTGTAATTCAAAGGGCTTCTTGATGAACATGAATTGGGTGCTGGCCACTCCGAGGTGGCGGGAAATGTCATGAATCGACCAGTTGGAATAAGCGGTAATAAACACAATGTTCAAGCTGGGATCGATCGCCAGCAAGGTGGAAGCCACCTCCAACCCGGAAGATTCGGGCAATTGCATGTCCAACACCGCGATTTGGAATTGGCGGAACGTCCCGAACGCGTTGCGAAAAGCATCCAAGGCCTGTTTGGCTTCCTTGAAGTAGGCCCCCTTGAATTCCACCTCCTGAATAGGGATGAATCCTTTGTCTTGCTTTATCAGCGGTGGGTCGAACAGGTCCCCCGGTTCCTCGGAGGAATCCAATTGGAACAGGGCCGGATTTTCCATCAACCGATAGGTATCAAGCATTTCCGGGTGGTCGTCTAAAAATAGAATATTCATGGTATTCAACCTTCGTTGGAATGAAATTCCTTGGCTGATCCGCACAAAATTTGGGCGGGATTATTCAAGCCGTGATTTGTCGTTCATATTTTGCATCAGTCTGTTGAAAAGCCTTTCCTGTTTTTCATCGAACTCAATTCCTACGCGGAATCGCTCCCCTTCCTGTTTCACCCAGCGCACCTGCCCGTCGGCCTCGACTCCGAGGGACGGGAAGCGCAGGGAGACCGGTTGGCCGGCCGGGAATTCCATGGAGACATCGTTCACCTGGATACCGTCCATGCTCGCATCGACCAGATCCCCTTCCAGTTCCTGGGGGGATTGAAAGGAAACCCGCTGGATGGTTTCCATGCGTTTGCGCTGTCGCCGGTCCCGGTTCAACTCGATCCAGGTGGCCAACTCGGATTCCACCGCCTGCTTGAAGACAAGAGGCGACACTAATTTTTCCAGATAGATAAAACTGGAGTTGCCGGCTTTCTGCTTGAGGGTTTCCATGGAGAAATCGGCGGTGGCCGTAAAAACGATCAACCGGATCCGGGAATCGATGCGCCGCGCCTCCTCAACCAGCCAGATTCCGTCCTTTTTGGGCATGCGTACATCGGTGACCAGCAAGTGAAAGGGATTTCCTTCCTGGTAGGCCTTGTGTAATGCATCCCGTGCGGTCAACGGACAATCGAAGAATTCAACGGAAAACTCCTCTTCGTGGCTTTCCTCTGCCAGGGACTGCCCGCTGCCGAACAAGTCCAAAGGGTGGGTGTTCCCCGGAATTCGCAGGATCGAACGCACCATATCGTGCATGGCCGGTTCGTCGTCGATATATGCGATCCTCGCTTTCATATGCGCATCTCCTTGGGGAAGGTCATGGTCGCATTGGCGCCCTTGCCCAAGCCCTCGGAATGCAACTCGAACCGCCCCCCGCCGCGGGCCATGAACAGCCTGCAATTGTGGATACCCAAACCGGAACCACCCTCGCCGGAAGTTGCATCCTGCTTGGTGGTAAAGCCGATCTGCCCCACCTGCTGCAAATTCTCGGGGGATATTCCGTTTCCATTGTCTCTCACCTCCAACACGACCTGGTCCGGACCCGATTTGAGAACGATATCAATCCGTTTGTCCGCGCCATTAATGCCCGCAAAGGTTTCCCCCGCGTTTTTCAGCACGTTTTGAATCATGTTGAACAAGCGCACTTTTTCCACCTTGAGCAACACTGCGGAAGGCGGCGCTGACCCATTGGACGATTCGATCCTGAATTGCGATCGGATTCCCTTCGACTCCCAATTGTCTGCAAGGATGGAAAGAACGGCCCGCACCACCATGATCAAATCGACATCCTCACGCAGGGATATTTCCTGTTGCAGGTGGGATTGGGATATGGTCGATTCCACGACCTTTCCGAGGGTGGTGTCGATGGTGGCCAGTTCTTCCATGGTCTTGGACTCGATGTTGCGCAACAATTCCAAACCGTTGATAAAACCAGCCAAATCGTTTTTCCCGTCTGCTCTCAAATATTCAGACAGATCGCCTTGTTCCGCCCGCTCCTGAATCAGCTTCACGCGGGTCACCAGTTGCTCCAGGTAGTGATTCGTATGCCGGTCGGCGACCAGGTTGGCGGATTTCACCCGCACCGGCGTGATCAGATTGCCGATGGTGTGCACAAAGTCGCGGAAGGCTTCGATCCTGGCATGTTGGCTGGTTTGCAACTCCAGTTCGGTTTGCATCTGCTTCAATTTTGTCAGAGTTTCCTTCAGTTCGACCGAATTCACCCGTTCCAGGTAAAGGAGGCGTTGGATTTCCAGAGCGGAGTCGCGGACTTTTCCCGACAGGTTGTCCATCTCCAGGATTGGCGAGGACAGTTGGGTCTCGATATGGATTCCGTCTGCGACATTGCGTTGCACCTCATCGGTGTAGGTCATCACTCTTTGCATCTGCCGATTGAAATAGGCGCTTATCAGCGAAGTGATGAGGATAAAGCTGCTCATCAGGAGCAATAGTTCCACCAGGATGTGATTGATCCGGTTCTGCATCACCGCCTGATACTCCCGCAGGGGTTGCTCCAAATGCAGGCTTCCTCCCAGGGCGGTCAGGGGGGCCGTATAGAGCATCGCCGATTCCCCCCAGCGCACCATGGCGGGTTTTTCCCCTGGGGGAAATTTCATGGTGAAGCCATCGCCCAACGCCTCCATTTGCACGGCGTCAAGAGAAAATTTTTCGTGGGGTGAACTGGGAGGGGGGAAAACGATTCGCTTTTCCGGATCAGTGAAGATGACTTTGGTTCCGGAATCGGAAAACAGGGTGTTGAGCATATCAAGCGCCTGCCCCAGGGCATTCGGGGAAACCGTTCCCACCGCCAGACAATCTATTTCCCCATTCGGTTTGTAGAGGGTCTCCACAATCGCCAGTTGGATGTTTTCCTTCCCCTCGGAAGGCACCGATGCCCAGGCAAACTGGTGGCCATTGGTGGTCCACAATAGTTGGGGGGTCTGATCGTCGATGAGAAGTTGCCTCCCCGGCGTGGTATCTCCCGCCTGGAGCGGCAGTAAATTGTGCAGCAGCCGGCCTTGGGAGTCGGTGAGATAGAAGCGATTGAGGAGGGGGTATTGCTCCCGCAAGGAAAGCGCCAACGCTCGTATTTCAGCTTCCTGACGTGCCGGATTGTCTTTCAGCGCCCGCAGCTTCGGAACGAAGTTCCCGACCTGGACCACACCCTGGCGGCTGGTGATCAGCAAATGTTCCAGGCTTTGTTGGATCGCATGCGCTTTTTCCTGCAGGTCCGACCGGATTTCCCTGTTGAGTTCACGGTACAAATCGCGGCCCGAATAGGCCGTCTCCGCGAAGAGGATCAATCCGATGAACAGCATCAGTCCGGCGCCGATGTAGTCCGACAGGGAGGGGAGATGAAAATTCTCCCCCAGCAGGCGGGAGCGAAGCGGTTTCCAAAGCAGCAGGGCCCCAGCGATGGAAAGATTGAACAGCGCGTTGGTGGACTGCTTCAGGGCGATTAAAAAGGTGGACGTGAGGGAAAGGGAAAGCACGTGATAATAGAAAAAATAAACCAGGGGCATCCCGGCGAGCAACCAGTAAAACAGATCCGAGCCCAGGGCCCAGCGCCTGCTTCTACCGGCCACGAAACCCACCGCGGCTGCTTCCAGCGTGAAAATAATGATCGCGTAGGGATGTCCCCAGAGAAAATAGGTGTAGGACGAGGCGATCAGGGCCGCCGCCGCCCCGTACCAGGGGCCATAGGCCAGCACGATCAGCATCGGCAGGATGCCCCCGAAAATGATGTTCACCCCGAATGACAACTCGATGTTGACCGCGTTGATCAGGAATCCAATCCCCCCGGCCAAGGCCGTCACCAGAATTTTTTTCTGAATTTGAGCATTCATGCCGTTGTTCCTTCTTCTCTTTTGCTGCGTTAGGGTTCGTTGTGTAAATATTATATTTCTTACAGCATAACCCTGATATGTGCTTGAATTATGCGTATATTGTGCAAATTTCATCTAATTTGGGGAGCAGTGCGAGGGAAAGACATACCGCGAGGCCAGCGGGGGGAAAGTCTTATTCCGCCAGTCGGCGAAAAATTTCCGCAAACGCATCGGCTTTGAGCCGGAAGATTTCCAGTAGCCGCGGGTCGAAATGAGACGGGTCGGTTCGGCTATCTCCTTCCAACATGATCCGCAGCGCGGTTTCATGATCGAAGGCGGGTTTGTAGGGACGCTGCGAGCGGAGTGCGTCGTAGATGTCACCGAAGGCGGTAATGCGGGCTTCCAACGGGATTTCGTTTTCCTTCAGTCCCCGTGGATAACCACCGCCATCCCACCTTTCATGGTGCGCCCAGGCGATATTGGCGGCGAATCGGGTGGTTGGATGACTGGAGCGGGAGAGGATCTTGTGTCCGATCTCTGCATGACCCTTCATGGTTCCCACCTCAGCGCCGGAAAGCTTTCCCGGTTTGAGGAGCACCGCGTCCGGGATCCCGATCTTGCCGGCGTCATGCAGTTCCGCGGCTATCTCGATCATGGCCTGTCGATCCTTCGACCAGCCAAGTTCCGCCGCCATCAAACGGGAATAGGCGCCGATGCGGCGAATGTGTTGCCCGGTTTCGGGGTCTTTGTATTCGGACGCCGTGGCCAGAATTTCCAGCGCATCGCGTTAGGCGGTCTCCACATTTCGCAGCAGGCCCCGGATTTCGCTGGTTTTGGCGAGGATGTCCGCCTCCATTCCCTTTTCGTAATGACGGCGAGCGCGTTTCAGGTTCACCAACTCTTCCGCCCGTTGCACCACGTGAACAAGACGGTCGGGGTCGATGGGCTTTTCGATGAAGTCCAGGGCGCCGAGCCTGAGGGCGGTGATGGCCTCCTGGCTCCCGCCGTGGCCGGTCATGATGATCAGTTCGAAGTCCCGGTCTTCCTGCAATTCCGAACGGACGTTTGCGGCGAAATCCAGGCCCGATTTCCCGGGCATCCGGATATCGGTCAACGCAATACTGACTTCGGGATCGTTCCGCACGATGTCCAAAGCCGGTTCGACACTGTTCGCTTCCAGGATCTGGTATCCCTCGTCGGCCAGACATTCTGCCACCTCCTCCCGGGCGGCCGCATCGTCGTCGATCACGAGAATCCTGGTGGGCATATCAATCCTCGATAAAACCTGGTTTGCGGCCTATCCCAAGGGATGCTTGTAAGCTTCCTCCACCACTTCTTTTTCCGTATCGTCGCCAGCGGAACTCGATTCCGCCAGGTACTCCGACACCGCGATAATCGTAGTCAATGGGGTACGCAGTTCGTGGGAAACCAACGAAAGAAACTCGTCCTTGACCCGGTTGGCGATGGCCAGTTCCCGGGCCGTTTGATTCAGCTGCGATTTCGTATCCTCGAGATTCCGGGTCAGATCGCCTCTTTCCCGTTGCTGGGACGTCACCTGGGATTCGAGCCGTTTTTCCTTCAGCCGCTTCATTCCGCTGAGGAGGATGGACTGGGAGGCCCGGTTCACCGCCCGCAGCAATTTTTCGGGTGAAACGGGCTTGATGAGAAAATCACCCGCCCCCAGCCGCAGGGCGTCGATGGCCTCGTCCATCCCCGCATGACCGGTGATGACGACGATCTCGATATTCCGGTGCGGGGAAATGGTGTCCCTCACCATGCGTACCAATTCGAGCCCACCGATTTCCGGCATTTTCAAATCGGTGACCATGATCGAGATTTCCGGATTCTCCTTGAGCAAGTCCAGTGCCTTCGACCCACTGCCGGCCGTCTTACAGACGTACCCTGAGCTTTCGAACAATTCGGCCATCTCTTCCAGGATTTCGGGTTCGTCGTCCACGACCAACACCCAGGGAGAGACGCCCGACCAGGCCTGCACTTCCTGCCCTGTCGATCCTGGTGCGGGATAATCCTGACCGGGGTTCTGGTTCTCCCCGCCCTCGCTGGCATGATCTTGCGGATGCAATTTATTCTGGCTCATGACAAATTCTCCCTCAATTTGGAGCCGCAATGACTCTGATTCGCTGGGCGCTCTTTGCTTGCAGCATTGAATTCGACCGGCGCCTTCAATCTATCGCTTTTCATTCAAGGGGAATATTTAATATTACACAGATCGAATCAAGCAGGTTTTATTCCCGTCTCTTTTTAACAGCATAAACCTGTTATTTGCCTACAACATCTCTCTTATGTGAAATATTGTGTAAATCTCGTGTCAAGCCTCCAGCTCACGAACCCGAGGAGAGCCGACAATGACACAGTCCGTTTTGATCGTGGAAGACGACAGGGAAACCCTGGAGGAAGTCGCTGAAACCCTTTCCGATGAGGGTTACCGTGCCCTAAAGGCAGGAAGCGCGGCCGAAATGTGGGTGCAGTTGGAAAAACAACCGGTGGATCTGATCCTTTTGGACCTCATCCTTCCTGATGAAAACGGACTTGACCTGGCCCGGAAAATCCGTCAGCGCTCCGATGTCGGTATCATTATTGTTTCGGGAAAGACGGAGGAAGTGGATCGTGTCGTCGGTCTGGAACTGGGCGCGGACGATTACGTCACCAAGCCCTTTTCGCCTCGTGAATTGCTGGCCCGGGTTCGCTCGGTGCTCCGCCGTACAGAGGGAAAGTCCTATCAAAAAGGTGACGCACAGGCCCGAGAGGGGGATATCCCGATTCTGGAGTTCGATAAGTGGCGAATCGACACCGCGGCGCACAGCCTGTTCGATCCTGCCGGGAAGGAAGTGAATTTGACCACGGCGGAATTTAAAGTATTGCAGATCTTCACCAACCATCCCAACCGTGTATTCACTCGCGATCGCCTGATCGACCGCCTCCACGGTCAGGATTGGGCGGGCTATGACCGGAGTATCGACGGCCTGGTGAGCCGGTTGCGGCGAAAAGTCCACCCCGGCCCAAAGGAGCCGGAATACATCAAAACGGTGCGGGGAATTGGTTATTTGTTTACGCCGAAGGTGGTTTCCACCCTATAACGGTATCAACCTCGCATCTGGTGGAGTGGGCATTTGAGAAGTATAATTCTCATAAGTAATTATGACACAAAATCAAGCGAAAATAAAAGCGGTTCGAGGGGTTTTGCATACCTGCGTCCAAAGTTAAAAATTACTGAGTAACACCCTGGGAATCGACCTGTATCTGCATCAGCAGGGCATCGACACCACTGAACCCACCACAAAGTCCGCCCCACGCCGAGAACAAGCCGACGGCCAATTGGGCGAAGGCGCCAGGAACAGGAGAAGATCAGCGCAACGTTTTCAGATACGCCACCAAATGATGGATTTCCTTGACCGGCAGGCCAACCGCCGGCATGAGGGAAACCATTTTCCCGTTTTGCAGGGAAAAGTGGTTCTTTCCCGGAACGATGAAGGCCGAAGGGTTCACCAATGACTCGAAAAGGTAATGGGGGCGGTGAATGCCGCCCACATATGTGAGATCCGGGCCAATCTTTTTCTGTGCCGGGTTGCCGGGGAAGAAATGGCAGACGATACAGCCGGCTTTTTCGACGAGGAGCATCCCGGTCCGGGGGCTGCCTTGATATTCCGGCCGCCATGCAAGGCTATCCACGTAGGCAGGATCCACCTTGCCCCGCTCGAAGTGCAGGAAATGCCAGGAGGAAAGCAGCTTGTCCCCATCCCGTTGATTCTCTTCGCCGTTCCAGATTGCCAGGGCGATCGGAACCAGTCCTTGCCTCGCAGGTTGAATCTGCACCGAATAGGTGCCGGGAGGGGTCCGAAGCGAGCGCTTGATGACGACCCGCCACGCCTCGGCTTCCCACAGCCCGTTGGCCCGCACCCCCTCGGACGGCTGGCCGGTCAGGCTCCCAAACCCCTCGGCGGCCAGCATCTCTACTTTCCCATCGGCACGCCAGAACCAGATTGTCACCGGACTGCCCGGATCACCCATTCCGACATATGGTAACCGGGCACCTGGGCCGTAGCGAGTGGGGAACTGGATGGCGAAGGCGTCGGCGAACCTCCCGATACCCCGCTGCTCCGCCGGGGTCCGATCCGGCCATTCAATGGAGAGGGCCAGTTCATCCTCATTGTAGAGTGCTCTCACCATCGCCGTGAGGCTGGAACGCTGGGTGTATTTGGGGGTAGTTGTGACTTGCGGGTAGAGGATTACCCGCGTCGACTCGGCCTGATTCCATGCGGGAGCCCTTGCGTCCACGGGAAGAGGCCCAGTGGACCATCGAGCGGTGACTATTTCTCCCTCCCGGCGAAGTGCCGCGAGGGACTCCTGCCCGTAAGCCGCTACGGACAACCCCAGCCAAGCCACCCAGGCCAAAGCCGTCCATATCGGCATTTTATGCCATCCCGTCATCTTCCATTCCACCTTTCTTTACTGCGCGGCGGGCCGAACCGGAATTAAAGCCGGGACCAGCCGATGGAGTTGGGCCGGAGGCGTCACGTCTTGCCAGGCTGGAATCCTGCTGGAGGGTGAACATCTCCTCATGCCGGTAGGCGATCAAGAGTTCCATCAGTTCGGATGGCTGGCCCTGTTTCTTTTTCTCCCGTTCGGCTTTGAGGGTCTCCAGCACTTCAGGCACCGTGGGTCCGAATAACCCGATGAGCAACTCCATGGGGATGCGAGGCTCGGCGGTCAGTTCGCCCTTTTCATTAGATTTGGGTGGAGAAAGTGGCGGGACGTAATAGACATTGGGCTGAGTCCCGTAATCCGCCCGCAGGGGAAGGGCCACTTTCCACTTCGCCACCAGTTGGTGCACCGGGCTGTCCGGGTCGTCCAGATATCCCACGAAACGGATGCGCCCCACACATTGCCGGGCGCAGGCGGGCGGCAATCCCTGCTCGACCCGGGGAAAACAGAAGATACACTTTTCCGACCGGTTGAAAAGAGGATTGAAGTAAATTTTCTTGTAGGGGCAGGCCGCGATACAATGCTGGTACCCACGGCACCGGGATTGGTCGATAAGAACGATGCCGTCTTCCTGCCGCTTGTAGATCGCCTTGCGGGGACAGGCCTGGAGACAGGCCGGGTTCGTGCAGTGGTTGCAGATACGGGGGAGGTAAAAATAGTAGGTGTTGGGGTACTCCCCGCCTCCCGTGTCTTCGTCCCAGTTCGGTCCCCACACCGGTTCGCTGGCAGGCTGGAGCGGGGGGTTCCTGTTCCCTTGGGATGGTGCTTCATCACCCCCCGGCCCCGTGCCCAGGGCCTCCTCATAATTGTAGTCCCAGGGGACACCGTAATCTTCGATGAGGGAGGGGATGCGTCCCGGATTGAGGGTTTTCCCTGAAGCATCGAACCCTCCGCCGCTCTCCTGCCAAGCTCTCGGATACCCTTTTCCGGGAACGGTTTCGACGTTGTTCCAGTACATGTAGTCCCGCTCGTTGCGGTTGGTCCATTGAACCTTGCAGGCCATGGTACAGGTCTGGCAGCCGATGCACTTGTTCAGGTCCATCACCATTGCCAATTGCCGTTCAGACATATTCCTCCTCCGTCTCCTGTCAGCCGCTTCTCATCTCATCCCGAAAGCCAAGCTCCGGGGAGGAAAAACAAATTGTCCACCCGCTCCCCTCTCCGAATATCCGAACAGAATTCATCTCAAAAACGCGCCCGACCATACCGCGCATGAGACAGCGATCCAGGCTCGCTGAAAGAAAGATCCGTTTGAGACGAGCCGCCCGGCACTTCCACGGATCATGCCCTTTCCACCTCCACTGAGCTTTCATGGGCAATCTGGTTTCCATCCCACTGGGGGGAGAAGGTGAGATGGCCCCACCCGCCGGCCAACTCCAGGGGCGAGAGCAACCCCGCAACCGGAGCGTTCATTCCCTTCCTGTCCTTGAACTGGTGGGGTTCCCAAGCGTGGTCCATCACGAGCGTGCCAGGCCGTACGCCAGGGGAGAGCTTGGCCATGGCGTGGAAGGAGCCCACGTCGTTCCAGACCCGCACCCGGCTTCCATCTGCGATATCTCTTTTCCGCGCCTCTTCGGGGCTGATGCAGAGGTGGGGAATGCCGCGCTGCATGCGAAGCATGTGCTTGTTGGAACGCCAAGTGGAGTGGATCCCCCACCGGGTGTGGGGGGAGTAGAACCGAAGCGGGAACTTCGAGGGGTGGAGCGATTCCCGGGCCGTGGGCACCGGCGAGCCCAACCGGAGGTATACCTCCTGGTCGATGTAGAACTGCTGGCGGCCGGAGAGGGTGGGATAAGGCCGCTTGAGATAGACCTGCTCCTCGAAGGAGTGATAGGGTCTGTTTGCATACAAGGGCGAGGTGAATCCCGCCTCCTTGTTGAGCACGATAAAGCCCCGCTCCGCGGCATCCTTGAACTTCCAGGGCTTGAAGGCCGGCACGTTCTCCAGCAGCCATCCCACCACATCCCGGTCGGTGCGGAGCTTTCCACTCATCGTAAAATCCACGTGGAGGGTGTCGAGGTCCCGTGTCAGGGTCTCGGACTTCTCATCGCGGGTGAGCGGGAATTCCGGATCAGGCAGCCTGGAAAGACCGCGGCCCTTGGCCACCTGCTCAATCCTTTCCGCCAGGAGCCGGCAGATCTCCCACTCGCTCTTGGCTTCTCCCACGGGTTTCAGACCCTTTGGCGGCACAACCAGGTTCGCGAAGCGGTGATAGCCCACCTCGCCCCGGATATCCCATCCCTCGTAATGGCTCTGGCTCGGCAGGACGTAATCGGCCAGTTCCGCGGAGGAGTCCATGCGGTAATTCACGGCCACGTAAAGTTCTGTCGCATCCAGGACGGTCTGTTGGTAATGTTCCGCGGATTTATTCCGGCGAAAGAGGTTGTCGGCGAAAAGAATGCGCGCCTTCGGCTCTCCGTAGTAAGTGAGCCATTTTTTTTCCAGGCTTTCCTCGGCGAGCCGGAGGAGCTCCCCCCCGCCTATTCCGGCCCTTTCCCGGAACTCCCGGTCGTTGTCGTAGTGTTTGCGGAACGTCTCCCACATCCTCCCCGCCTGCCACTCGGAGAGGAATCCCGAGCCGAACCGGGGCGGCTTGGGGGAAGTGAGGGCGCCGATACCGCCCAGGCTCCACTGATGTTCCGTATCCAGACCTCCGGTGTCGGCCGCATGGCCGGTCAAGGCGCACAGGAGCGCCTGCCCCCAACAGGCGAGGATCCCCCAGGCGTACTTGTGCATGGAAAATCCAATGGTGATCCCCGCTTTATTGGCTGAGGCGAATTCGCGGGCCAGGCGTTCGACAACGCCCGGGTGGATGCCGGTTTTTTCGCTTGTCGCCTCGGGTGGGAATCTGGCGGCCTCGGTGCGGGCCAGTTCGAACACCGTGGTGACCTTGATCGCCCGGCTTTCTTTTCCCTTCACCTCGTAGGTTCCTTCCAGGGCCGGAACGGTCTTTCCCAGCCGGAGGGTGTCCCGCCGGCTTCCCCGGGTACCGGGCGCCTCGGAGGGTTTTCCCGTCTCCTGATCCCAGACATAAAAGATATCCTCTCGGCCGTCCTGTTTGAGGTCGCTCTCCCTGAGCAGCCTCCGGTTGTCGAGCCGAACCAGGAAGGGCAGATCCGTCTGTTCCCGAATGAATTCCTCCTTGTAGAGCTTTTCCCGGAACACGACATGCACCAGGGACATGGCCAGGAAGCTGTCGTTCCCCGGGGTGATGGGGATCCACTGATCGGCATGGATGGAAGTCTGGTTGTAGTCGGGCGCAATGGTGACGATCTTCGCCCCGTTGTACTTCCCCTCCCAGAGATAGTGGGCGTCGGGGATGCGGGTCACGTTGGGATTGATGCCCCAAAGGACGATGTAGTCCATTTCGAACCAGGCATCCAGGGAATGACCGATGTTGGGAACGCCATAGGCAAGCGTTGCGCCGGTGAACATGTCGCCCACGGCGCTGGAAGGATAGATCCGGATGGCCCCCAGCAGCGACCCCAGCCGCAGGGGGCCGGCGCGGCGGCCCTGGGAAACGAGACCGGTTCCGGTGTGGATCATCAGGCCGCCGGGGCCGTATTGGGCCAGGATATCCACCACCTTCTCGCTGATTTCCGTGATGGCCTGCTCCCACGTGATTCGCCGCCATCTCCCCTCTCCCCGTTTCCCTTCCCGTTTGAGGGGCTGGCGAATTCGATCCCGCTCGTACATGGCCTGGGAATGGATCACTCCCTTGTTACAGCCACGGGGATTGGCATCGGGGATCTCGAAATCGATCTGGGGATACTGGGCGAGTTGCTCCTCGCGGACGATCACGCCGTCCTTGGAGAACAACTGAAAGGCGCAGTTGCCCTGGCAATTGGAGCAATGGAAGGCGAACCCTTTGGCGTCCCCCCGGGTGGCGGTAAATTCCTTGCGGTAAAAATCCTCCCATTCCCGCGCCGGGTAGGAAGTCAAAGGGTCTTCCACGTGAACCACCCTGGCCCAGAGTCTGGCCGGGAGACTCAATCCCAGCCCGCAGAGACCGGACAACTTCAACAAATTTCTGCGGCTAAACATATCGTTTCCGTCAATTCACCCGGCCCGCGATGGGCTCATTCCCTTCAGCATGGCTTCGACGGCCGCCTTGGCCGGCCGGTCGTCCCAAGGATATTCGCCGGCCACCCGGTATACGATCCTCCCCGCCGGGCTTATCAGAAACGAGAAGGGGATGCCGATTACGCCATAGCGGGGACTGGTTAAATCATCGCGATCGTGTAGCACGGAAAAGCTCAAACCCATTTCTTCGGCAAATGCCCGGACTGTCGCGGAGGAAGCGCGGTCTATCGAGACCGCCACCACCTCAAGGCCCCGCGAGCGATAGGTTTTGTATAGACGTTCCAGGGAAGGCATCTCCCTGCGGCAAGGGACACACCAGGTGGCCCAGAAGTTGAGCAACACCACTTTTCCCCGGAAATCGGATAAGCGGACGCGCTTGCCGTTCATGTCCCTCAGGGCGAAGTCGTCGGCCGGGATCGACACGCGCAGGGGTTTCATCGCGAGCGCTGCTTCCGTCTGCCGCACGAACCCCGCATGGATAAGCGCCGCGGCAAGCAGGAGCGCCAGGAACCCGGCAAGGGCCATCCTCTTGCCGTTCATGCTTCCTTATCCCCCCCACGGAGGGGTTGGTTCATAGTCACCCGGCCGGTCCCCGGGCCATTGCACTGGTATCCACCAGGCCGCTTTGTTCAGGCAGGCGTGCCATGAACCAGGCGGCCATCCCACCCCCCAT
>CAZOXD010000010.1:53576-58070 GCA_964583525.1 uncultured Pseudomonadota bacterium
CTGCCGGCCCTGCGCCAGCAGGGCAAAAAGCAGGAGGGCGATCATGCCGACATAAAAGAGACGTTCTTTCCAGTCCATCGGTCAGGCCTCCCTATTACGTTTCGCTTCAATCCGTGGCCAAGTCGAGTTTATTCGCCCTCCGCAACTCCATCAGCACCCGCCACTTGCCCCAGTAGAGAACAAAGGCGGTGGCCATGGCCACGCCGAAGAAGGTCATGCCCATGACAAAGTTGCCAACCGACAGGGTGGGAAATCCGGACATGAAGGCTCCGGTGGTACACCCACCGCCGATGAGCGCACCCAATGAGATCAGGAATCCCCCCAAGAAGACCGCGCTGCCCCGGCCGGCCACGCCGGTTGTGAACGCCGCATCCCAGAGAGGCGTCACCGTTACCGGCTTGAAGCTCCTGGATAAGAGGGCGCTGACAAACGACCCGGGGAACAGCCCCACCACCATCGCCGCCCGCCACTGGGTGGTTTCGTTCAAAACCGGGACGCTCTGCAGGGAAGAACCGAACAGATCGGCGATATGGGCCGTGAGGGCGGCCAACCCGCCTGAGATGCCGAAATACTGACCCTGGGCGGAAGACCCCAGAATGATCAGGCCGGCCAGGACGCCGGAAAGCACCCACCCCCATTCCTTGCGCAGCAGCAATTCCCAAAGGGAGCGGCCCGCACCGGGCTTTTCCACGATCCGTTTCTCGAGCCGCCCGGCCGGATCCAGGCGGTCGGCCACCACCATCATCAGAAGAACACCCACCCCGAAAACGATCGCCAAGGCGCCGTAAGGAAGCCCCAGCAACAGGGGCAGGGTCATGCTCTGGGGGAAAGACCGCACCCCTATTTCAACCAGTTGGGGCAAAAGGGCGTCAAACGCGAGGACCCCCGTGAAGAGACCCAGCACCCCCAATCCGATCAGCCATTTCCCCGCGGCCAGCCTGGCCGCGCAGGTTCCGGGTCAGAAACCCGAGATGCCCATGCCCACTCCGAACAGGATTCCCCCGACGATGTGGCCCCAGCCCAGAAAAGGATTGACCCGCGGGGCCACGCCCAGACCCGCCATCTCGCTGAGGCCGTAACCCAACGCCGCGACGGCCAGGGCGGTGAACATGAACTTGAGGGCCTTCAGGTCTCTCAGCAGCAAGGTGCCCATGATACGCGAATAGCGCGTCAGCCCTCCCCGGTGGAGGACGAACCCGAACAGGAATCCCGTGATCAGTCCCGCAGCCATGGCTATTCTCCTTTCATTTCTCGATGGGAAGCCGGGGATCGCTGGACCACTCCTCCCAGGAACCGGTGTATTCCACCACGTTGTCATACCCGATCAGGCGCATGGCCAAGGCCAAGTCGGTGGAGCGGCCGATCCCCGTCTGGCAATAGGTGACGACGCGTGTATCCTTGGTGATTCCCCGCCGGGCCAGGATTTTTTCGATACGGTCGGCGGGTTTGAAGGTGTTCAACTTGTCCGTGAATTTCACCCATTCCAGGTGCATGGCCATCGGGATGTGTCCGCCCCGGGCGGCCCCAGGGCGTATATCTTCCCCGATGAACTCCTTGAAGGAGCGGGTGTCGACGATCACAATATCCTTGTTGCGCAGGTTTTTCTTGAGCCATTTCAGGGTGACGATTTTCTTCGGATCGGGTTTGGCTACGAACCGTGCCTTTTCCACCTTGGGGGCATCCTGGGTCACCGCCCGGCCCTCCTTCACCCACTTGCGAAAGCCGCCGTTGAGGACTTTCACGTTTTTGTGGCTGAAAAAATTGAGCACAAACCACACCCCGGATGCGAACGGCCCCTCGCCTCCATCGTAAACGACGACCTGCGTGTCCTTGTCGATTCCGGCCTCACCGAAGATTTTTTCGGCATCTTCCTCGCTGACGGGATAGCCGTTTTTCTTCCGCGCCTCGATCATGGCCACATCCCGGTAGAAAATGTTCACGGCCCCCGGGATATGGGCCCGGCGGTAGCTCGCGGGATCCACCGCGTCAATGATCCGGACATTGCGCTGATTCATCACTTTGGCCAGTTCCTCGGTGGAAATCAGCAGCTCGGGCCGGGCATATTCCCCTGCCCAGGCAGCGGCACTGGAAAACAACATCGTGAGAATGCAGGCGCTAAGCAAACTGATTGGATGCTTGCTATGCATGAGTTCCTTTCCTTTTCGAGTCGGTTTCTTTTTCCCTAGGATTTCAATCGAACCCCCAACGGAGGTTCCGGCTTCATAGTCACCCTTTGAAGAATTCCTTCTTCCTCGCGGGATTGAGGACGGTCATCTTCGTGACCTTGATCGCCTCATCCGTGACCCACCCTTCCATCATCACTTCCCGGCCGAAGGCCTTGTCGAGGGAGACCTGATCCAGTCCTTCCCCCACCAGGATGATCCGGTAGGTGTCCCCTTCTTCGGTCCAGAAAACCATGGGGTTGGCCCATTTGAGGTAACACTCCCCGATCTTTCCCTTCTGCACGCAGGTTTCGCCAAGAATCCGTCCCTTGATCCTCTCCCCCTCAGCCATGACCGGCGCGGCGGCGAAGGCCGTCACGAGCAGGAACAACACGATCTGTCTGACCATCTTGCCCTCCTGGATTTGAAGCCATCGTTCCCGGGTGGCGGTGTTCCCGCCGGGAAGGGCGGGCAGGATCGCTTACTTCTCTTTCGAATCCTCCGGGAAATCATCGTCCTTGGGATAAGGAACGGCCCCACGTTTCAGCAATTCCGCGATGACTTCCTGCTTATCGGCAACGCCGTTGCCCTTGCCGCCGTCCTCCGCGAGGAGGAGATCATCCACCAGCACCGCTGGTGCTTTTAGGCCCGGCTTGAGCTTCCCTTTGGGAACGATCTCGATCTTCACGTTCTTGTATTGATCCAGGATGCTAAAGGCCATGGCCATGTTCTTGTTTCAACGAAACTTCGGCGGTTCGTTGACGTGAATCCTCAGGGTGGCCGCCTCTACCGCACCCGCCAACAGCAACCCGATCAGAGTTCCAACAATCAATCCCCTGCTCTTCATGACACAGCCCTCCTTTTCCTGTGTGGTCGTCATGGGCCGCCGCAAGGGGCGCCAGCGGCCCGAAACATGTGATCAAGGGGCGCCGAATTCCCGGAGGATTCGCCCCACTTCAGCAAGTTTCCCGAAAATGACTTCCCCCATGATCGATGGCCCGGAGGGCCTTCGGTTTCCTGATTCGATGGTGAAAGGACGGGCTCTACCTCCCGGCTTCCACTGCCCGGGCCTCTGCGTCTTGAACGGCAGCTTTCGCTCGTGCCCATGACGATCATGGCGGCGCCAGAACGCACCCAGCGGAGTAGCCGGGGCCGTGATCGCCGCAAAACCGATGCGAGACATGCCAGGCAATGCTCACAATCAATAACGCGGGGCGGCCTCCTCTCCGGCGATCTCGAAGCCATGCTCGCGCCATTCTGGTATTCCTTCTTCCATCCGGAGTGCGCGGAACCCGTGAGTTCTCAATACCGCCACCGCTTCAACCGCGAGCACGCAGTAAGAACCACGACAATAGGCCACAACCTCTCGATCGCGAGGGATCTCTCCGATGCGTTGCTCAAGCTCCTCCAGTGGAATCGACAGCGCTCGGGGAAGGTGGCCGGCACGGTATTCCTCGACTGGACGCACATCCAGCACGGTGACCTCTCCGTTTCGTACCCGCTCAAGCAGGGCCTGCCGGTCCACCGGCTCCAGCATGCCACGTTCCTCCAGGAAAGCCCGCGTCACCGCCTCGACCTCTACCAGCCGGGACTCCGCGAGGCGCCGCAACGCTTGATAAAAGCCACCCACAGCGGCGTTGGCCAGGCTGTAGCTTACGAACTGCCCCTGTTTTTCGGCGTTCACCAAACGGGCTGCCCGCAGAATCTGAAGGTGATGGGAAGTATTGGCCAAGCTCTGGCCGGCTTGGTTCGCCAGCACCTCCACCGTACGCGGGCCTTGGCAGAGCAGGTCCAACAACTCCAACCGGCGTGGGCTCGCAACGGCGTTTCCGATGCGCGCGAATTGCTCGTAGATGGTGTCTTTGAAGCGGCGTGGGTGAGTCGTCATAGTAACCAGGCAAAATGTTGTAAAATAATCAAGAGATTGTATGAATATCCTGCAAAGAGAGGCCTGTCAACCACAAAGTCGGTCAAGGTGGGAGGTGCCTCCTCCGAATTCGATTTATGCCGCACCCGAGACTTTTCGAGGTGGGGAGAATCGACATGACTCCCCGGCGAGGTGGTCGAGCCGCGCGGTCTTCTGCGGCCAACACGCTGACAGGCTGGGATCGAAGACGACGGGGTTGTGAGGAGATCATCTGTTCCTCAGCCGCAAACGCGCTGCCCCACCTGCGTTCCTTGCGTTAAACATCCCGAAAATTCGGTAATTCCTCGTCATTCGCCCCGTCAAACAAATACGTGCAAGGGTGGGGTTAGGGGTAATTCGTAACATGGCCCGTGGTTCGATCCCCCTCATCTCCATTTTTTTGGGAACTTCTTATCGGCACCACGC
>CAZOXD010000011.1:0-52208 GCA_964583525.1 uncultured Pseudomonadota bacterium
CATTGATATTATTACATATAAAGGCTTTTTCCTCTTGCATTAAGAAGACATGGGAATAAGAAAAAAGTTGCGCACAAGGAAAGGAATGGGACATTAAGTATTGTTTCAACGGCGAAAAATGGAATGGCAACGAAAGTTGTCACTGTAAACAAACCTCTCACTCCTTTTCCAATCGGCACTTCTGATTTTGCCCTCCCAAAAAGCGGCAGGCGCCATTCGGTTATCGGTCGGTGCGAACCGGGAAATTCACAAGGAGAAAATGCACTTCACTGCTTTATCGAGGAGGAAATGACTGGAAACCGGATTCTTGCCCCTGACCAGGAGAATAACGAGGCAACGGATGGAGTGAGGGGGAGATAAGGCAGTCGATCGAAATGGTCGAGGAGGCAGGAATCCCGCGGCGAGACTTTATTCGCTCCGCCGGACGATCGTAGTCGAGGCCGCTGCTTGATAGAAAGCAACCTCGGACTGGAAAATATATTGGGAGGAGGGGAATTAGGAATGGAATTGCTTCAGACGCTTATTTAAGGCCTGCCGTGAAATTCCCAATAATTGGGCCGCAATGGTCTGGTTTCCTTCGGCCCGCTGCAAAGCCCTCTCGATCAGCAGGCGCTGAATTTCTTTGAGCGTAGGGAAGCTCTGCTCAGGGGATATCCCATCCAGAAACTCCGGGGTGATGGGAGTTTTTTCTTCCAGGGCGTTGCCGGTATTCCTCCGGGTTTTCCCAAGAACCTTTCGGAAACTTTGCATGGAGAGCGTTCCCTTTTCATGCTGGGCCACGGCATCAAAGACCATGCTTTGCAGCTCTCGAATATTTCCAAGGAAATGATAGGTCGATAGCAAAACGGGCAATTCCGGAGGTGGTGTGGGAATCTTTTTCTTTTGGGCAGCAGCCGCTTCTTGCAGAAATTTCACAAGGAGGAGCGGCAGGTCCTCCATCCGTTCGCGGAGGGGGGGAATCTGGATCTCGTGCGTGCATAATCTGTAATAGAGATCCTTGCGGAATTTGCCCTCCTGTTGCAACTTCTGCAAATCGTGCGGGGTGGCCACAACCAAGCGCGTGTTCGCCCGTTTGGAGATATCCGAACCGAGAGGATAATACTCACCTTCCTGGAGGAGGCGCAACAGCTTTATCTGCGAAGGAATTTCAAGATCGCCGATTTCATCCAGGAACAAAGTCCCGCCGGCGGCCCGTTCGATCAAGCCGGCGCGCTTTTGCTCCGCCCCTGTAAAAGCGCCTCTTTCATGTCCAAACAGAGTGTCGGTGAAAAGCGTGTCGTCAAGCCCCGCCACATTGATTGAAATGAAATCTCCCTGTCTTCCGCTCAATTCATGAATACAACCGGCGATCAACTCTTTGCCAACACCGGTCTCACCTGAAATAAGAACCGAACGGTTCGTTTCAGCAACCATCTCCACGTATCGAAAGATGGCGTGCATGGCAGGATTGCGGGTGACAATCCCTTTAAAGGCCTCGGGGTTATTCAGTTCCGTGGAAAGGAAGGAATTCCGTAAAGCGGAATTCTCTATTGCCAACTCCAGGACTTCAACTGTTCGTTTTACCCTAGCCACCAGCAAGTCTGGATCGACCGGCTTTACGATATAATCCGCTGCACCCATCCGCATGCATTTCACGGCCATGTCCAAATCATTGATCCCGGTAATCACGATCACTGGGATCTCTGGGAACTCGCGGGTAATCACTTCGAGATTTTTTTCCCCGGAAATGTGGGGCATATTGAGGTCCAGAAGGATCAATTCAACCTCCTGGTTGGCCAGAAGTGGGATAACTTGCCGGCTGTCCTGCAGTTTGATGATGTTGTCGATGCCGGCGTATTCCAATGTTAATCCCGCGCTTCTCAGCGAGGCTTCCTCGTCATCGACCAGCAACACGGGTAGTCGAGGGAATTTTGATGTGGTCATCGATTCAATACTGGGGCAATGAAAAGTGAATATTAATGGGAGCAGCCTTTGGGATGAAGAATCAAATCGCTACTCCGCCAAGTTAAAGCACCTATGGTTTCGCCAGATCAGGGAAACTCCCGCCCTCCGGCGAGGAGGTTCGAGTTTCCACCCGGGACAGATACTCATTCAACCGCAGGCAATTGCAGGACAGCTGTTGTGCCTTCTCCCAAAGTGGAAAAGTAATCCAGGTTCCCACCGTGCTTCTGAACGATCTTGAAAGAAACCGATAACCCGAGACCTGTACCTCCATGGTCTCTTTTGGTCGTAAAAAACGGGTCCATGATTTTTTTCAGATTTTCCTGGGCTATCCCCTCGCCTTCGTCCTTGACCTCCACAAGAATTTTCCCTGTTGTGGTGTCATGGGAGGTGGTGAGATGCACCTGTCTTTCCAAATCGGGCAAGGCCTCGCAGGCATTGGTGATCAGATTGATGACTACTTGCTCGACTTCTTGAAAATCCCCCATGACATTTGGGATTTCACTCCCAAAATGCACCGAAAAGTGATTTGTTTTTTTCTTGATCATATTGTCCAGCAGGGCGACGGCGGTTTCCACGACCTTGTTGATTTCGATGGGCCGAAACTCACTGCCTTCCTGAAGTCGAGCAAAATCTTTCAGTTTTTCAACGATCTCCTTGATTCGCCTTGACCCCCCGGCAATATCAGACAGGAGATTGGGGATTTCTACCCGGGCTCGTTCGTAAGGCATCAGGCCCAATTTGAAATCCTCGATTTCCTGGTAATGACTTTCCAGCAGGGGGGTGACATCGTTCCAGAAATTTCTGAGCAGTGGGATGTTCAGTGAAATGACATTGTTCGGATTGTTGATCTCATGGGCCACGCCCGAAACCAGAATGCCCAGGGAGGCCATCTTGTCCGCCTGAATCAACTGTTGCTCCTGCAACTTGATCCGGTCCTCGGCCTCCCTGCGCTCGGTGATGTCGCGCTTGACGGCGATAAAGTTGACGACCCTCCCGGCGGCATCCTTCATGGGAGAGATGGTCATCTCTTCTTCGTAGAGCGAACCGTCTTTTCTCCGGTTGATGAGCGTTCCTTCCCAATTCCATCCCTTCGAAATCATCTTCCACATGTTGCGATAGAAATCCTGGTCCTGTTTACCGCTTTTGAGAATTCTCGGGTTTTCCCCCAGCGCCTCCTGGCTGGTGAAGCCTGTGATCCTCTCGAAGGCGGGGTTGACGTACTGGATCGTTCCCTTGTGGTCGGTGATCACCACGCTCTCTACCGCATGCTCCACGGCCGTGGTTAAGAGCAGGAGATTATCCTGGGCCAGCTTTCGTTCGGTGATATCGATGAAGAAGACCAACACGGCGGGATGATCTTCCCAATCGACACTCTCGAGGAGAACTTCAACCCAAATGACGGCACCATCCTTTCTAACACCCATGCGCTCATGTCTAGGCTCCTGGATGATTCCTTTCATATCTTCTAAATGCCGGACCGTTAACATTTCCCTGTCTTCCTCCAGCATGGTTTCATCTATGTTGGGCAAACCCAGCACTTCCTCGCGGGTTCCGTAACCGAAAAGATCCACAAAGGCCTGATTGACAAACACGGGCTTGAAATTTTGCAGGACATTGACGGCTAACTGCGAATCCTCGATCAACCTTCTGAATCGTTGCTCGCTGGACAGCAATGCCTCCTCGACCCGCTTGCGCTCGGTAATGTCGCGCACGATCCCGGTATACTTCCGATCGTTGCCCAACATGAATTCGCTGATCGTAATCGCAAGCAAAATATAGCGTCCGTCCTTGTGAAATCCTGTGAGTTCAAGGGTGTTGCCGATTAAATTCGATTCCCCTTCCCGGACCTGCTTCATGCCGCTTTTGTGTATTTCGCGATATTCGGAAGGAATCAGCAGATTGATATTGCGATTCACCACTTCTTCGTTCGTATATCCAAAAATTTTCTCGGCGGATTGATTGAAGCTTTCGATCGTCCCGTGTTGGTCGATAATAAAAATCCCATCCGCCGCGGATTCGAGAACGCTTCGCATTCGTTCCTCGCTCTCACGCAAGGCCATCTCGGCCGCCTTGCGCTCGGTGATGTCGAAAACAGTGGCTTGGGTTGCCCGCTGGCCCTCCCAGATGATGACCCGCTGAAGCGTATCCAACCAGATGATGGTCCCATCCTTGCGTTTGGCACGCACTTCGTAATTTACCGGAGCCGGTTTGCCCTGCGCACGAGCCTCTTTGTAATCTGTGATGCGGGCCCGCTCTTCAGGGTGTAACCATTCCAAAAGACTGGGCAGGGCCAGTAGTTCTTCCACCGACCCATAGCCGAGAATGTCCGACACCGCCTTGTTGGCGAAGACGATTTTGAAGTCTATGTGGATGAAAATTCCCTGGATCGACCCTTCCACCAGATCACGATAACGCTCCTGGCTTTTTCGCAGTTCCACCTCGGCCCTCTTGCGCTCGGTAATGTCCGTGGCCGTGCCTTGGGCGCCCACGACTTGACCGGAGGCATCTAAAAGAGGTTTGGCTTTGAAATTCAGGATTACTTCCTCTCCGGTTTTGGAGACATAGATAGTTTCGTAATTTGTTCCCGGCTCTCCCTCCATTGTCCGATGGTGTCTCTGAATATTTTGTTCACGCTCCCCGGGTCGTTTGAAGTCGGGAAATTCGTGACCGATCATCTCCTCCAAGCTGTATCCCAGGGTGGATTCCCAGGCCGGGTTCAGGTAGGTGAAACGGCCTTCCCGATCGTTCCGCCAAATCAAATCTTGCGAGGTTTCCACCAAGCCCCGGTATTTGGCTTCGCTATCTTGAAGTTCATTTTCTGCTCGTTTTCGTTCTGTGATGTCCAGGGCAATCGCCACCAGGCCCACCACATTATCTTCTTCATCTCTGATTTTTGATCTGATGTTTTGGAAGATCCTTTTTTCTCCAAAACGGTTGAAACGGGTAAATTCAGAAAAATGAACCGACTCCTCTCCCGACAGAATCATCCGATCCCTTTTTAAAATGTGGATTCTGTCTTCTTCCGGCTTCCCAAGGATTTCCATGGAGGTTTTATTAAGGACCTCCTCCGGAGAGTGGTCAAAAAAATCGTACCAGGCTTTGTTGACGTGGGTGTAACGGCACTCCCTGTCCTTGATCACCATAGTATGAGGTATCGTATCGAACACGGTTTCCAGCAGTCGCTTACTTGCCTGTATATCTTCCTCGGCCCGCTTGCGTTCGGTGATGTCCTGGATGGTGCCAAAAGAGCGTATTGGGCTTCCTTGTCGATCAAAAGTTGTCTTGCCTACCCCATTGATAGTGCGGATGGACCCATCGGGTCTTATGATCCGATATTCTACTTGGAAAGAGCCGTCCCTTGCGAACGAATCTTGCACGACTGCCTCCACTCTTTCCCAATCATCGGGATGCACCGATTGTTTGAAGTTTTCCCAGGAGGTATCGCACTCCTTCGGGTTAAAACCTAGTATGCGATAAGTTTCGTCTGACCAAATTGTTGGTTCAGTTGTCGTAAGGTCCCAGTCCCAATTCCCGATATGTGCTAATTGCTGGGCCTCAGCCAAGCGCCGTTCACTCACCCCCAACGCCTCCTCGGCCCGCTTGCGCTCAGTGATATCCCGGACGAAACTAATAAGAGCCTTCTGTCCATTGTGCTCGATGATTCGAGCACTGATTTCGACTGGAACCTCCGTGCCGTCCCTGCGATAATGTGTTCGTTCAAAAACGGAGCCGTCAGTTTGCAGCAATTGATGGATATCCTTTTTGATCCGGGGTGCGGACCCCGGCGTATTTATTTCATCAACCGTTTTCTGGAGAAGCTCTTCCCGGCTGTACCCTAAACGATTTGCCGCAATCTCGTTGACGTCCAAGAAGTGAAGATTTTGCGCATCAATGATGAATATTGAGTCATTGGCGAACTCAAATATATTGCGATACTTCTCCTCACTTTCTCTTAAAGCATCTTCGGCACGCTTGCGCTCGGTGATGTCCGTGGCCGTGCCTTGGGTCCCTATTAATTGACCGGAGATATTAAACTTCGGAATTGAGATGAGGTTCAGTATTCTTTCTTCTCCTGATTTGGAAATGTATATTGTTTCAAAATCGGTCACAGAACCACCACTCAATATTTGTTTGAAAATCTGAAAAGTCCGCTCAGCTTCTTCTTGATTCTTAAATTCGGTAAACCTGTGACCAATCATCTCTTCTTGTTTGTATTTTAGTGTCTTTTCCCAGGCTGGATTGACGTAGGTAAAACATCCTTCTAAGTCCTGCAAAAAAACCATGCCCTGCGAGGTCTCCACCAAATCTTGGTATTTGGCTTCGCTGGTTTTCAACTCCAACTTGGCCCGCTTTGTCAGAGCCAGCAGAACCGCCGTGATCCAAATCGCAAAGAACGCAAGGAAGCGATTTGTCAGAACAACCCAAGGAATCCCTCCTTCGGGGGAGTAAATATATCCCAAAAGCGTAAGTATCGTGGAGATACCAGCAAACACGAAAATATAGCGTCGAGTGGGAAACCACCACCCTACAATGACGACTGCTACATACAGGGTACCTCCCGCTACACCCAAAGGTAACGACAAATCGAAAAGGAAAATTGCAACAGCCAAGATTGAAGACAATGCGATCAAAGTATACGGCAATCGTCCATTCCGACTAAACTGTTCTTTGTACAGGTTCATTTCATCAAACAGCGATATTGGTTTCCAAAGAATACTCAGGCACACGACACACTAGCAGGTTGCGGGAAAACTGATGACATGTTCGCCTCATTTTGCGCCCGTGGCATGTCGGAGTGGGGCGGCTGGCGACCGCGGTTGGGGTGACCGCTCCCATCTGATGGTTTCTGGATTTTTCTGGATTACCGTCGGCCTACAGCCTGTTGAACGATTAAACAATCAAATTCGAAATGTGGTCCAGCCGCGAGGGGTGAGGATATAAAAGGCTGTGCCATTTCTGGACGAGTTGCCCGAGTTTACCCGCACCGTGCTGGAACCGCTCCGTCAGCCGCTCGAGGAACGGCGCGTAACCATCTCCCACGAGGCCATTCAGTACAGGAAGCTGGACCGGGGGGTGGGGCGGCTTCCGGTGTTGCAGCCAGCCGAGCTGGCTCGGCCAACTTGGCCTAGAGAACTTCCAGCCGACTTTCCAAGGATTCAATTTTTTTCGTGTGGAAGGAGCCCAGGGTCACGCAGAGCCATGACACAGGCTCTTCGGGTCATTGCTGAACTGTTGGCCGGCCCTGAAGCTGACCTGGCTGCACTCCCATGGTGGAACATCCAGTACCAGCACAGCCAATTTATCCGCTCTCTGCTCATGGAGCGGTATTCACCAGCTTCCACCAACAAAATGCTCGCAGCCTTGCGGGGCGTGCTGCGGGAGTCGTGGCGGCTCGGCTTCATGGACGCCGAAGCCTACCACCGGGCCATCGACATCAAGACCGTCAAGGGCACCACCATCCCCAAAGGCCGGTCAGTGGGGGCGGGTGAAATGGGTGCCCTTGTGGCAGATTGTCTGTCCGATCCATCTCCAGCGGGAATCCGAGACGCCGCCATTTTGGCGTTGTTATATGCAGCCGGGTTACGGCGGAGCGAAGTTGTGGGGTTGGACTTGGAAGACTACGACACCGAGACCGGCGGTCTGAAGATCATTGCCTCGAAAGGCAACAAGGCAAGAACCGTGTATTTGGGAAACGGCGCGAAAGCGGCGGTGACAGGGTGGAGCAACATCCGGGGTGATGAAACTGGCTCTCTTCTTTATCGTATCCGCAAGGGCGGCAAGATCATCAAGGAGCGTCTTACCGATCAGGCAATCTGGATCATTCTGGAAAAGCGGTTCCGGGCTGCCAAGGTCAAGCCCTTCACGCCGCACGACCTACGGAGAACCTTTGCGGGGGAAATGCTGGATGCTGGAGTAGATTTAGTGACCGTGCAACATCTCATGGGCCACGCATCGCCGGTAACGACTTCAAGGTATGACCGCCGGGACGAAAAGACCAAGATGGAAGCGACCACCAAAATACACTTTCCGATGGTTGGGTACTGAGCGTTAGACCAGGAGTGATTCAGTAAGTGGTTCTCCCCTAGTCTGAATTTGAGCATGGTGCGTGACCATTCAGGGGTGGGTCGTGTAGATCAGTTCGGACGACTCACTGAGGGCTGCGTGTATTGCAGGGGTAAAGTCAGCCCCTCGGTATAGCTCCAACTGAACCTCGACTTCAAGGTCTTGCCGCAGAACTGTCTCCCACCGCTCATGGAAGGTCATCCACAAGGACAGTGCCTCTCCGTCTTCCAATATGCCGGTAAACTCAATGGCTAGATCGAGATCGCTGTCTGGGCGTTCAGTGGTCGTTGGCCAAAATCCATCCTATGTGAAATCGTTGACGAATCTGGAAGCCAGTGCGAGGCTGGCCCGATGATTTTCAGACTCCTCACGACCCTGTTTGCGATAGCGAAAACAGTCTTGAAAACCAGGGGCGATTTGGCCTTTGAGAATCTCGCCCTGCGACAGCAGATCGCAATCCTCAAGCGCATAAATCCTCGTCGGCGGTTGACCGATCGAGACAGGCTTTTCTGGGTTTGGATGTCCAAGGTCTGGGACGACTGGGCCGAGGTTTTGCTCCTCGTCCGGCCCGAAACCGTGATCCGGTGGCAACGCAAGGGATTCAAGCTGTACTGGAAGCGAAGGTCGCAGCGACGAGGTGCTGGGAGGCCGAAGACCGACCGCGAGGTGCAAGCCCTCATCGTCCGCATGGCCCAGGCGAACCCGATCTGGGGTGCCCCTCGCATACACGGTGAGTTGCTGAAGCTGGGGATCGAGGTCTCGCAGCGAACCGTGGGACGGCTAATGCCGAAGCGGCGCAATCCTCCATCCCAGGGCTGGCGGGCGTTTCTCGATAACCACATCAAAGAGTTGATCGCCCTGGACTTCTTCGTGGTGCCCACGGCGACTTTCCGGGTGCTGTTCGTGCTGCTGGTGCTGGCCCACGACCGGCGTCGCGTAGTGCATTATAACGTCACCGAGCATCCGTCAGCAGAATGGACAGCCCGGCAGGTCGTCCAAGCGTTTACGTGGGATACAGCGCCGAGGTATCTTCTGCATGATCGAGACAGCATCTTCGGAGCCCTTTTCCGCCGCCGAGTCAAATGCATGGGGATCGAAGAGGTTCTCACTGCCCCGCGGTCGCCCTGGCAGAATCCGTACGTCGAGCGCCTGATCGGCTCAGTCCGCAGGGAATGCCTCGATCATGTCGTCGTCATGGGCGAAACACATCTGAGACGAATCCTCCGTTCCTACTTTACCTACTACCACCAGTCCCGCTGTCACCTTTCGCTGGGGAAAGACCCGCCGGAGTCACGCCCTGTCCATCCGCCAGGAATGGGCAAGGTCATCACTATTCCAGAGGTTGGTGGGCTCCATCATCGCTACGAGCGCCGAGCCGCGTGACCGTTGTACCTACCACGAAATTTTTTCAGGTGCTGCTGCCCGCGTATCGGCGGATTACAACTTGAATTTGAAGGGAAGGCAATGGAGCAGTACTATGAATTCGACGTAACGCTGCAGGAGATCAGCCCGCCCATCTGGCGCCGGTTCCTGGTTCCTCTGACCGCCACCTTCGCCGATTTGCACCAAGCAATCCAGGACAGCATGGGATGGCTCGATTGCCACCTGTGGGAATTCACACAAGACATGGAAGTTCAGAAGAAAATCGCGGGGTTGCCCGACGAGGTGTACGAGGACGAACCAACGCCCGATGCCACGATGATTAAGCTTTCAAGCTATTTCGACAAAGGCTCAGAGACCGACCGCTGCATCTACATCTATGATTACGGCGACTACTGGCTGCATGAGGTCGTGCTGGACCAGGTGGTCGAGTTGGAAGATAGGTTTGCAAGGCGGCTGCTCGCTGGCGACAGAGCATGCCCTCCGGAAGACTGCGGCAGCACACCTGGTTATGAGCGGTTGGTGGAGTTCCTGAAAACCGGTAGCGATCCCTATGGAGAGAGCGAAGCGGATTTGCAGGAATGGATCGGTGACTGGGATCCGGAGGCATTCAACGTGATGGAGTGGAAAAAGGCTTTTGATCGGTAAAACAGCCCCGCCATTATTGCGAACGCGGCCCGAAAGAGCTTAAACAAAACCGACGCAAGCTCGCAACGACTGCCAGACAACATCAACAATCTCGCCAGGGACGGATTTTGGCCAAGGACAGGTGCCGGTCGCTCAGACCTGGTGCGCGAGACCGTCCGCACACGTCGCCCTCCTTTTGAGGAGCACCCATCGGCGATAGCAACAGAGGAGATTATTCCAACGTGATCAGGGCCGGAGCAGCGCGGGAGATAGGTTGATACCCATTGGATTGGAGGAACCGCGAGACCATTGGCCGGTAATTGAGCGTATAACCAACGTAAGAGGCCGCCTGAAGGAGGAACACCGATCCGCTGTGCCGATTTTGGGATTCGCAGGGATGTCTTGATTCCCGTGCCGAATTGGAGGAGACCTTGGGAAACCCGTTTGTCGACCCTATCGAGGCTTCGGTTGGAATAACCCGGATGACCAGTTTCTCGGGAATGCGGCCATGAGCGCAACCGATATACTCACGCCCAACCGGGAACGGCTTCAATCCCGCGTAGACCACCTGGCTACCGTTGTCGATCCGGAATTGCCGCCGTATACCCGGAGAGCGTTCAGTGATGCCTACCTCGCTGGCCGGCGCTGGCTGGCCGATCAGTTCGTCCAGGCCAATTTAACGGTTAGAACGGATGCCGGTGGCAATCTGATTGGAAGGAGGGAGGGCACCGTTTCGGGTTCCCCGGCAATTGCCCTGGGTTCCCATACCGATACCGTGATTGGCGGAGGTCGATTCGATGGGATCGCCGGAGTCTTGACCGCCCTGGAGGTGGCACAAACGCTGACGGAGGCCAAATTGGGCCTACGCCATTCCCTGGAAGTGATCGATTTCCTTTGTGAGGAACCCAGCGATTATGGCGCATCCTGCATAGGCAGCCGCGCGCTGGCAGGTACCCTTTCCCAGGAAATGCTGGCCCAGGCCAATCCCCAAGGCGAGACTCTGGACCAGGCCATCCGACGGATCGGAGGCGATCCGGATCAGCTCGTCGGACGGCCGTTACGGAATAAAGGGGAAATTGCGGCCTTTCTCGAATTGCATATCGAACAAGGACCGGTGCTGGAAGAGCAGGGCATGCCCCTTGGCGTGGTCACGGGGATTGTCTGCATCCGCCGCCATCGAATTATCGTTACCGGCCAAGCGGATCACGCCGGCACGACTCCCATGTCCATGCGCCGCGATGCTTTGGTGGGAGCCGCCGCAGTCATCCGCTGCGTCAATCGGTTGGCCCGGCAGCGGGCCGAACGTGAAGGGCTGGTAGCCACGATCGGGCGCGCCATAATCGTACCGAACATGCAGAACGTCGTGCCGGCCGAGGTTACTCTGGTTGTGGAAGCCCGCAGCTTGGATCCCGATAACATTAGCGCCTTTTTCGAGGCGGTGATCCGGGAAAGTGAGGCGGAACTGCAGCCAGAGGGCATTAGCTTGAACTCCGTGTTGGAAAGCTACGCGGCACCGGCACAATGCGACCCGGTGGTGAGGGAAGCGATCCGAACCGCTGCGCAAACGAGGGGATTCGAATTCCTCGAGTTGCAAAGCGGTGCCGGGCATGACGCCATGCAGATGGCGCTGCACTGGCCAATGGGAATGATTTTCATTCCATCCCACAACGGGCGCAGCCATACAGCGAAAGAATATACGTCACCAACACAGCTCGGCGTGGGCGCCGAAGTGATGCTGGAAACCGTCCTTCAACTGGATAAGGTGCTTCCCTTGGGCTGAAGGCGATTGGCAGCCTTGCCATGGAAATACCCCGGCTCGTACAAGGTGCGAACCGGATTCTGTGTTGGATGTAAAAGGCGGTCCAAAACCGCGGCGGTAATGGGGGCGGTTGAAAACGGCGGCACATCAACCAATTCTCCCTGAAATGAGGAGTGAAGGCGGGACCAATGGTGGTTTCGCTGGAAACCCGTTCCAGTGGAGGGAAGGGTGTATGCCGAAATGGATGAATGGAGAAAGATTCGTTATGCGGTGCTGCGCGGGGGGAAGAGCAAGCGAAAGACGCAGCGAGAAACGGGGATGCATTGGAAGACGCTGGAGAAAGTTCTCCGGCACCCGGAGCCTCCGGGATATCGCATGGTTTTTCCCCGGCCACGCCCTGGGCCGACAACCGCAACACCGCCTCGATACTGGCCCGTCCCAGCAGATCGACCAGTTCTCCCACGGCCATCCGCGAGGACTCGATCAGTTCCACCATCGGCAGCAGCAGTTCTCCATTCGTGGCAAGAAATTCGGCGATTTTCCGGGTATCCTCTTTCCCGGCAATCCTGTAGTTTTTCTTCATGGCGGTTCTCCTCTTCTATTATTGCCAACCCCGATCATACGGGGCCGACTGGGTGAACCGCCACCCTTCTCAACTTTCAACTACGATTGGGACAACTCCGCGCAAGGCGCCCTGCACCCGTTTTTCGCTATAATATAAGAGTCTTATATGACCCTGGCCATTTTCTTTCATAGTGTAAAATGGGGGCCTGGGGGGGAACGAGTTCCCCCGAAAAGCTTTTAATCATAGGCCTTCTAGTCAAGATGGTTGCAGAGGGCGATATAGGGTTAATTGAGGCCAACGGGCAAAGGCTGATCCCCTGGACCTCGCCAATCACAAAGTAGTCCAGCACGATGGAAGATGAAATGGCGGTTCGATTTTCTCCGGGATTTCCGATACCCATAGATAAGATAGGATTTCCCACCGTTTCCAATCCGCTTCAACCGGATCGAAGGGACTATCCAGCAAAAGGAGAGAAGTGTCATGCGCACGAAAAGCTATATCCATACGGACATCGACTTCGATAAAAACGGGAAACAGATTTCCTTCCTCAACCTGCCGTACTCCCCTCATACGGACGCCTGGGGCGTGATCCCGATTCCGATCGCCGTGATCAAGAACGGCACAGGGCCGACGATGTTGCTGATGGGTGGAAATCACGGCGACGAGTACGAGGGACCCATCACCCTGGGGAAACTGATCCGCGAGCTCGACCCGGCCCGGATCCAAGGACGACTAATCTTCATTTCCTCCGCCAACACGCCGGCCGCCATTGCAGGAAGACGGGTTTCCAGCGAGGATGACAAGAACCTGAATCGTTGTTTCCCCGGCGAGGCGGACGGCACCCCAACCTCCCAGATCGCTCACTACATCGACAGCGTCCTCTTCCCCATGAGCGACATCCTCATGGACCTCCATTCGGGCGGCTCGTCCCTGGATTTGATTCCCGCCGCGATCATGCAGGTCAGCGAGGACAAGGCGCTGGCCAACAATATTCGCGAGGCGATCATGGCTTTCAATGCCCCGCTTACCGTCGCCATGGACACCCTGGGCGAGGAACGCACCTCGGCTGCGGCCGCCCTGAAGCGGGGCTTGGTGTTCATCGGAACCGAAATGGGGAGCGCCGGTGCGGTCTCCCGCGAGGGATTGCGCATCTGCGAGCGGGGTGTGCACAACGTGATGGCCCACTTCGGCATGCTCGAAGCCTCGCACCAGCAGCCCGAGGTCCACACACCCACCCGGCTCACCACCATCGAGGGCGTGGAGGCCTACGTTTATGCGCCGGACGCCGGCGTATTCGAACCCGCCTTCGACCTGGGAGCCACCGTCGAGGCTGGCCAGATCGCGGGACACGTCCACTTCCTGGACGATCCCGGTCGGCCACCCGCGGCGGCGAAATTCAAGAAATCGGGGATGCTGTTCTGCCGGCGGGCTCCCGGCAAGGTGATTCGAGGGAACTGCGTGGGCATCGTCGTCAACGACTACCCGGGATAGGGGAAGTGCGCCCCGCGCTTCCGCAAGCCCCCGACAGGGGCCGGAAGGCGCGGGGCCTGCCGGCTAGAAGGTTGGCAGTTCAGGCAAAGGCTCCCCGAACCATTTCAGGGACAGCTTGTTCAGATCCCCGTTCAGCTTATGGTAGTGGATGGCGGTGTTGACCCATTGCAACAGGTCGGCCTCATGCCGCCGCACCCCGATGTGACCGGGGGAAATCCGGAGGAGAAACTTAAGTGCAAACTTCCCGGGACGCTTTTTACTGTATTCCAAAGCCAACAGGTTTCCGGTTGCGATCATATCGACCTGACCGGTTATATAAGCCTGTAACGAGGTAGCATCGTCCTCATAGCGGATAATCTTCGTGTCTTTGGGCGCCATGGGCGTGAAGGTGAGATCCATGGTGGTGCCGCGAGAGAGTCCAACCTTGTACCCACTGGTTTCCGCGGCGTTTTTTACCGGGAGATTTTCCGGTCCAAAGACTCCGATATAGAATGGAGCATAGGGGATGGAAAAGGAGACCGACTGCGCACGCGAAGGGTTGGCGCCGAAGATATTGATGATCAGGTCAACCTTATTGGTTATAAGATAAGGGACCCTGTTGATTCCAGTGGTCGGAAACAATTTTGCCTTCACTCCCAAATCCTTGGCGATCATATTGGCGAAATCGATGTCATACCCTTGCAAATTGCCATTTACGTCGATAGAGCCGAAGGGCGGCACATCGTTGCCCACGCCAATCCTTATCGTGCCTCGCTTGATGATGTCGTCCAGGGTGCTCGCCTGCAGGCCGGAAACCGATAGGGCCATCAGGCCCAGCGCCAGGAACATTCCTGAAACCACCTTCATGAATTTTCGCAACATGCTAATCCTCCCCGTTTTGGATTGGTGCCGGATTTGGAACCGTTCACAAAATGGCACGAATGAAATTTTCCAGTTCGGGAGTCTTGGGATTGTCAAAGATTTGCTTGGGCGGTCCGGATTCCCAAATCTCCCCTTCGTGCATGAACACTACCTGATCGGCAACCCGGTTTGCAAATCCCATCTCGTGGGTCACCAAAATCATCGTCATGCCTTGTTGCGCCAAGTTCTCCAGCACCTTGAGGACCTCGCCGATCAACTCCGGATCCAGGGCCGAAGTGATCTCGTCGAATAACATGAGCTTCGGCTGCATGGCAAGCGAACGGGCGATGGCAACCCGTTGCTGCTGACCACCGGAAAGCTGGTCCGGATAGGCATCAATCTTATCTTCCAGCCCCACCTGCTGCAGCACCTGATGGGCGATGGCGCGGGCATTAGAAAGCGCTAATTTTTTAACGACCGTCGGCGCCAGGGTGATGTTTCGTTCCACCGTCAGGTGGGGAAACAGGTTGAAACTTTGAAATACGATCCCCACCTTTTGCCGCAATAATTTCAGATTGGTTTTTTTCCCACTGACCAAATCCCCATCGAAATAAATATTTCCCTGATTGATGGGCTCCAGTCCGTTGATGCAGCGCAAAAGCGTGCTCTTGCCGGAACCGCTGCGACCGATAATCGCGACCTGTTTCCCTTCCTCGATGCTAAGAGAGACATCCTGCAAAACCAGGAGATTGCCGAATTTCTTGTATACCTTTTCAATTTGCACCAGAGACATTCAGCCTCCTTTCTAAGCGTCTGCTCAATGCAGTAAGGGGGAAACACAAGGAGAAATATATTATCGATATAACGGTGTAGACCGCAAACGGCTCCAGGGTGACGTTATTGACCAACTGGGCTGTACGGGTCAGTTCCACGAAACCGATCACAGAGGTCAATGCAGTGCCTTTGATCACCTGCACCAGGAAACCGACGGTTGGGGGAATCGCGATCTTTACCGCCTGGGGAAAAATTATGTACCACAAAAGCTGAAATTCACCCATCCCCAGCGACCTGGAGGCCTCCCATTGCGGCTTGGGGATGGCCTGGATACAGCCACGCCAGATCTCCGACAGGAAGGCGCTGGTATACGCAGTGAGGGCCAACGCAGCGGACCACCACGCGGAAATATCCCAACCGAAGATGGCCAGGCCGAAAAAAACGACGAACAGTTGCAGCAACAGGGGAGTGCCCTGAATTATCTGAATATAAGCGCCGCTCAGAGTGTTGAGCGGCCGGTTGGGAAGAATGCGTGAAATGGCAAATACAGCTCCAAATACGCCCCCGCCCACAAATGCCATCAAAGATAATGCAATCGTCCACCGTGTCGCATAGATCAGAAGAAAAATTTCATCCGGCCCGAAATTACGCAATAACATTGCTAAACTTTTCCTCCGTAATGATTCAGCGCCTTCTGCCGAACGCCCATAAATAGGTGACGTGAAACATGGCCCTGAACATCGTGGATATGACTAAATACATCAAGAGCACTACAAAATAAATTTCAAAACTTCGGAAGGTCCGGGAATGCAGAAAATTTGCTAAATGGGTTAATTCCTCGGCGGAAATTTGGGATACAACACTGCTGCCGAGCAACAGCAAAATGAACTGACTTGCCAGGGCGGGATAGACGGTCTTTAAGGCAGGAAATAACATCACGTATCGGAAAACCTGCAACCTGGACAAACCGAGCGACAAACCCGCCTCGATCTGGCCTTTGTGAATGGCCTCGATTCCGGCCCGGACTATTTCCGTGGCGTAGGCGCCAAGATTGGCGGTCAAGGCCACCAAGGCAGCCGTGTTTGGCTCCATTCTTAGGCCCAGGCTTGGCAAGCCAAAGAAGATAAAGAAAAGCTGCACCAGGAAAGGGGTATTGCGGATGATTTCAACATAAACGCTAACAATCCAGCCGAGAGTCTTTATCCCGGATGTTTTGCATAACGAGCCGAGGATGCCCACAAGCAAGCCCAAAACCGTCGCGGAAAAGGCCAGCTTTATCGTCAGCCAGGCTCCCTCGAGCAACATTCCGGAATTGCGGTATACGACCTCAAAATGAAATTCATAATCCAACTGGAATTCCCTCGTTGAAGTGAATCAATTTCCCAACGGAGAGCCGGACCCTATGACATTGCACTACCCAGACATTGCACTACCCAGCACCCAAAGTGTTGCACCGATTCCACCTTGCCTGCCCCCGCAATTTTCTGTGGTACAATCAGCACTGCTGAGCCGACAAATCTAATCTTTATGCTGCCAAGGAACACTTTGACGGAGAGGAGTAGGAAACCGGCACCGATTTAGATATCCAATTTTTACCTGAAATTTCCCATATGGAGCCTCCAATACGGCCCAAACGATTCGTCGAAACTTCTATATCACGGTTTTGGAAGCGGAATCCACATCAAACCAGTTATTTACAAATATGGGTTTAATACCCCGCAGCTTGCTGCGAAAAAAAGAAGACTTTTCCTTAGCTGATACCCCGTAGCTTGCTGCGGGGTAATTCATTCGCCTTGGCTTACAGCCTGGGAAACTTTCTCCGTCGGCTGGCCTTGCCCAAATCGATCAGCCATTGGTCACTGCGCACCCTGCAAACCAGGTTGATCAAGATCGGCGCGAAGGTGGTGAGGCATGCCCGCTACACCTGCTTCCAGATGGCTGAGGTGTCGATCTCGCGGAATCTGTTCGCAGCTATCATGAGACGGATTCGATAATTGATGCATCCGGTGCCGGTGTGACGTGGTTCGTGCCGGGGCGGAATCATCAAGAGGCGTGGTCAGAGCAGCGAGGCCGCAGCCCTGTTGAATACGCACGTCCAACGACTGAGTTCGTTTAGGGGGATGCTCCTCCAATGGCCCTTGCGATGGGCTAAAGCGACCGGAAACCAGTGGAACCTGCATCTAGGATAATGGTAGGAAACATCCAGGGGAACTGGCCATAGTGTGCAAGCAGTTCATCTGGGGAATGTCGGTCTAATTAACCGGCCCCGGCGTCCCAATTTGAAGGGCGCCGGAGGCGCCAGGCCCCATCTTGTCCACTCGGCCGGGAATCGACCGCGGCGGACGACGAGGCCGGAAACACACACCCATCGACCACGGGGGAATCAACCATGACCGAGTTGAAAATCACCGATGACCGAAAGGAAACGACCGCAACCGGTTCCAAAGTGCTGAAGTCGGCCAATACCACCTTCACCTACATGGACCAGGCCAGGGGCATTCCGGTGTTGTGTGTCCATTGCAGCGGGGGCACCCATCGCCAATGGTCCCGTTTCGCCGATGCGCTCATGCACCGGTTCCGCATCCTGGCTCCGGATCTTCATGGCCATGGGGGCACCCCCTCGCCGAACATGATCAAATCCACCTTCAACCAAGACGTTGAGATGGTGAAAACGCTGGGCGAGGCGGTGGAAGGCCCCTTGCACTTGGTGGGGCATTCCTACGGCGGTTTCGTGGCCCTGCACGCCGCCATGGCATTGCAGGACGGGTTGCTCAGCCTGACCTTGATCGAACCCTCCGCGTTCCATCTGTTGCAGCAAGAATCGGAGATGGAGGCTTGGTCGGAGATCAACAAAGTGGCCTCCCGGCAGATGACGCAGGTTGACCAGGACGACCTGGAAGGGTCCGCGGCTGAATTCATGGCCTATTGGACCGGCCGCTCCCTGGAAGATTCGCTGGCGGAAAGGAGCCTGAAATTCATTGCGCCCACCATGCCCAGCGTCGCTTCCATCTGGGACAATCTGTTCCGTCAACCCTACACCCTGGACGATTATTCGAATTTCTCCTTTCCTACGCTGCTGGTGCGAGGGACGGACACGACCCTGGTGGCGGAAAAGGTGACCCATCTGCTCAGCGAGGCCATGGCTGACACCCGCTTGGTGGACATTCCCGGTGCGGGCCACATGTCGCCGCTGACCCATCCCGAAGCGGTCATCACCGCGCTTCACAACCACCTTGATCGGTATTCCGACAGGAGCCTGAACTAATTGCCAGCCATCGCGGCTGACTGAGCCGGAAATCACCGCGCAGCTCGCGCACCACCCCGGCCCACTTGCGCTCGGCCAGACCGCGCAAACCGCACTGAATTTCGAATGCTGGCTGATAGGAAAAAGTTCGAGTAGATTTCTCGACCTTCGGAAGAAATATGCCGACGGGGAGAGTCGGCATTCACTGATCTGCTATCACTGCAATATCAGGTACTTATCAATCCGATCAGCAACTTGTGTGCTACACTCGGTGTTGCAGTATGACACGGTATGTCCCGGTATCAAACAGGTTTGTGTGGCAGGGTGTATGACGGTTGAGGGCCGGACTCAGCCTACGTGCAGGGTTTTCCCCAACGCCTCCGCTTGCTCCAGCCACCTAGTCGTATCCGAATCGAAAGGAAAGTGGCACGCCGTCTTGGGATGGGTTCTAATCGGCTTCTGCTTGGGCGAAAACCTCACGGATCGGTTCGGCGTTCAGGAAGCCGTCTTTCAACTCAGGGTCGGTGAGACCATCGGCCATGCCCTGCACTACCTTGAGGGCGGCCTTGTACTGAGTCGCGGCCAGCTTGGCTTTGCCTTGCTTGGCATAGAGATTTCCCAGCGCCTGAGCGGTGCGCCACAGCTGGGTGGGATTGCCCAACTCCTTTGCCAGCTTCAATGCTTTCTTCAATTCGCTCTCCGCCTCCTTGTCCTTGTCTTGCGCTACGAAAATGTTGCCCTGCAGCCGCCCCGCGCGCACCTGGTATTTTTTGAAAGGCAGTTGGGTCAGCCATTTGATTTCCAGCGCCTCATCGAGGTAGCCCTTCGCCTTGGCAATGTCTTTCCGCTCCAGCCAGAGTTCCCCCATGGCCACTAGTAGCCGCACCTTCCACCGCACCCTGTTCCAAAAGTACTCGGGCTTCTTGGCGTTTTCGTACAAGGTATAGAAAAATTCTTGCGCCTTCTTATATTCCCGCTTCAGGAAATAATTTTCGCCCAGGTTGACCAGGGTCTGGGCTTCGATTTCAAGCAAGTTGGAGGTGCCAGGCCCCAGCAACTCCCGGACGGCCTCCAGGGCCTCGTTGTTGTACTCGATCGCCTGATCGAAAAGACACAGTTCATGACAGGCCCAGCCCAGGGAATTGATCACCTTCGGCGTGGAGTACCGTTCCCCCGTGCTCAGGCCGAATTCCCTTCCCTTCCACAAGACCTGGATTGCTTCCTGGTAGCGGCCCTGTTCCCCCATCGCCAGACCGTAAAAGAACAACCCGGCCAGATACCTGTTGATCGGCTGTGTCTCCTTGAATTTATTAAGCAGCGGCGCAACGCTGTCCGCGCTTGCCTTGAAATTTCCCTGCCAGCGCAAATACATGCTGTTTACGACCCTCGCCGACGAGGCAAAAGGCGAGTTGGGCGCCTGCGCTATAAGTTGGGTGAACGATGTGAAGATGGAAAAATCGGGATCCTCGTTGCCTTCGAATAGGCACAGCAGACATCGTATAGCCGCGGCCCCCAGCCGGCTGTCCGGGTTATCGGACGCGAGGGTTTCCACCTTAGTCAGGACGAATTTCGCCGTGTCGAAGTCGTGGCCGAACATGGCGGCACTGGCCTGGGCGAGCATGGCGATTATCTGTAACCCCGTCTCGCCCTGGCGGGAGGCGATGGCCACTGCGGATTCCAACTCCTCCGCGGCATAGGACCACTGCCCCAATTCGCCGAGGATGATAGCCTTCTCGTTTGCACAATCATAACACGTTTTCCACGGCACTTCGGGCTTATGCTGCTCCCGGACTTGCCCGGCGCGCTCAAAAAATTGCAGGGAGGTTTGGATGGCATGGTTCATCCGGGACTTCATCCCCGCCTTGACCAGGTATTCCACCGCCTTGTCCCACACCTCTCCCTGGTCGAAGTGGTGGGCCAGCATTTCGTGAAACTCGGCCAAGCGGTCGGCGTACAGTTCCTCGATGCCCAGTCCCACCAGCCGGTGCAGGGTTTTGCGGCGCGCCAGCAGCAAGGACTCGTAGGCCACCTGATGGGTGATGGCATGCTTGAACATGAATTCCAACTCGGGCTGGGAGCGCTTCTCCAGGATCAATTCCAGTGTCCTCAATTCACCCAGTTGGGCCGAAACCGCCCCCCCGCTTTCGGCGAGCTTTGTCACCAAGCCTTCGGTGAACTCGCGCCCCACCACCGAGGCCAGCCGCAGGGTATCGCGGGAGGCCTCGGGCAGCCGGTCAATGCGGGCCCGCACCACCGCCTGCACCGTGTCGGGAAAGGAAATGTCTTCCACCGGCCGGGTCAGCACCGCGCTCCCGTTGTCCCGCCGCACCAGGCCTTGTTCCTCCAGGGAGAGCGCCACCTCTTCGCTGAAGAAGGGGTTGCCTTCGGTGCGGGCATGCACCACGGGCGCCAGCCCTTCCGGCAGGCGCTCTACATTGAGGGCGGAGGCCACGATGGCCCCGGTGTTTTCTTCGCCGAGGGGCTTCAACACCAGGGGGGTGAGATGGCTGTAATGGCCCCAGGGAGGGCGGTACTCCGGACGGAAGCTGAGCAGCAGCAGGGCCCGCTGGGCTGGAAGGGCCTCGATGTACTGCTGGATCATCGTTTCGGAACTGCCGTCCACCCAGTGCAGGTCCTCGAACACCATCACCAGCGGCTGCTCCCTGCACCCCGCCAGCAGGCAGGCCTTGAGGGCGGCCTGAACCTTGCGCTGGATCGCCTCGCTGGCCATGCCGGGCGGTAAGCTGTCCTCACCGGGGATGGACAGCAGGTGCAAGAGCGCGGGCAGGTGCTCCTCCAGGGCCGGCTCCAGCGCCAAAGCCCCGCTTCTCGCCTTGTCCAGCATTTGGGCGGGCGGGTCGGTGTCCCGGATGCGGAACCAGCGCTGGAACAAATCCACGAAGGGCAGATAGCTCATGCTCTCTCCCGTGGCCGCGCAACGCCCCCGCACCTGGTTGACTTGGCTCAGGTCCAGGGCCGTGCGTAACTCGTAGATCAGGCGGGTTTTGCCCAGCCCCGCCTCCCCCACCACGCTGACCACCTGACCCCGGCCCTGCTCCGCCTGATGGAAGCATTCCCACAGCATTTCCAACTCCCGCTCCCGGCCCACATAGCGGCTCAAACCCCTCCGTTCGGAGGCCTCAAAGCGAGTTTCCACCGCGGTTTCCCCCACGATGCGGTAGGGTGTGAAGGTGGCGTCCTTGCCCTTCAGCGTCTCCGGGGGCAGGGCCTCCAGCTCAAAGAACGGGGCGACGCGGCGCCGGGTTTCCGGGCTAATCAGAATTTGGTCATCCTCCGCCAGCGCCTTCAGCCGCGCCCCCGTGTTCACCGTGTCTCCCGTGATGCCGAAGCTGCCGTCGCGGGCATCGCGCAAGTTGGTGACGATCAGGCCCGTGTTGATGCCCGTGTGCAGACGAAGGGCACGGCCGATCTTCTCCTCCACCTCGCCGCTCACCCCGCACGCCATCTCGTGCATTTCCAGGGCTGCCCGCACCGCGCCGCGGGGGTCGTCTTCATGGGCGGTGGGGATGCCGAACAGGGCCAGCACCTCGTCGCCCACGAACTGGTTGACGATGCCGCCGTGGCTCTCGACGATCTTGACCGCCTCTACCTTGATGCGGCTCATAATCACTTCTACTTCCTCGGGATCAAGCTTCTCGTTCATCGCCGTGTAGCCGGACAGGTCGGAGAACACCACGGTGGCCTGGCGGCGTTCGCCTTTGGGGGGCTGAGGATGATCTAGAGGTCCGGTGGCTCCAGAGCTCTTTGCTGGTTTGGAAAGATCCTGGCCACAGCCATCGCAATACTTCGAGGAGGATTGAACAGGTTCCTGACAATGGGGGCAAAGGCGTTCCAGCTTTTGCCCGCATTCTTCGCAAAATCTCGCCCTTTCTCGGTTTCCATGCTGGCAGGCTGGGCATTCCATGGCGCTGCTCCCCAAGGGATTGACTCGGGGGCCACCCTATCAGAATTCATTGCCAAGATGAATCGTGGGGAAGGGGTGGGGGTTCCCCTGGGAGCGGTCTAGAACGCGTTCGAACGCATTTTCGTGAGGCGGGCCACCCCTGAATGCCGGGGGAGCGGGTGCGATCCTAGGGGCCGACGACGGCGCGGCCGAGGGTGTTCCGGTCCGTGCCGAACCATATCGTCCCGGTGGGGGCGTGGTAGTTCATGTGCCGCACGGAGCCCGCGCCCGACGGGATTGGCGTCACGGAGAACACGCTCTCAGTGCGCGTGTCGAACCCCACGAACAGGTTGGGCGAAACACCGGTTTCCACAACCCAGATTCGGCCGTTTTTATCCACGGCCATCCCGTAGGGATACGACCTGTCCCCGGAGGGTAGCGCCCATTCACTGAACCTCTTTGTGGTGGGGTCGTAGCGGCCCAGGTAGCCGCGGCGGTAGTCCGCATACCAGACCCGCCCATCGCCGGTGATCTCGAGACGGCGTGGCCGGGCCCTCCTGGCCGGAATTTCGTACTCGGTGAGCTTCAGCGTTTGCGGGTGCACTGAAGCCAGCTTGTTAGTGCCGACCAGCACGATCCAGGGCGTTTTGTCCGGCGCCACCTTGATGCCGTAAGGGCGTGAACCGGAGGTCGGCACCGGGATGAGATCGACGGCCCGGGTGGCGAGAGTCAGGCGCCCGATGAAGTTTCCGCCCTGGACGGTGAACCAGATGTGACGCTCGCCTTTATCGAACACCAGCGTGTGTGGATCACGCGCCTTGGGGTCCGGCATGGCGATCTTCTCGATTTTGTCGGAAACCGGATCGTAGCGCCCGATATAGCCCTTGCGGTTGCCCGCGTACCAAACGATGCCGTCCGAGCCCACGATCAGGTTGTGGGGTCCGGGCGAATCGGTCAGGTCGCGCTTGAAGAACAACCCGGCTGATGGCGTGAAACGGGCCAAGTATTGTCCGCCCTGCCCGACGAACCAGATCTCGTCCCGGGCCACCGCAAAGGGATCCCGCGGGCGCCCGCCATAAGGCACTTCCCACTCTTTGATGTCGACAGGATTCATCTTTTCGGCCGTTCCCGCCGACGCACAACTCAGCAGCAGGCACAGGAGTACGCCCAGCCAGGTCACACCACCCTTCTTCATGCTCATCGCTTCATTCTCCATCACTGGACGCGGCCCCATTCGCACAGAGAGCCCGGGGTTTTTCCCGGCCTGCTAGGTGCGGCCTCCGATTCCTGATAATGTGCCACAAACCGGCGCTTACCGGCCAACGATTTGCCGGGATCGCCTGGGTGTCATGATATTCAAATCGCTACTTTGGGTGAAGGCCAAAATGCCCGCCCTCCCCCGGCACCGGCCGCCCAGCCGTTCCCCGCCGTCCGATCTCTTCTCGATGCGGGGGCGAGATGCCCGACGGTACCCCCCACCCGGGGCCTTTAGGGGGCCCCACTTCCCGGACGATTTAAAGCCATCGGCCATCCGTTCAATCTTTGGCATTGGGGACCCGCTTGATGGTATTGAAGGTTGGTATGTTCCCCTGGCCCCCAGCACCTGGCCTGCAACCTTTTTCCCGGTAATCGATGATGGACACATACGAAACCATCGAAGTGTCGGTGGAGGATAAGATCGCGCGCGTGGCGCTGAACCGGCCTGAAAGATCCAACGCCATGAATGCAGAGTTTTGGGAGGAGTGCCGGCAGGTCTTCCAGTGGATCGACGGAGAGGCGTCGGCGCGTGTGGTCGTGCTCAGCGGCAACGGGCGGCACTTTTCCTCCGGGATCGACTTGGAACTGCTCGGTAGCTTGCTGGCCGAGGGGAAGAATACCGAGCATGGGCGAAGGGTGGAAGGATTGCGTCGGTTGATTCTCCAGATGCAGGAGGCCTTCACTGCCATCGAGCAATGCCGGGTGCCCGTGCTGGCGGCCATCCAGGGGGCCTGTATCGGGGGCGGGGTGGACATGATCTCGGCCTGCGACATGCGCTATGCCACCGCCAGCGCGTTCTTCGTGATCAAGGAGGTGGACGTGGGCCTGACCGCGGACATGGGCACGCTGCAACGGTTGCCCCACATCATCGGCGACGGCATGATGCGCGAACTTGCCTACACCGGGCGCCAGATCACCGGCAAGACGGCGCAGGAAATCGGCCTGGTCAACCGGGTGTACGAGGACGCCGATGCCATGATGGATGAGGTGCTAGGCTTAGCCCGCGAGATTGCCGCCAAATCCCCCTTGGCCATCCGGGGCACCAAGGAGATGATCCGCTACACCCGTGACCATACGGTTGCCGAGGGCCTCAACTACGTGGCCACCTGGAACGCCGGGATGCTCTCCCAAAGTGAAATTCAAGAGGCTATCGCAGGCCAGATAGAAAAACGCGCCCCCCATTTCGAGGATTGACTGTCGGGGAAATTCCGCCTGACAGGTTGGCTCAATCGCCCATCAAACGCGAATACCCCACCACATCGGCGCAGAGGATGGCGGTCAGTTTGCGCTGGGTGCCCTTCTTACCCTTGGTACCCTTGGATGCCATGGCCCCTCCCACAGCAGGAATGGCGAATTGAGAAGCGGAATTAGTTAAGACTGCTGGAATCTAACACAGGAAAGGTGGTGGGCGGAAGGAAGGATGAGGGCTGAAAAGGACGAGTGGTTTGGATGGAGGCGGCGGGAAACTTACCCGCGTCCTATCGGGAAACAGGAAGGGCTTTCCGGTGATTTATTAACAGCACGCTAATCGGCGTTATCCATGTAACACCGGTGTGTCGGCGCCATTCGCAACCCCGGGGCGTTCTGTATTCAGCAGTGTACGGTAGGCCAGGGCGATCATGGGCAGGGCGATCAGGTCCGTGGGGTCGGCCACTAGCTTAAAATTGAGGAACGGCACTACATGCCGGAAGAATTCCGCGTGGGCAGAAGACAAGTACTGGCTGAACTGAATGGCAAAGAAGTGCACGGACACCAAGAGGCAAGTTACGCCCACCCCCCATCTCCACAGTCGCGGTGATAAAACCACGGGCTGGCGGCGCAGATGCCCATAACCCCACAGAACCCATTCCATCGTGGCTAAAAGCACCAGGGGTATGAGGTAGCAGTAGGCAAAATCCGAGAGCTTGCCGCTGATGAGGCCCGGCCAATGGACCTTGATCAGATGGTCGTTTACTCCCAGCGCCACCGCCGCGATGACAGCACCGGGGCGCAATAGCACCATGCCGGGGGCCTGTTGTTGTACCATGGCTAGACGCTCCCAGCGCCACTGCGTTATTGCCCGGGCCTGTGTGCCCCCCTCCCGGCCCTAGAGAATTGGCGTCAGTTCAAGGGTGAAGAACTGGTACAAATCGTACTGAATGAGGGAGGGGTCATTCAGGTATGGGTCATAATTTTCCACGAGGATGTATAACAAATCGCCAGTCGCGGTTGCCTCGCAGTTGATGGCCCCCACCCCCTCCACAGCACAGACGGGGCCAGGAGCGGTTGTAAATGAGTTCTGGTCCACTGTGAGGATGATATTCTCGGCATGCCCGGACAGGCTTAGGCTGTAATTCTGGCCGCTTGTAACCGGCAGGGCGTACCAACTGGGGATAATACTGTTCACAACCCCCAGCGCGGGCATGCTGGCGGTTGGGATAATTATTGGGGCGTATAAGGAACCCACCTCATCGGGGAGATAACTCCACATGACTCCGATGGTTTCAAACACATCGGAAAGCGGCGCGATTTCAATGAATACCTCCCCGTTCTCACTAATGGCCGCCGGGCATTGAATGAACTCAATGAGCGGTTTGGTGCCTGACACCGAGCACGTCACAACGGGATTGTTGGAGAAATAATCCGTGGCGATGGATAACTGGTAATCCTGAGGGTCTACGACGGAGGTTTGCAGGATGATCCAGACTGCCCATTCGGGACTGCCCCCAAAAAAACGAACATAGACCGGGCTTCCTTCCATATCTATATCCATGGGTATCCCTGCCCGTTCTGTCCATGGGTCCTCCGCCGTTCCAGACCCAATAATATTGGAAGGGGCAATAGGGGGTTCTGTGGATGTGGCCGCCAGCAGCAGGTAGCAAATCAACAATACGAGGAAGCTGGCGGCAAATCTCAGGCGCGGCGGCCGTGAAACCGGTGCAGTATTTTGCATGAAAACCGAATATTGCATGGGCTGACCTCCCGAGGACATGCAGTATCCAATGGCCCCGCCCCTAATGGTACGGGCAGTCATTGCGCCCGTGCACGTTGGGTGAGAATACCCTTAGATTAGCATATTTTGGCGAGGCAAATCATCAATCCCCCTTCCTGGGGCTTCGTTTGTTCAGGGAAATATCCGCCACTTAATAACCAGAAAAACAGTAGTTAGGTCACATACGGCGCAAGTCTTTGAGATATCAAGGTATTGTGGTGGTGCGGCGGGATTTGATCGGTCCGTCATTGCGGGATTGACGGCTTGCATACACGCCTAATATCAATAGACTTATCGGATCGGCGCTTGTGCGGTTGCCCTCCAAGGATATCCACGTGTTCCGCGCCGCTTGGTTTTGCTTATCGATGCGGGAGCCGGGTTGCCACCCCCAAAAGCCTACCCCCCCAAAACAGCAAAGCCCGCCCCGGTTGATCCGGTGGCGGGCTTTCGCAATTCAAGATCATGGAGATGAGGGGGATCGAACCCCTGACCGCGACGCTGCCAGCGTCGTGGCTATCTCACTGTAATCATTCGACTTATCGAATCGGCATCTGTGCGAAAGATGGAGATGAAACTCCGTTTATGCACAGGAACGGTAACACTGGCGGGTGTGGGAGGGGAAGGATTTCGCTGCCGGTTCAGGATCAGCACGCCTACCTGGAATTCCTGATGGACACGATGGCGGAGTTGGAGACCCTGGGGAACATGGAGACACTGCTGGCGCGTCGCGCCTGTGACGTCCCGTTAACGTGACAATGCCTCCTCAAGTATGTCTGATAACTCCTCGACGACTTCAAAATATAGCTTCGCCCTTCAATAACAAAGCCATCCAAATTGTGCTTTATGGCATATGCAGAAAGGTCATCTATTTTATTTATGAATCCTCTCCCGTTGAAATTTAGAGAGGTATTACACAAGACACCGTATCCGGTCCGTGCCTTGAACGCCATAAGCAGCTCGTACAAACTTCGGTTAGTCGCAGATGATACTGTCTGAATGCGAGCAGTCCCATTCACGTGGGTAACCGCAGCTAGCGCATCCGTTCTAACAAGATGTGTATAAAGCATAAATGGACTCGCTTGATCGCAGCCAAACCATTTTGAAGCATCTTCTTCTAAGCAGACAGGCGCAATCGGACGAAATTGTTCGCGCTGCTTTATCTCATTTAGCCGCACTCTAGTGCTTTCTTGGAATGGTGAAGCGAGGATCGAACGGTTTCCCAAAGCGCGTGGCCCAATTTCGTATTTTCCATTTACCCAGCCAAGGATGAGGTTATTGGCCAACATGTCGGCAATCATTGCATAGTTCGCTTCGTAGAGATCATATAAACTCAAATCGAAAGAGTCTGTCGTGATGAACTCAAGGCCGGAGTAGACGTTCCAATCGATTTTTGGGTTCCCCGTAAGGTAGAACTGGGCGTCAATCGCCGTGCCTATGGCCGAGCCCGAATCGTTAGCAACTGGGGGCACGAAAACCTCGGAAAAGAGATTGGTCTCTCTCCACTTGGTGTTCCAGTCGCAATTCAGACCGCATCCACCTGCAATGAGTAGTGGCATTCCTTTCCTCATGTTCGATTTCGCGAATTGATAAAAGACGTCAAAGATCTTGTCGCTAAATATACCTGCGAAGTTGCGAAATTCTGGATCATCTAACCCCACGTTGTAGTATTGCGAATGCTCAAGGTCTTTGTACGGATTCTGTTTGAGATGTGGGCAGTCCAGAAGAAAGTCGATCAACTTATTATCTTCGGCTGAAGCCATGCTGCGATTTGAAAATGAGGCCAAGGCCATGAGCTTCCCTGCATCCGAGAAGCGAGAAAAGGGCGCATTCTTAGGAAAAGTTGGGTCGGCTAAACCGTAGAGTAGGATATAGCGATTCCCCGGTTGATTCAGGACATCGGCAAGTAGCGTAATGTTCAGATCAGAATCGATTTCGTAAAAAGTACCGATCGCCCCTTCCCATACCAACGCATAGCATGGGGTACCTTTCGGTAGACTTGACATGCCGAAAGCGCAAAGTAGGTGCGACCGCTCGTGAGAAGACGAGAAATAGTGGACGGGCTTTCCTAACATGCGCCGTTGGCCTACGATAACGTCGCTCTTTAATACGCCACGGTACCCGGCAAGAGAATGAGACCCCAGTAAGTGCTTTTCGCGTGGCCACCAACCGCCTGTGCAAATAACGTCGGGTATTTCGTCAAGTTCGCCAAGAATGTTGAACACGTCATGACTAGATATCGGCGAGTATCGGTAGTTCGAGTTTTTCTCCGCCTCAATAGAAACCCGCAAATGAGCATCCTTAAGGTAGGCGATCGAACCGTCATGGTCTGGGTTATACGAGAGGATATTCATGATGCTAGCGACCTCCGGTCGGCAAATCCCGGCCTGACCGGGCAGCATAATCCAGCAGATTCAGGAGAGCAAACTGTTAGGCTAAGCCTACTCATTGCAGTCAACTAACTGCGCTTCCAGCGCAATCGATCTGACCAAAGTGGTTGCTGGGAGTCGTCGGCTGGTGAGTCGCCCGGCAAGTTCCTTGGAGCGAGATAGCCAAGTGTTAACATGGAGGGCCATTGGAAGGTGGGGGATAGGTGTCGGTTCCCATTCAGCGCGCCTATGAACTAGGTGATCGTCAACAAACCAGCGAATCTCGCACGGCCCCCATTCTATTGCGAACCGATGGCTGGATTCTGATGCGTCAAAACCAAGGTCAATATAGGTTGCTGCACCTCTATATCCATAGTCAAACTTCGCGCCCTCGCCGCCAGGATTGTAGAAGACATTGACCAAGAGACGGTCTGTTCGATTTCCCGTAATCTCGATATCAATTTCCTGCCTCGGTGAATCGCGATGGAGGAAAAAACCGGTCACAGCACCAGGCACGTTCGACGCCTGAATGATTGCCTCAAATCTTCCGTATAAGTATCGGTCGCGACTGGTTAACGAGGCAGCGCTATATTCTCGAACGCCCAGGGAATCTCTTCTGATGCTAAGCGCAGCCCCGATCCCAGAACGGAACTCGACGTTTGAGGGACGAAACAACGCCAGGTTGTCCGTGAAGGTATCGTTTCGCAGAAACCAACGTTTCGTGTCGAGAAATTCTAGACAGTCGACGACTCTGGCGGGAGTTGCATGGCTCGATGCTCCTCCTTCTGTCGGGACGGAACGAATGCCTTGCCACCACTGACGGGGCTCAACAACCCATGGAGACTTATCGCGTTTAGGCGTCATGCCGCTTGGGATTGGACGCTCTTCGATGGTTTCACCGAGAAGCTGTCTCTGGCCAAGATCAGTCAGCTCAGGAAAGGAACAAGCGGGCGGCGCGCAGCTAAGGTATTCACAAACGACCTGCCATTTATTGGATGCTTCTGAATGAAGAACGGCAATATCGGCACCTTTAAGATCACCCGCAATATTTAGGGCGGAGTCATTTTCAATTCTGGCCTTGCCAGTGGTGACTATGAATTTAGCTTGAGGGTAACGCTCCCTGAGTTCTCGGACTTTCCCTGCCAGCAATCTGATGTTTATATATGCGTCGAACACCCGATCACATCTTCCTACCAAAAGCGGCTCAAGTTCATGACCTGGAAGCGCTTGGAGATCACTACAGCATCTGTATCCGAGCATAGACAGGGCCATTGCGAGTGATGTAAGACCAGAACCTTCAGATCCAAATGCAAACACAGGCCCCTCAGTTGGACGGGCGTGAAATAAAGATGCACCTTCACAGGTGATAGCGCCAATTTTGGTGAGAGCGGGAAGTATTGAATATGAGTTGGTGGAGCTAGTATCGCGTCGCTGACTAATAATAGACCGTCTTGTCGCGCGTACATCCAACTCATCGAACTGGTGATTTATCCAGAGGTCCACGGGGCCACGACAAGGGAGGAGTCGGAGTAGCTTCTTAGCACCTTCTCGGGAAAGAACGTATCCAGACAAGTGCCAGAGTCCACGCACAGGACGGAACACGTTATCTGAAAGAAAGGTCTTCGGAGCGCCGTGCTTCACTTCTACATAGGACACGTAGAGGATGTCGAAATTGCTTATCCTGTCACCTTCGGTCTTGATTTCGCCCCACGCTTGCTCCAGATGTGAAGCAAAATCAGAGTGAAACCACACATCGTCCTCAAGGATGAGCACGCACTCATGTTTACCAGCCGCGACCCGTCGCCAGAGGTCGATGTGTGAGCGAGCGACCGCAACCTCAGGTCGACTCATTCGAATCGGAGAATTGAGTTCAAGTCGAGTCGGGAGGGTTAGCGGTTGGGGCTCTACGAAGAGTTGCTCTCCGAGTGTATAAATTGGATCGATGTCGGCATCTTTGAGCGGTTCCTGCGTGAAGTTCTTAGCATCGACGGCGGCATACCGCTCAGTAAGATTCCAGAGTTCAGCTCCCGACCAATCCAACACGTGTCTTAGCTCCCGCTCCATCTCGGCCCAACGAGCTGGTTGGCGATTCAGATTGATGGCGTAAATGCGCTCGATCCTCGGCCGTTCCTTTGTATTCAATGGCCCGAATGCTTGAGATCCTTTCTTCGGTAGCAACCTCCGACATTTCATCGCGATGCGAAACAAGAACTTCGAAGGTGCGCGCCAGGGAGAAGCGAGGTTCATTCATCCCCGCCGACATGTTCATAGCAAATCATTCTCGATAGCCTCGGCAGTTCGAAAGCCTCCAGTTCCTGGAGTCGTTTCTATAACTGAGCTCCCATCTGCTTTTGGCAATATTTTCCCAATCACTCAGCACGAGCAGGGCCTGTTCGACCCCGCCGCTCTCAGTTGTAGCGTCAAATATCGATTTGGTGAGGTTTCCGGGGCCAGTCGTCGATTGGATTTCTGGCAAGCCGTTCGTCACATCTTTCTCAAGAGATAGGGTGGCTTGATCGAGTGCGTGCTCTATAAGGGGGTGCCCGCTGCCAGCAATTAGCGGATTGTTGTTAAAGTAGAAGATCCAGCTCGCGGCGTTTGCTCCCGGCTTAGCGAAAAGCGATGGGGGCACCATTATATTCGTCGCCATGTCATAGCACAGAGGTTGAATTTTTAACCGACCATCGCTGAAGAGATATTGGATTTGAGACCCATCGTACACATCATCAGCATCTATGTAGCAGCCACCCTCCACGAGGATATAGCAGAGTCGAAAGTAGTCTGACTGCATTGCCGGGTGATAGCACTTGTCGTAGGCTTGTTTGTGCCGTGAGCCCAGTCTTCGACGAATAAAATCTCTCGCTTGGTGCTTGTCGAAAAGGAGTCTCTCAACACCCTGCTCCTCTGTCTTCCTCCATGTTTCGATGCACTCGCCCACATCCCCAGGCAGTCGATCCAGATCGTCCCAAAACTGCACAATCCTCTTTGAGGGCTTCCTGGCAAATACGGAGGGTGCGACAGGGGAGCCGCCGGAACGCTGCACAAGCCCCCGGACGAAGCTTGAGCGCGCGCGGTGACTTTCTTCTGTCGGATTACCTGCATTCATGAGAATTGCTCGTACGGCTAAGAAACAGAGCTATGACCGAATGTTGTGTTTTGACTTGAGTTGAGAAAGGCGGCGTATCCTGGGTGGTTGAAAAGATCACCCCCATCAATGAGGAAAGGATACGCCATGGACGAGAGTAAGGTGATTGCCCTGGAAAATCCAGGGGAGCAGGAGAGCGATGCGTTGACCGACGTGCTGCGGGAGGGGGCGCGTAAGATGTTGGCTCAGGCCATCGAAGCGGAAGTCGAGGGATTTTTGGCCGCTCATGGTGATGCTCGCGATGCGTCATGGGGATGGCCTTCTGTAGGGGAGTGGCGATATTCGGTGAGGGTGGCCAGGGTGCCCTCGTGATCGTCCCCCATGAGGCGGCTATAGCCCACCACGTCGGTACAGAGGATGGCAGTCAGCTTGCGTTGGACGTCGGACGAGGTCACGGCTCCCTCACGGCATGAACAGAAATAGACGAAACGGGATTAGATAGGTTTGTGGAAACTTAACACAGGAGGTGAGGAGGCGAAAGAAGCTGGGACAGGGCCAAAGGCGAATTGACCGGGCTTGTTTTTGGTTACCTTCTCCATCTAAAAGAGCCTTCAAATTCGCTTGATTATATGTCATAATTACTTATGAGAATAAGACTTCACATATTTGATAATTAGAGAGCATTTGCCCTATGAACACCTCCAATTCCCTGGCTGTCATCACCCCGAATCACCCGGCCTTGCAGCCCTCGGCGAACCCGGTAGCCGTGTACCTAGCTTCCCTAGGGGTAGGGTCACGCAGAGCCATGGCACAAGCCCTCCGGGTCATTGCGGAACTGCTGACCGGCACAACAGCCGATCCTGCCTCCCTTCCTTGGTGGAACGTCGGGTACCAGCACACACAGGCCATCCGCAGTTTGCTCATGGAGCGGTATTCACCGGCCTCTACCAACAAAATGCTTGCAGCCTTGCGAGGGGTGCTGCGGGAATCGTGGCGGCTCGGATTCATGGATGCCGAGACGTTTCACCGGGCCATCGACATCAAGACCGTGAAGGGAAACACCATCCCCAAAGGCCGGTCACTCGGATCGGGTGAGATCAATGCCTTGGTGGAAGAGTGCTATGGTGATCCCTCGCCAGCCGGAGTTCGGGACGCTGCGATCCTGGCGTTATTGTATGCAGCAGGGTTGCGCCGTAGCGAGGTTGTGGGTTTGAACTTGGCCGACTATGACGGGGACACCGGCAGTCTGAAAATCGTTGCCACCAAAGGCAACAAGGCCAGAACGGTGTATTTGGGAAATGGAGCAAAGGCAGCCATGACGGGGTGGATCAAGGCCAGGGGTGATATGGCGGGGCCACTTTTGTACCGCATCCGCAAGGGCGGCAAGATCATCCCGGAGTGCCTTACCGATCAAGCAATTTGGGTGATCTTGGAAAAGCGATTTAAGGCCGCCAAGGTCAAGCCCTTTACACCCCACGACCTGAGAAGAACATTTGCCGGGGAAATGCTGGATGCGGGGGTGGATTTGGTGACCGTGCAACATCTCATGGGCCACGCCTCGCCGGTTACCACCTCCCGGTATGATCGCCGGGATGAAAAGACCAAGATGGAGGCCGCCACCAAGATTCACTTTCCGATGGTGGCGTTTTGAACGGTGGTATTTCGGCTTAAGTTGAGAAACACGTGATAGTTGGGATCGCTCGTTGCTGTGACCGGTAACGATCTGCGCGCCTGGAGGGAATGACAGCGAGGAGCAGCTGAGGTGGCTACCTATCATGCAGACAAAACATCAAGTGCATCGTTGATCAGCTGGGAATTCTTGCCCGCGACTATGCACCAAAGCAGCATGGCGTTAGCAATCGAATCCGGAGACCGCGAATCTCGGAACCGCGGATTGCACTTCAGTTACTGCGTGTCATCGCTCTTGTTGACCGCGAGCTTCCTTGACGCGACCGTCAACGAGCATATCTGGATGAATCAGATGCTCCCAACGACGGCGGTGTCGACACGACTTTCGGAGTTCAGAGAAAAGGAGCGCAGATTCCCCACCACAGAGGAGAAGTACACCGCCATTTGCGACTACCCCTCTGATAGGGGCTCCTCTCGTTTCCATCGCATGAAATGCGTACTCACCCTGCGAAAGTACTTGGCCCACTACTCTCCACAGGAGATCGAGACTGACTGGGAAAGCGGAGAACCTCTCAACACGCAAGTCGCCGAGGAGAAGCTCTCGGAATTCGCGAGGGGCGTTCCTCGGAACCCGCTTTTCAGTGAGGACGAGCCATTCTTCCCCCATGGCTGTCTCTCCGCTGCTTTATGCTGGCGAGCCATTGAAAGCGCAGTGGAATTCACAATCGGTTTCCACCGACACGTCGGTCAGATCGATAGGGCCCTGCGTGTGTTTCAACATAACAGTCTGATGGACAGCGCGCTGGGCCCTCTCATCAAACGGGTAGCAGCCGAAGGGGACGGCTGACCTGCCCACAGTTATTGTATCATCTCGTGAGTTAGCCCCGAAGGGTGCGAGCCCTTTGCCGGGATCATCCATGTTGTCACGGCTTCTTGTTCCTTCACCTTCTGTTCCCAAACCGATTCAGCCAGGAGGGCCAGGGCCATCCTGACAAGCCTCGTGCTCACCGCGCCAGCGGGTTGGCCTCCATTTCCAGGTTGGGCGTGACGATCCAGGTGGGGAGGAAGGCCAGCCTCCGCGCCACGGCCATGGCCGGGTAAGTCCGGGGGCACTATCCAAAGGGGGCTCGCCCGCTCGGCGGCTCGACACTTTCAGCCGAATCGGCTCTGCGAAGGAAGGCCGGGCCTATCTGGATTCTGTCCAACTTTCGGAGAAGGCCAGCGCGCAGGTGCTGAAGGGCCTGCCCTCGCGCTCTCTCGGCCACGGACGGCCCGCCGCCTGAACCCCGTTTCTTGACAGGCGCGCGCCCAGAGCCGGCATCAGGACGGTGCACACCCCATAGGGTCGCCCCGGCTCCGAGTTGGGCTGGGTGTGGATGAGCAGCGGATCGCCGACTTCGTGCCAAGTGAGGGTGATATCCTCGTCCAGGGTTTCGACCCGCTCACTCCAAAAGTAAGCGGGATCCCCCGACTTGCTGAACTCGGCGTCAATGACCGGGATGGCCGCATCCGCTGTCTCAGCGTTGAGCATGCCCTGCACGGTTGTCTGTAGCCATCGCGCCATCGCGATGTTGTCGGAGTAAATGCACCACCGATTCTCCGTCAACTCGCTCTTGAGGTAGAGCACGTGTCCCGGCCCGGCTGGGCAGAAGATGATGCGCCAGAAGCTGGCGTTGGTGGTAAATTCATCGCTATCGGTTTCGCTCAATCGAATGAAGGGATTCTCGCCCGTCAAGATCACGTGGTTGGGGTCTGCAATGCTCATTCCGTACTCCTCCGGCAATTTTCGAGCCCAGTACTGGGCTCGGTGGGTGCGACGCATTTTCGGATTCAGGTTGGGGGTTCACCCTAGCACACCGGGGTGGAGCCAGTCCTTCCGGCCCAAGCAGCACGGCCATGGTTGCCCACTGTGCATAGCGAAAACCTCATATGGAATGTCAATGATCTTCCTTTATCGTGGAAACTCCTCTTAACTTGGAATGAACAAGTTGGATCGTGGGAGGATGAAGCGGGAACCTGGGCAGATGGCAAGGCTGATGATGAGAGGCAAGAACTGATTGCGCTGTTGGCCAAAAGTGGCAACGACATCCGAGACCGTGGTGGACGCGGTGGCCTGCGCGGTGGAGGTACAGCGCGAACTCGCCGAACACAACGAGGAGTTGCCCGAGGAGCGCCGCATGCGCTTCCGCATCGGAGTCAACCTGGGGGACGTGCTGGTCGCGAGGGCGACCTTTATGGCCATGGCGTCAACGTGGCTGCTCGGTTGGAATCCTTGGCTGACACCGGGGGCATAAGCATCTCAGGTGACGTCCACTCCCAGGTGAAAAGCCGGTTGCCTCTGCCCTACGAGTTCAGCGGCGTGCAACAAGTAAAGAACATCGCCGAGCCGGAGCCGGTCTACTGGGTGCTCTCGGTGCTTAGCGTGGCGGTGCAACTTCCTCAGTCCTCTTTTTCATTCTTCTACTCGTTCATGATTCACTCCTCCATGGGGTCCATGATCATACCCCGGAATGTCTCTTCACTCACAGTTCAATTCTGTCTCACAGGGTCTGACGGCTTACAGTATGTCTTGCACACCACCCGAATGATATTATTCAGTATCTTGTTCATTTCATGGCCGCAACGAATACGGAATCGTGCTGAATACTTTTCGCCTTCACGATATACGGTGTCGATTCTTTACCTCTCATCAGGCTCCGAATCACCGAACGAGCCGTCATTTTGAATGGCCCTGAGGTTGACCAACCGTGTGTGAAAAGCACGTAGTTTATATCAGGATCAGCCTGGGCGTTCTTCAGAGCATTGAGGGCGACCCGGTGTACCTCCTCCATCGCCTCCCAATAGTCAACTTCTCGTGGGCCGTCATCCGACCAGTGGAAGTCCACTTCCCGCACTCCGGGCAAATCCCGAAACCTCTTCCAATCGCCGTGTTCGTGGATCATTTTCAACCTCCTATTGTGAAACAAGGCCGCCCCGAGCAGAGACCCTGATTACCTTTCGGCGTGGGACGCAGGGCGACCTCGTTCGGACAAATGGTTGACCAAGGCGCTTACCTCATGATGGGGGCAAGACGACCCAATTTCAAACTCAAGACCAACCGAATACTGCTGCGTATTTTATCCGCCACGGAATGTTGGATGTGGTAGTCGCCTACCTTCCGATTTCGATGACAGCCGTCCTTGTTCAGACCTCCCCGTGCGCGAAAGCGGTCAGGGCCAAGGTCAGCAGCATTAGCTGAAGTCTGTGCATCGAATCCTCCAGAGGCGCCGTTCTTACCTTCGCGTTCACTTACCTGACTGAAGGTTCCATGTGGGCGGTGCAATTCGACCCTTGGATCGCGCAGGCACAATTACGAGATAGCCAGCGGCCTCCAATTCTTTCTGGGCGGAGTCAATGCTGGCCTTCCCGTCCTTGGAACTGCTCCATAACCAGTGCCTGTCCGCAAGGATCTGACCTTCTGTCGGAGTGCCGGTGTATGTTTTTGCGGAGGCTTTGGCCCTTAGCTTCTGATGCTCGTTCTGGAGTTCAGACCCCCGGTGCTCGAGCAGTACGAACAGACCTTTAGCTTTCAATGAGAGGTGACTATCACGAAGCACCTTGTCAACTGCCGAAGGGTCGTTAGCAACGATGATTGGCATGGCTACCTCCCGAGAATTCGAAGTCGTCGGTTGACCGCGTCGAGCGATCACAATTCGGAAATTCTTTTTTCCCTCTTCAACCAATATCTTCATCGTTCGAACGGCGTCGGTTTGAACGAAATGTTGATACCTGTCCCATGAGTTGCGGTCGCGAACGTCAGTTTCCTCTGCAACCGTGTGCAACGCAGTAACCATGGCCATCCCAAGGAGGTCGAACATTTCCGGTGGTGGGTCATCGCTTTTACGAAAATCCCGATCCAGGATCCGGTACATTTTGACCACCTTGGATTCAAACCCGTGCCGGAATCGCTTGTCCCGCTGTATATTTACTCCCAGCCGGTTCATCGGTTTTCGGATCTGCTTTTTCATTTGATCCTTGGGCTCCTAAGCGAGTACATGTCCCACCGGGCCAGTTGAAACATTCGGTTGTGAAATTTCAAAAACCTTCTTTCGGCCTGCTTGACCTGACCTAGAATAAACTCCTGCCCCACTATAAGCGCGTCCACGTCATTCTTGTCCATGCGGCCTGTAACGAATTCAATTGCTGTAGCCCGCGCCGCTTCAATATTGCCCTGGGCTTCCAGGTCGAACAGTCCTGCCTTCCGGTTCTCCCGAACGATCCGCCGAAACTCCTTCACCGGCTGGGCATTCACGCCGTGCTTTAGGGCATTGAGCGCCGATCGCGCCTTGCCCTCCGGGGAGCGGGGGCCGGTTGATTTGTCCCATGGGCGGCTCCGTCGGATCACCTCTGCCTGCTGCTTCCGTTGCTTTCGTGTCCACTTTCTAGCCGCCATTTAGGCTCTTAGTTCGTTTCGAATTTTGCAGTGTTTGACCGTAAAAATGACCCATTGAGGGGGGGGTACTCAATTCTCGGTACGTTCATTCGGGTACTCAGGAAACCTTCCATCCCTCACATCCTCCCCAAGACTGAACATCAATCCGGCGGCTTCTTCCCTCGTGTCAACCTCAAGCAGGATGGCCAGAGCCCCCTGTAAAAGGGTGAAACCCACCTGCTGAATGGGCAATCCTTGATTGGTGGCCCTCCTGCATGCTTTCGACACATCATCTACAAGTCTTTCATTGGTTTTCATGATTCCCTCATCGTCTGGATATCCTTCGGTCTAATCGCCAACACTTCAGTCAGGGAAACTGGACATACGATCGAACAGAGTTGCCGGGAGGATTGAAAGCCCGCCCTCGTCAGACAAGGCCTTTCAGGTGCTTAGCTACGAGGTCGGTACCCACTCAATGAACCCAGCCTCCTCCAACATCCGTGCAAAATCACCATTCTCCACATCGCGTAAGGCAGCACGAAGGAGTGCTTCAATGCCGTCTTCACCGACTGTCAAAAAAATGCGCATCACGGTCGCAATGAAAAGCTGTTCGGCAATATGGTGGTCACAGAATCCTCGCCGTGACGCTTTTTCACATACTTTATTAACCTCAGAAATTAGAGCAGTTTCCGTGACAGACCTCAGTTCGGTTTTCATGACTTACCTCCATTAGAGGACACAGGGCATAAACCCTATACCGGGTTATTGATATATGGGTGCCGGGTGCCGGGTGGGTGGCCCATAAATTCAAAACCGTCTGGAAATCAATTTCAGCTTACTTCCAGGATTACCCAACACCACCCGACACCCGACACCCGAATTATCCATCGGGTTCGTTACGCCACCCGTAATCAACATTGACCCCTTTCCAGATCCGGTTTCCATTGACCTTTACCTGCCGGAAACCACGCTGTTCAATTTTGGACTTGAACTCCTTTGCCCCAATGGGATTCTCATCCTGCCGATCACACCAGCGAATGTACTCATCCCAGATGTCCTTGTTTCTCACCCTCAGCGAATCATGAACATTGCATGTGTCGGAAATAAAAGACCCGAAGACGTCTTCATCATCACGGTATTCTTTGGTGGCAGCTAAAACTTCGTCAGGGGGATTCAACCCTTGTTCTTGCCATTCCAAAACCCCTTGCAACGCCCAAATTAGGATTCCTGGGAGTTCTGTCTTCAGCCGCTGGGATAGTTTTTTGTCCTGTTCGTTTTTGGGTATAGTTACCTCAAAGGGAATCAGTAAAATCCTCCGCCAGATTCCTTCATCAGTCCCTTTGATCGCGGGTTTGTGGTTCGTTGCCAGCCAGATTTTGAACGCTGGTTTGAACTCGAAAAACTCTTTGTATAAAAACCTCGCGGATATTGTGTCACCGCCGGTTACCTCCTTTATCACTGGTTCCGAAAAAGTCGCCCCAGCTTCCGGCTCCACAGCCTTCACGAATCGCGATCCAAAAAGCCTCGCGAGGTCGTTCCGTACTGCATCGGTCTTCTTACTCAGGAAAGATTTGAATTCGGCCGTTTTGGCGTAATCCCCAAGCATAGCCGCAATCGTTTCCAGGAATGTGCTTTTCCCGTTGGCCCCCCTGCCCCAACATAGGAAGAAAACTTGTTCAACCGTGCTTCCTGTCAACGAGTAGCCCACGGCACGTTGGATGAAATCGATTAGAGCCCGGTTTCCATCGAAAATCCGATCAAGAAAATCCAAAAAGACCGGGCACTGTGCCTTAGGGTCATATTGGATCGGAGCCAATTGGGTCATCAGATGCGAGGGATCGGGCTTGCCCACCTTGCCAGTTTTTAAATCGATCGTTTCCCGTTCGACGTTGAAAAACATGGGGTGGAGATCTAGCACCGCTGGTGTGATCCCCAGCACCTCCTGCGTCGATTTGAACATGGATTCCTTGCGGGCAACGGACTCCAAGGAGAGGGCATTCCCAAGAAAGGCTTTCCGCTTGTCTTCATCATCAATTTGAATGGCCAGTAGCAACAACGTGCGGATCATTTCTTTTGCAATCGTGACCTGCTCCCCACATTCGGCCACCTTCCAGCGGGTACCATCCCAGGACAGCCACTGTTTCCAGAGATAAACATAGAGGAGACGATCGTTGGCAAAGGCTGCCAAGCGCATCGCATTCCCGTCATCTGTATGGCGTGGGGTGATAAGAGGTTCGGGATGTTCGTATCGTTTGTAGAATCCCTCAACGATGGTCGTGACCTCTAAATAATCGAGAGGTTGGGGCAGGGTGGAGTTTTGAGCAAGGGCCAGGTTCAATGCCTGTTCCTGTGGGAACCCCTTGCGAAGGCAGTACCCAGCCAGACCAGCGAAATCGGAGTTTCTGCGTCCCTCTTTGAAGGGCATGCCTTCGGGTGAATCCCGTTGGGCTCTGGAAATGTTCCTGGTTTCGGTAACAAGAGAAATCAGTGCATCAGGCATCATTGCCAAGCCAATCTCCCCCAATCGCCGGTCTTTCACCCAACCGTAATTCTTCCCAGATTTATGGAGACTGGGCGGGACAATGATGTAGCCGCCATCACCCCGGAAATCCAATCCGGGGAGCATGTCCGTTTTATTCTTCAGTTCCCCGTCACTGTACTGAAAGAAAATTTGATATCCGCCGCCGCCGGTTTGTTGCTCCACCGTAGCTGGCAGGTTTCCGTGTTGATCCTCCCATGCCTCTAAAGTAGCTATTCCGTCGACCTCGTTATGCATGTCGACATCAAGTACGTAAAAGGATTCCCCGCCCGTAGGCATCCCGATGTTTGCCTGTGGGCATTTCAGCCACCATTCCGTGATTTGCCCCCTGTCTTTTGTTGCGGCTTTGAAGCCGCCGCCCACCATTGGATGCTTTCCTGGGCTACCGCATGCGGACTTGCCGCAATCGCAATTTCCTTCATCATCGACAGAAAAACATGGGAACACCCCAAACCCCATGTCGGCGTATTCCAACGCTGCATCAAGTACCCGGTCGGACTGTTTACGATCAGCATTTCGCTTGGTAGACTTCATAATAGACTCTTGAAATTGGCGGTTTCTGGGACTGACCTCGCAAAAGTTGAGACCCAGGTATGGCCTGATTGGGAGTAGAGATGCCCTGTTGGCTACAGCCTTCAGGGCATCTCTTTTGGATCTGGTTTAATTGTTGGGCCGCGCAAGCATTTTTCTAGGAATTGGGTGACCAGGTCGCGGTCGTAGAAAATCCCTCGTCCAATTTTCAGGTACGGAATCAATGGTTCTCCATTGGAGCGCTTGTTCCTAACCGTCCCAAGATTAAATCCAAACTCCGCACAGAATTCAGGCTCGCGTACTAGCCTTGCTTTTTCGATCGGCATGACAACCTTTTGCGTCGTTTTGATAAATGCAACTTTTTAATACTGTCCGATTGTACCCAGATTATCATTAATGATGTCAATGCATTGACCGTTATGATATAAATATGCATGTTAACTTGTTACGCCAGAAAATATAAAAAAAAGCCGTTACGTTAAAAGAGTGCGTCTTAGCGCGTAACGGCAGGATATGGTTATTAAAAAAGAATGAAATTTGTTTTTAGTTTTAGATTCCCTGTTTTGCTTAAATGGATTATTTGTCTATCGTGTGATTTTAGCCAACGGCATTCTGGGTCGGTCACGGGGGACAGAGCGAAGTGCAAGGCGATAGAAACGATTGGCTTTGGCTTTTCTCCCCCCTTGTGATTGATCGCGGGGCCATACCGCATCGCCAATTTCCTGAAATGATTTTCTTTCGGAACGCATTGTTATTGTTCTAAGCCCTAGGTCGAAATCCTCGTCAGATATCGGAGGGGTTGCGCGCTTTCTTCTAATATCAAGTTTTCGCTGACGCCACAGCACCTCTCGTTCTGCCTCTTCGATCTGAGGGATTATGGGCAAAGTAAGGTCAAATGTCATGGTCAGCTTTGTATCATTAATAATAGGATTTAGTCGATGTTCCCTCCGAGCGTATTTTCCCAGGTCGCGTGCAACGACCTCGCTGTTCTCAGCCATCTTTTGAATTGCATCCCAGCGGGTAAACATATTCCATTTCATTGGATCCCTAGCTGCCACTTGTTTGGCTTCGAAGGTTTGTCACCATCCTCCAGATTCTCCAAAGCAAGCTCTAAGATTCTATGGGTAATCTGATCCACGGCTTTCCGCGCGCGGGCCGACTCAATAACGACATAGCCTTGAGTTACATCCAGCACACCAAGAGAGTGACCCATTAAAAACTTACGAGTCTCGGGTGCTATCTCAAGTTCTTCGGCTATGGACTGGAAAGTCCGTCGGCAATCGTTTGGCACGAATTCCGTTGCCGTGGCGTCCCGAATTCGATCGATTTGCCGCCTCAGATGCCTGTTAGCATCAACGTGTCCCTGAGTACATTCCCAAGGGAAGACAAACATACTCCTTGCCTCCTCACGTCTCCGCCCAAGTAAATCCAACAGATAATCCACCAAGGGAAGGGCAAGGTCTCGTCGGTTTTTGGAATCCGGTAAGACTAAGCTCCGATCGACCATATCAATGTTGTCCCATCGCAGCCTGGCCGCCTCTCCCGGCCTCATTCCCGTCAGCGCAAGAAAACGAAAGTAGTCCCTCACGGTATAATCAAGCTTCCCGACCGCTTTCCACCATGGCCTAAGGTCAGAATTCTTGATGCGGGATTGGCGCCTTGAGTACCCGTTCCAGAGGTGTGCCTTTGACAACTTGTTCACGGGGTTTGGGGGTAGCTGAGGATTGCCCTCAGCGTCTTCAAATTTACCTTCCGCATAATTCCAAACCAGCCGCAGCACCCGAAAAGCGTGATCGGCTACGCTTGGGCCATGTAAATCGCTGATTGCTTGATGACGCTCGACCACCATCCTCCGGGTTATCCCCAGTAAAGGCTTGGCAGCCCATTCGCTCAAATATCGATCCACGGCCGCACGGTAATCGGCCTGTGTGCGGGGCTTAAGTCGTTTCCCGTTGCGTCGCGCCTTCGTAAGGTGTTCCTCCAACATTTCGCGCAGCGTCACACGTGTGAGAATCTGTTCTTCCAGACTTTGGCGCTTAACCTTGTTTGGGTCGATCCCTGCCGCCATGTCAGCCAGAATTGAGTGAGCACGATTGCGTGCAGATTTCGGCCTGATATTCGGGAAAACACCTATCGTTACGTCTCTCGGTGACCCGCCCTTTACACGGGCGTATATTCCGAAGACGCGCCGTCCGCTCGCATATACTCTCAACACAAATGGAGGAAGGTGGTTATCGCGGAATACTGAACGGCCCTTAGTGGGTACCGGTGCTGCCTTGATCACCGCTTCGTCAGACAAGTCAAGCCTGAGAGTGCTGCTCGATTTGGTTTTCTTATCCAGCACGGTTGCCTCCTAGCCTATCATACAGGCGTCATACATAACGCTCGATGACACGGAATAATCTAATCGTCTCATCATACAGCCTATAGCGGCTTCAAACAAGGTTTAAATGATGGCACGTTAGTTAGTGTTAACTGACGAGAGGATGAAGCAGGGACTGGGTTACCGCATTCCTAATGCGTAGTACTGGCGTGGTATTCTCCCCGGTATTGCTTAGGGATGAGCGCTTGCGAATTTTACCGAACGCTTGTTCGGTAACTCCTAGCAAATGGGTGTCCGTCTCGTCAAGGAAGGGAATCGGTGGTAGTCTGAACCCCTTTCCGCCAGTGTTCTCCGCTTCGAACTTACGGGTGCGTGAGCCATGAAATCCCTCCAATCCAACTCCAAAGGCTCCAACTCCAAAGGCAACGATGCGTCCCGGGACGATCTGGCCGATCCCCGCTGGCGCGAAATCCGGGCCCGCCTTATGGAGCAAAAATCGCGCATATTTGCCGAGATGCGCGGCTATCCGCCCCCCATCACCGCCTGCGACGCGCAATTCAATCATCTCATTGAGCAGAGCAACGCCATCCGCCAGGAACTGCGGCGCCTGGAGGATTGGATCGGTGAAGGGGTGATCGAAGGGAAGGCCGGGAAGTTCCCGGATGAATTCATCCGCTCATCGGCCTTTTTGGGGAGGGGAGAAGAAGGCGTTCCGGGAGAGCGTACGGAATAGAACCCGCTTTCTCCCGGCCCACTCAGCACCCCTACCCTGCCTCATCCGGCACTTCCGGCGATTTTGGGCGTTCCGGGTCTCTCCGGCAATTGAGCCCGGATGGAATTAATTCGCCGCCCACAGGCATAAAAACTGAATTCATCCGGTTAGGATAAAATCGTCCCTGCCGAATCCTGCCGTTAATGGATGAATGGAGTGCAAAATGCGGATTGTCATCACCATCGTGGTTCTGGCGCTTTCCCTTATGTTCTTAATCGCGACCACGGCGCCGTTCCACGCCGAGGCCCAGACCATTGACAACACCACCTCCTTTATCACGGCCTTGGAGCCGGCGACCCTGCAATGGATGGACGCATCCCATGTGGCCGTGGGGGCCTTCGATGGATTCAACGAGACCTTCGACGCTGCCGGAAACCTTCTCAATCAGGTGGAACTGGGCGGCTTCTATTACCAGGGCAGTTGGGTGGGAGAAAATTTCTCCGTCGGGGCGGAAAAACTGGAGATTGAAATCAGCCCGGTTGGTGGAACCAGCTACAAGTATACCGAAACCCAGGTGGCGGCAGCTGCACAAATCGGCGAATTATTGGCGCTGGGGGTGGGACAGGATGAAATCCACGATACCGGCAGCCAGACGCGCACCAAACTGCCCATTTACGGCGCCTCACTGCGCTTGGCGGAAGAGTTTTTCATCGGCGCCCATGGCGGAGTACAGACTCAGACCGCCACGGGGATCGAGGATTTGTCGCGCAACGTTCGCCGCTATTCCCTGGGATACCACATTCGGAATGAATCCTCTGGATTCAGCGTGCGGTACCTGAAGGAAACAAGGGACCCCTACGTGACCAGCGCGGGGGTGGTGTTTGGCGAGGAGGAAAACGCCTACTACGGCATCCAACTTGTATTCTCCAACATCCTGCTGGGCGTAAATGGTGCGAAAATCGCTGTGACCAATGAAACCGCCGACACCGGATATGACGAAAGCCGCTCCGGTTTCCGCGTGGGGTGGCTGCCCCAAAACGGATTCTCGCTGGTGCTCCGGATTGAAAACCGGGAGCGAGATTTCACCCCCGGCACAAATTACCAGGAACGCGAGCGCACCCGGCTGACCGTCGGTTACCGGTTTTAAGCAGATGCGGCGGGAATTATCGCTTCCGCCTATCCTGGAACTCCCCATGATGTTGCCGGTGCATGGCGCCAGCAATCACCCCAACGATTCACGGAAATCGAGGGCCCGCTGCACGGCCCGGGTGGAGAGCGCCTCGATCCGGCTGCGTTGCTCGGGGTTCCCGCCATCGGGGTAGAGGGGATCGATGAGGGTATATCCCAATTGCGCCATGACCTTCAGCCAGCCCAACTTCCAACCTTCCAGATAAGCCTCGTGGTCCACGGAATACCCCAGCGCCGATTCCAGGGCAGCCAGGTATTCGTCCCGCAGGTCGTCGCAGTCGCTTCCGGGTGCTACGCCATCGGGGGGATAACCCCAGAAATGCAGGAAGCAGTGCCATTGCAGGTCGCATCCAGGCGGACCCTTGGAGGCGAATTCCCAGTCCACGATGGGAATGCGTCCGTTGTCGAAGGCGATGTTGGCGCGGCGTAGATCCCCATGCAACAGCGTCACCGGCAGTTCCTCCAGGCGATTCACCCAACTGGAATCGTCGACGAGGACCAGGTAAGCATCGGCGAGCCGGGGCCCCAGCACCTCCAGAAACAAGGGCAAAAACACGCTCACCACCTGGAAATCCTCCAGCATGGAGGGCAGCCAGGGTTCATCGATTTTCCGTTTTCCGGACAGGTGGAGCACGGGGGCCGATAACATCCGTGTGAAACCGGTCACGTAGGGGAGGGCCGCGATATCAAGGGCATCGCTCTGGTAATACGCAGCCTGCATTTCGGCCAGGGCGCGAATCAGGGCGCGGCTGTCGGCAAGGGTAAATTTCCCGCGGTCACGGATGCCCAGGCCCACGTCTTCCATTAATACATAGAATAGACCTTGCTGGGGGGCTGCCGATACATCGATCACCGGGCACTCGATGGCCCCCGGGATATCCCGGGTCAGGCCGTGCAGCCACAGCCGGTGTTCCCCTCCCTCCCGCAGTCCCAGGCCTTCGATCCGCCATGATCCCTCCTGCACCAACTTGAGGACGAAGCTCCGTTCCCCTGTGATGAGGCGAGTCACCGTGGCCCCGGTGCGCCCTCCCAGGAGTTCCTCTGTTTCGAATACGCCCTGCGGGGCCGGCAGTCCCGCCCGGTCCAGGGCGGTTGCCAGGTACTCCGAATCGATGGTGCCGGAATTTTCCGAAATGGATTTGTTCTGAGGCGGGGCGGTATCCTGCATGAGGGAATCTCCCTTTGTAACACGTAGAAACTGAATATCCATGGCTGTGCCAGCCTTGAATCTCCCTTGCTCAATGTCGCGTTTGGTGTGGGAACCCTATCCCAAGTTGAGATGATCGCCAATAGCCCGGCCACATTGGTCTTGGAATCCAGACGCTTTCCCGAATCACTGCCCTGCCTATTTGCATCAACGGGAATCCCGGAGATATTTCCTGTTCACTCCTCGCCGGTCACCGGGCCCAGTTCGTAGGCCCCGCCGCCAACGGGGGGATGGGGGCGGAGGGCATTCCGCACCATCTCATTCATTCCGTCCCGGTCCATGGCGCCGGACTCGGCTACAGGGCCGAATTTGAGCACGAATTTCCGCCTGCCCCGGAAGAACCAACTCAACACGGATGCCAGGGAGAAGGCGCCGGGAGTTCCACCGTCCTCGGCATACAGCACCGCAGCCAGGGCGGCCGGAGGGTGATTAGTCTTTGTTTGCTCCCGGAAAATGCGTTCCGCCATCGGGCCGAAACGAAAGGAATCCCCACCCGCTTGATCCGAAGCATCCAATCGATCCAGTGCGCCCTCTGGGAGGATGGCGGCCACCCCGCCGTTTCCCAGCATTTCCGTCAATTGGCTCGCACCTTCCCCTGCTTCCGGCAATGATCCGGTGGAGGGGGCAAGAAGTTCCCCTGCCCGCCGAAACAGCCACCCGCTCCCGCGGCCCAAGGGCATGCGGTGTTCGGTGTAATATCGCACCGGCGCTTTGACGACGCCGGAGAGGATCGCCCAATTCAGCGAGCCCGTGCGGTTGCAAAGCAATACCAGCGGCCCTTCTTCCGGGATGTTCTCCACTCCGTCGACCTTCACCCGGTATACCAGGCGGGAGAGGAACCAACTCACGAACCGAGTGGAGAATTCGGGCACGCGGTAGAAGATGAAAATCGCCATGCCCACGTTGATAATGGCGCAGATCGCAATCACTTCCTTCACGCCCACACCCAGGTAAAACAGCCCGATGATCGCTACCGCTCCCACCACACCGAACAGGGCGTTGAGGATGTTGTTCCCGGCCATGATCCGGGCGATGAAATGGGACTCCCCGCGCTGTTGCACGAAGCTGTAGAGGGGCATGATGAACAGGCCGCCGAACAGGGCAACCAGGAATACGTCAATGGGCGCCCGCAACCCGCCCGGCTGGGAAAACAGATCCGTCAGGTGGTGCAGGCCCGCACCGGGGGCGGGCGCCGGCCAGGAAGCCCCGACCCAATACAGATCGGCCAGGAACAGGCTCATCCCTATCGTGCCCAGTGGAATCAGGCCGATTTCCACCCGGCCCCGGGAAAGCCATTCGCAAACCACGGAGCCGGTTCCGATGCCCACCGCGAACAATGCCAGGAGCAGGGTCACCACGCCTTTTTCGGCATGGAGGACATCCTTGCTGTACAGAGGGAGAACCGTCACCATGCCGGCCCCCAGAAACCAGAACCAGGACATGCCGAGAATGGAGTTGTAGATCGGCCTGTTTTTCCGGATTTCGCCCAGGATATCCAGGGTCGGAGTATAGAGGTTCCACTGAACCTTCACCTCCTTGGCGTGGACGGGGATTTTGGGAATTTGCCAACTGGCGATCACCCCGCCGGCCGACAGTACGAGGATGCTGGTGAGGAGGACAGGTTTCAGGTAGGGCAGGGTGGTCACCACGCCCCCGGAAATCGTGCCAATGAGAATCGCCAGAAACGTGCCCGAGACGACGTAACCGTTGGCCGCAACCAGATCGGAGTCCTTCACCAGATCGGGGATGATCCCATATTTCAATGGCCCGAAAAATGTCGCCTGCACCCCCATCAGGAATAACGCCAACAACAACAGGGAATAATTGTCGCTATAAAACCCGAAGGAAATGACCAGAACGATGAGAAATTCGCCCAGTTTGATCAGGCGGATCATGCTGGACTTTTCCAGTTTGTCCGACAATTGACCGGCGACCGCGGAAAAGAGGAAGTAGGGGAGGATAAAAATCCCTCCGGACGCGGCAACGATCTTATCGGGACCGACTCCAGCGATCTCCACCCCTTTATAGGCGATGAGAATCACCAGGGAATTCCGGAATACGTTCAAAGAGAGGATTCCCAGGAATTGGGTCCAGAAGAGCGAAATGAAGCGGTAGTTGTTGTAAATGATCTTCAACGACACGGGTGCGACCCCCGTATGAAATAAACCGTTGAAATCCGCCGTTGCCTGGTCTGTTGCAAAGGGAGCGTTCCATGGTTTCTCACCCTCGCCAGGGTCGGAATCCATTGGACATAGGAAAAAGCACCCTTACAACCCGCATACCGATGCCTTACCATTCTCATACGATTTATATGCCGGTTTTCGACCGGTTCCGTTCCGTGTAATTTTCCCGGTAATTTTCCCGGTAATTTTCCCGGTAATTTTCCGGTGGATCTCCCCGTTCCAGCGTTTACCAGATATCATTCTTTAATTACACCCTGCCCGCAAGCGCCCGTCATCACCCCGAATTCCAACGGATTCCTTCTTGCTTCCCGGCACCTATCGGTCTAGGTTTACCGAACATACGTTCGGTGAATGGCGGCCCATCGGCCACTTTCCCCCTTGAATCTTCACGGGAGCCGCGCCATGAACACATATCTGGTTTCGGGAATGCGAAGCCCCATCGGGCGTTTTGGCGGATCGCTGCTGCCCTTGCGGGCCACGGAAATCGCCACCACGGTGGCCGAAACGCTGTTACAGCAATTGGGGGTGAAGCCTTCCGCGGTGCAGCGGGTGATCGCCGGGATGGTGCTGCAGGACATGACCGAATCCAACCCGGCTCGGATCGTGGCCACCCGGCTGGGAATTCCCAGCGAAGTGCCGGCCTTCACGGTGAACATGCAGTGCTGTTCCGGCATGCTGGCGCTGATCCTGGCCGCGCAGCAGACCACTCTGGAGGAGGTCGACTGCGTGCTGGTGCTGGGGCTGGAGTCCATGAGCAACGCTCCCCACATGGTTAACGGCGCGCGCTGGGGATTGCGCCTGGAGAACACCGAGTTCGTCGATTCCCTCAATGAGTGTACCCTGGCCGGATCGAAGATGTGGGGAAACCCCTGGAGCATGCTCGAAGTGGCCGAGAATCACGCCAGGATCGACGGCATCGCCCGGGAGGAGATGGACGCCTTCGCCGTGGTCTCCCATGGCAGGGCCCTGGAGGCCATGCAGGCGGGCCGGTTCTCGGACGAGATCGTCCCTATCGAGGTGCCTCCCCGAAAGGGTGGAAAAGGCGGCAAGGGAGGCTCCCTGCTCTTCGAGCGGGATGAGTCGCCCCGGCCGGATATCTCCGAGGAATCCCTGGCCAAGCTGCAACCGGTCAACCCCGGAAGCCCCATCACAGCCGGCAACGCCTCGCCCATGAACGACGGTTCCGCCGCCGCGCTGATCTGCAACGAGAAGGGCCTGGCCCGGCTCGGGCTGGAGCCCCAGGCGCGGATCCTAATGCCCGGCACTTCCATGGTGGGCTGTGAGCCGACCCTGATGGGCTATTCCTGCGTGGAGGCCCTCAACGCGGCGCTGGATGCGGCGGACAAGCGGGTGGACGACCTGGACCTGATCGAATGCAACGAGGGCTTCGCGGTACAAATGCTGGCCTGCGAGCGGATGGGCAGTTGGCCCCGCGACCGGCTCAACGTGGACGGCGGCAGCGTGGCCCTGGGGCATCCGGTGGGCATGTCCGGCCTGCGCATCACCCTCCACCTGGCCCGCGCCCTGGAACAGCGCGGCGGCAAGCTGGGCGCCGCCACCGTCCCGGCAGGCTCCGGGCTGGGCACCGCCGTGCTGCTGGAGCGGGTGTCGTAGAGGGAAAAGCAAAAAAACGAAAAGCAGGGGAACCGCAGATGAACGCCGATGGACGGGGATAAGAACTGCCACTGCCTACCCCACCCTCCCGCGCCCCAAGGGCGCTCCTTCCCTCTCCACGCCTGTCCTGAGCCTGTCGTAGGATGCACGGGGAGGGGATGGCCGAAGGCCAGGGGAGGGGTGCCGTTGAAGTTGGCTTTTCCATCCGCGTTTATCTGCGCCTTGTCCTGAGCCTGTCGCAGGGCCCGTCGAAGGGTTCATCGGCGGTTCCCTTTGCAGGTGCAGTTCGCAGTGGCGGTTTCCCGCATTGAGCTTCTTTTTCAATCCTTGTATGGATAGAGCCTGAAGCGCCCGGGCATGCGGACCCGTGCCCCACGGGATGAATATTTCCTTCACGATTCAGCTTGCCGAAGAGCAAAATGCCTTCCAAGGTGGATGTGCCCTTCCAAACCCTGCACGAGATCGTGCGTGCGGCCAGGATCAACCTGCCCCTGGGGGAGTGGGACTACCTGGTGGGCGGCGCCGAGAGCGAGACCACCCTCAAGCGCAACCGCCGCGCCCTGGATTCCCTGGCCTTCCGGCCCCGGGTATTGCGGGACGTTTCCGGCGTGGATGCCTCCACCACCTTTCTGGGCCGCAAGCTGCGGCTGCCACTGATGCTGGCGCCCATCGGCTCCCTCGAAAGCTTCGCCGAGGGCGGCGGGGCCACCGCGGCCCGGGCGGCCGGCAGCTTCGGCATCGCCCAGATGCTCAGCTCAGTCTGCAATCCCGGACTGGAGGCCGTGGCCGAGGCAACCGGTCCCAAAGGGAAAGGCGGCGGTCCCAAGGGGAAAGGCGGTGGCTCCGGTGGCTCCGGTGGCCCCGGCGGAAACGGCACGGACCACCTGCGCATCTTCCAACTCTACGTGCGGGGCGACGCGGCATGGTGTGACGAGTGGGTGCGCCGGGCCGAGGAGCACGGCTATTCCGCCTTCTGCCTGACGGTGGACACGGCCGCCTATTCCCGCCGCGAGCGGGACCTGGCCAAGCGCTTCGTCAAGGCCTGGCGCCGGGACGCCTCCGGCCTGGAATGGCAGCCCCGGCTCAACTGGGACGACGTGAAGCGCTACAAGGATACCCATGGCCTGCCCCTGATCCTGAAAGGGATCGCCACCGGCGAAGACGCGGAGATCGCCTGCCAGCACGGGGTGGACTGGGTCTACGTCTCCAACCACGGCGGGCGGCAACTGGACCACGGACGGGGCGGGCTGGAAGTGCTCCCGGAGGTGGTGGCCGCCGTCAACGGCCGCGCGAAAATCCTCTACGACGGGGGCATCATGCGCGGCACCGACATCGTCAAGGCCATCGCCACCGGAGCGGATATGGTGGGCATCGGGCGGCTGGGGGTGATCGGCCTGGCCGCCGCCGGAGAGGCGGGCCTGGTGCGCGTCCTGGAAATCCTGGAGGACGAGGTGAAGATCGCCCTGGCCCTGCTGGGCGTGCGGGGCTTTGAGGAACTGGACGCCAGCTACCTGCATCCCGCCCAGCCCGTCACAGAACCCCACATCCTGAGCGCCTTCCCCCTGCTGGAACCCCACGAGGAAGGGAAGGGGTATTGAGGG
>CAZOXD010000012.1:0-51942 GCA_964583525.1 uncultured Pseudomonadota bacterium
AGGCGCTGTCCCGGTTGCGGAAGGCGCTGTCCCGGTTGCGGAAGGCGCTGTCCCGCCCGGGCGATTATCCCTCCCCACAATGCTCAAGGACTGGCCGGTTCACCCCACTCCCGCCCTGAACCTGCACCGGCTGTGGGCCGAGGGAGGAGTCTCCCATGGAAGGGCCAGTGGGGAGGGTGAAAACGCGAACTTTCTGGCAGAGCCGCTCCTTGCCTCCGGAATGACCCCCGCGGCCTCGGCGATGCTTCGCGATATAAGCCTGTTGCGGAGTTCCTTTCCACGGTGGGTTTCCGAATCGTGCACCGGGTGTGGGGCCTGTTGGATGGTCTGTCCCGATTCCGCGCTGCCCGGATTGGTCACCGGAATTTCGGAGTTGATGGAAACCGCCCTGGGCCTTGTCGAGAAACAGGGCTTGCCGATTCAACACCTGCCCCGGGCCCTGCGCACCCTGGAGAAAAAGCTGCGCGAGCACCTGGCCTCGCGGACCGGCGGCGAATCCGTGCCTGAGCAGGTGGCTGCCGCGGCCGCGGACACCCTGACCGAGAGCCCCCTCGCTGGTGACGGCAGAGCAGCCCTGGAACAGGAACTGGAAGCTTTCATGAACGCCTTGGGGGAATTCCCGCTGGCCGTGACCGAGGCGTATTATTCAGACCCTGAGAAAGTCACCCCAGGGAATGGAGGACTGCTTTCCGTTACCCTCGATCCCTCCAAGTGCAAGGGCTGTCTGGCCTGCATTGCATCCTGCCCCGAGGAAGCCCTGCTTCCCGAACCCCAGGACGACCGGGTGCTGGTGTCCCAAATTCGGCATTGGGAGTTCCAGCAGGCCCTGCCCACCACGCACCCCAGATTCATTCGCACGGAACCCGATCCTTCCAGCCCGGAAGGTTTTCCCGGGCTGGAGTCGCTGCTGTTGGACAAACGCGCCTATCAGTCCCTCACCGGGGGGGACGATGCACAACCGGGGGCCACTGAAAGGACCGTGTTGCACCTGTTCACGGCTCTGGTGGAAGGGCTGATGAAGCCCCGGGTGGCCGCCCTGTTGACCCGCCTGGAGGAATTGATCGCAGGCCTGGATCGTCACATCCGGCTCCACCTGGCCGTGGACGTGGAAGATCCACAGGCAGTGCGCGCGGCCATGGGAGCCCTGAAAGACCGCGATTTCACCCTCTCCCAGTTGTCCGAGCAGATGGACCCCGAACGGCGCCCGCTGGATACGGACTGGTTGGAGCGGGTGACTGGTCTGCTTTCCGGCCTCAAGGAGTTGAAAACCCTCTACACGCGCCAAAGCACGATGGAGGGGAGGGCCTCCCTGGGAATGGTGCAGACCACCACCGAAGCGGAAGCTTGGGGCAGCACCTATCCCTACAATCCTTTTCCGTTCCCCTGGACCGGCTGGAGCGGCGGTGGGGCAGGGATCGCAACGTCGGTAACGGGAATGGCGGCAGGCATCTTCGATGGGCATATGGCCCGGATGGCCGGCGCCTTCAAAATCATCCGTGGAAGCGAACTGGAACTGGAGGGAAAATACAACCCGGAAGTACATGATTCCTACTTCACCTACTTCGGTTGGCGGGATTTTACCGAGGAGGAATTCGCGCTCTGCCCGCCGGTGGTCATCGCCGGAGGGGATAGGACGCTGCCGGGGGGTGTCTGGCAAGGCGTCTCGGCTCTTTTGCGCGCGGGGAGGCCGCTCAAGGTGCTCAACCTGGATTCCCAGGCTTATCGCAGCCTGTTGGCGCCCGGCAGCGGAGAAAGAACGGAGGGAGGCACCCTCGGAATGAACACGGAAGGCGCTTCCAGCGGGGCCCCCATGACCGGCGGCCCCCTCATTACGGCCCCCCCCATGACCGGCCAGGGAAATGGAGCGGTTTACATCGCACAGTGCAGCCTGGGAAACCTGCCCCATCTGATGGAAAGCCTCAAGGATGGATTGATGGCGGATCGCCCGGCGCTGTTCAACGTGTACCGGAGCCGCCTTGCGGAGAATGGATCGGCAGCCCACCAGGCGGTAGAGCAGGCGCGGTTGGCCTTGGAATCGAGGGCGCATCCACTTTTCCGATTCGACCCGGATGCCGCGGGCGCCTTCCACGAATGCCTATCGCTCGACGGAAATCCGGAACCCGGCATCCATTGGCCCGACACTACATTGCAGTACCTGGACGGAGAGGGAAATCCCCAATCCCTGACGGTTCCCCTGACCTTCGCACACTATGCGTTGGCGGTTCCGGGCCTGGAGCATCACTTCAGCCCGGCGCCGGACGATGATCCCGGGGCCTCGGGACCCTCCCTGACCCCCCTGGAGGAATTTCTGGAGCTGGATGCGGAAGAGCGGGAGGAGACGCGGCCCTGCATCCAAACCGCCGATGCCCGGGGCCGGCTGCTGCGGCTGGTGGTATCCCCAGGCATGGCGCAGACCTGCGAAGAGCGCCAACGGCACTGGGAAGCCCTGCGCTCCCTCACCAGGCACGACATCGTCCCCGTGGACGAGGAGGCAATTTCGGAGCAGGCCAGGATGGAAATGGTGGAGCGGGTAGCGCATTCCCTGTTCGAACTGGCGCAAGGAGGAGACGGGTTGTCCTCCCAACTGGTGCGGTTGTCCAGGGTGGAAGACACCAGGATGGAAGACACCAGGGTGGAAACGGAAGGTTCCGAGTCCAATGCTTAATTTTCATCGCTTCAAATCCTTTCCGCACGGTGTTCACCCCCCGGACATCAAGGCCGCCACAAGCCACAAGCCGATCCGCCGTTTTCCTTTCGCCCCCTTTCTGGTGTTGCTGCTCTCCCAACACGCAGGCAAGCCGGCCCTGCCGGTGGTACGCGAAGGGCAGGAGGTGGCGCGCGGGCAACCGGTCGCCGCAGCGGACGGATTCGTTTCGGCGCCCATTCATGCCCCGGCCACGGGCCTGATCAAGAAAATCGGTCCCGCCCTGGACGCTTCCGGAAAGATGGCCCCGGCGATCGTCCTGGAACCCTATCCCGGCTCCGGCCAGGAAATGGCCTGGGGGGAGCCGGTGGATTGGGAGCGCCTCGCACCCCGTGAAATCGTCAACAAAATCCAAGACATGGGCATGGTGGGGCTGGGAGGCGCGGCCTTTCCGGCCCATGTCAAGTTTACACCGCCCAAGGGACAGCACATCGACACCCTGATCATCAACGGTTGCGAGTGCGAACCCTATCTCACCGCCGATCACAGAGTGATGTTGGAATACCCCGAGGAAGTTCTTCTGGGAACGCGGATGGTGCAAAAAGCCCTGGGTGCGGAGCGGGCGGTGATCGCCATCGAATCCAACAAACCGGACGCCGCCGAGGTGCTTTCGGAATTGTTGTCCTCCCAAAATACAGCCAATGGCAACGGAGCCAATGATAGCATCAGCGTGGAAATGCTGGAGACCAAATATCCCCAGGGCGCTGAAAAAATGCTTACCAAGGCGCTCCTGGGCAGGGAGATTCCCTCGGCCGGGCTGCCGGCTGTGGTAGGGGTGATGGTTTCCAACGTGACCACCGTGGCCGAGATCGGCGCCCTGCTGCCACTGGGCCAGGGCCTGACCGAACGGGTCATCACCATCGGCGGGAAAGGGGTGGAACGGCCCGGCAACTACCTGATGCCGGTCGGCACGCCGCTGAGCTTCGTGCTGGAGCAGGTGGGTATCCAGGGCCAGGCGCGGGAAGTGCTCTTCGGCGGACCGATGATGGGCAAGGGTGTCGCCTTTCTGGAAACGCCCATTACCAAGGGCGTCTCGGGCATCCTCGTCATGACGGAACCGGAATTGCCTTCTGACGGAAAAAGCTTCCCCTGTATCAAGTGCGCCGAGTGTGTAAACGCCTGTCCCATGCACTTGAATCCCTTCATGCTTGGCGCGCTGGCCCGCGTCAGCGCCCACGACGAGATGGCGGAAACCTATCACCTTTTCGACTGCTTCGAATGCGGATGCTGCGCCTATGTCTGCCCGGCTCACATTCCACTGGTTCAGCTGTTCCGGGTGGCCAAGACCCTGCTGCGGCAATCGGAGGGGGCGGCATGAAATCCAAATACCTGGACATGGAATTGCGCACTTCTCCCCACCTGGCCAAAGGATTGGGCGTGGAAACCATCATGCGCAACGTGGTCTATGCCTTGCTCCCCCTGACAGCGATGGCGGTGTATCAATTCGGGTTGAGCGCTCTGCTGTTGTTGCTGGCAACCACACTTTCGGCCCTGGTGACCGAACAGGTTTTGTGCCGTTTCTCGGGAAAACGGAGCACTCTTGGCGATTATTCGGCCGCCATCACCGGTCTCCTGCTGGGCCTGACCCTTCCGCCCGGCTTTCCTCTCTGGATGGCCGTGGTGGGAGGCTTCGTTTCCATCGCCCTGGGAAAGACCCTCTTCGGCGGGTTGGGATTCAATATCTTCAATCCCGCGCTGGTGGGGCGGGCCTTCCTCCAGGCGGCCTTTCCTGTTGCAATCACCACCTGGCACGCGCCCTTTGTCCCCGCCCGATTTTTCGAAGCCATCCCGGCCTCCCTGGCGCTCCCCTTCGTGAAAGCCGTGACGGATGGAATCTCCGGCGCAACCCCCCTGGCCGCTTGGAAGTTCGAGGGACAATTCACTCCGGATTCCGCGCTTTTCCTGGGTACGGTGACCGGCTCCGCGGGAGAAACCAGCGCGTTGTTGATCCTGGTGTGCGGTGGCTACCTGGCCTGGCGGAAAATGCTGGACTGGCGGATTCCGGTGGGAATCCTGGGCACGGTGTTCCTCCTGTCCGCCGGGTTTCACTGGATCAATCCGGCCAATCCGCCGCCTTTGTTCATGCTCAATTCGGGGGGATTGATGCTGGGCGCGGTGTTCATGGCGACCGATATGGTGACCTCCCCCGTCACGCCGCTGGGCATCTGGTTGTTCGCAGGGATCATCGGGGTGCTGACCGTGGTGATTCGGCTTTGGGGCGGACTGCCCGAGGGGGTCATGTACGCCATTCTGGTGGGCAATGGATTGGCGCCCATTCTCAACCGTTACACCCAGCCCCGGGTGTACGGCACGGGGAGGCGGCCATGAGCGAAGAAAAAAACGGTTCCGCGGACCATGGAACATCCGCCGCGCCACCGGGGAGTTTCAAAATGATTTTGAGCCTGATCGGGGTGGCATCCCTCTCGGGCATCCTGATCGTATTGGTCTACCAGTGGACCCTGCCCATCATCAAGGCCAAAAAGGCCATTGCGTTGCGCAACTCGGTATTCGAGGTTCTCCCGCGCACCGAGCGGATGGTCACCTTCCGGCTCGAACCCGATGGAAGCCTGGCGCCCTTGGCCGGAGAAGACGAGAAGGCCGTGAAGTTCTATGCCGGGTACACCGCGGACAACCGCCTCAGCGGCGTGGCCATGGAGGCGCGGGGGCAGGGATTCCAGGACGTTATCAAGGTAATTTATGGCTACTCTCCGCAGGACAAGAACGTGATCGGAATGCGGGTGCTGGAATCCAAGGAAACCCCGGGCCTGGGAGACAAGATCGGAATCGATCCCATGTTTCTGGCCAATTTCACCGATCTGGACGTGCGGCTGGCCCCAAGCGGCAAAGGTCTGCTCCATCCTATCAAGGTAGTGAAAAAGGGAGCGCGCCAGGAAAAATGGCAGATCGACTCCATCACAGGAGCCACCATCTCCTCCAAGGCCATCGGGAAGATGATGAACCGCAGCGCCGCGGAACGGATTCCGATCGTGGAGCGAAACCTGGAACGGCTGGAGAAAGGGCAATGATGCAATCCATCGCGCCGGAGAAAACGGGAGGGGTGGGAACAAGGCCGGGAGGAGAGGCCCCGGTGCTGGAACTGGACCAGTTCCTGGACGGATTGTGGAAGGAGAATCCGGTATTCATCCACCTGCTGGGGATGTGCCCCCTGCTGGCAGTGTCCAACTCGGTCGTGAACGCCATTACCATGGGGCTGGCCACCGTATTCGTGCTGGTCATGTCCAACACGGTGGTCTCTCTGGCGCGCAATCTGATCCCGGCGCAGGTGCGAATCGCCGCCTTCATCATGATCATCGCCACCTTCGTCACCGTGGCCGAATACATCCTCCAGGCCATCAGCCTGGAAATCCACAAGGCCCTGGGCGCTTATGTGCCCTTGATCGTGGTCAACTGCATCATTCTGGGGCGGGCCGAATCCTTCGCCTCCCGCAACCCGGTTCTGCCTTCCGTGCTCGACGGGTTGGGAACGGGAATCGGGTTCACCTTCGCCATCATCCTGATGGGCGCCCTGCGCGAAGTGCTGGGCACCGGATCGTTGCTTGGAATCGACCTGTTCGGGGAGTCCTTCGAGCCCTGGATCATCATGATTCTGCCCGGCGGCGGCTTTTTCGTCCTGGGATTCCTGCTGCTGTGCGTGTCGTGGCTGCATTTCAAAACGCCGGGAGGTAAGCAATGAGCGGGGATTCCCTCTGGTTCATCTTCCTCAACGCCACAGTGATCAACAACTTCGTGCTGACGCTTTTTCTCGGTATCTGCCCGTTTTTGGGCATTTCCGGGAAGCTGGAAACCGCCGTGCGGATGGGGATCGCGGTGACCTTCGTGATGCTGGTCAGTTCCACCGCCGCCTACGCCATCCACGTGCTACTGGTGTTCCTCGATGCGCAATACCTGCAGTTGATCGCCTTCATTGCGGTGATCGCCTCCACGGTGCAGTTGGTGGAAATGTTCATCAAGAAGTTCAGTCCCCAGCTTTTCCGGGCGTTGGGGATCTTCCTGCCGCTGATCACCACCAACTGCGCCATTTTGGGCGTGGCGCTCTTTCAGACCATTCGGCAATACAACTTCCTGCAATCCCTGGTGTTCGCGCTGGGAGCGGGGGTAGGATTCACCCTGGCATTGGTGATGATGGCGGGATTGCGGGAAGAACTGGACCTGTCCGATGTGCCTTCCATGGTGCGCGGAGCTGCACTGACCCTGATGATTGCGGGAGTGCTGTCTCTGTCCTTCATGGGATTTTCCGGACTGGGAGGATAATAGATGCTCTATCATTTCCTGTTGGCAATCGGGGGGTCGGCGCTTCTCCTGTCGATCTGGGCCGCCGTCATCCGGATGGGCGGAGAAACCCGGGAGGCATCGCTCCCGGCGCGGGATTCTTCCCCTGGGGTGGCTTCCAATGGGATAATGGAATGTGGCAGATGCGGATTTTCCCGGATGTGTTCCACAACCGGCCCGGGACCATCCATGAATGAGCTTCCAGGATGTAACTCGCACCTGGCAAAACCCAAAACGGTCTCAATCCCAACATTAAATCAGGAACACGGCCCATGAGCGAAAAACGAATCATCCCTCTTGGCGAGCACATCATCGAAATCGTGAGCGATTCGGGGGAGGGCGCACAAAAAGCAGGCCAGGTTTTTGCCGAGGCGTCGGCCAAGATGGGAAACGGCCTATGGACCGTCGAGGTGATTCCCGCCGAGATCCAGCCCCCGCCCCACACGGTCGGGGCGGCCAGCGGAAACCGCATCCGCATCGGGGAAAAGGCCATTACCAACGCGGGAGACCAGGCCAATCTGGTGGTGGCCTTCAACGAAATGGCGCTGCTTTCCAGAATCCAGGCCGACGCCCTTGCCGGGGATGTGGTGGTGATCATCGACAGCCTGTGGGGAGAGCATGAGGAGGAAGCCATCCGGAAAAGCTACCGGGAAGTGCTGGACATCATCCACGAGCGGGGGGGGACGGTGCTGGAAGTGCCCATCGAGGCGCAGACCATCACCGTGATCGAAGACCCCTTCAAGGGCAAGAACATGTTCGCCGTCGGCCTGCTGGCCTATCTCTATCAGCGGGATATGGAACTGGTCAAAGGGATCGTCGCCAAGACCTTCCGGAAAAAGTCCGAGCAGATTCTTCATCAGAATATTTCCCTGTTGGAGTTGGGGTACGCCTATGGCGATGCCAACATGGACTTCCAATACGAGGTCAAATCCAAGCCCAGCAGCAATACCCAGGTGGTGATGAACGGGAATACGGCGATCGCCCTGGGGGCCATTGCGGCGGGATTCAAGCTGTGTTCCATGTACCCGATCACGCCCGCCACTTCCGCTTCCCACGCCTTGGCGGAATCCTTCGAGGAGTTCGGGGGGATGGTGCACCAGGCCGAGGATGAAATCGCCGCCATCGGCGTGGCCATTGGAGCCTCCTATGCCGGCCGCACCGCCCTGACCATCACCTCCGGCCCCGGCATGGCGCTCAAAACAGAATTCCTGGGACTGGCCTCCATGATCGAAACCCCACTGGTGATCGTGGATGTGCAACGCGGAGGCCCCAGCACGGGGCTGCCCACCAAGATCGAGCAAAGCGACCTGCTGCACGCCCTCTACGGAACACCGGGGGATGCCCCGAAAATCGTGGTTTCGCCGAGCACCATCGAGGAATGCTTCCACATCATGGCCACGGCGCGGAGGCTTTCGGAGGAATTCCGGATGCCGGTGATCGTGCTCTCCGACGCCAACCTGGCCACCGGACAGCAATTATTCGACCGTCCGGTGATCAGCAAGGACGTATTTCCGCCTCCCCTGGATCAAAACCCCGTCACGCCGGGCACCGCTCCCTTCGATTGGGACGAGGTGACCGGGTTGTCGCGGCGGTTGATACCGGGGCAGCCGGGAGGGAATGCCATCACAACGGGGCTGGCCCATTACCGCGATGGCAAGGCCCGCTACGACTATTCCGCCAACCAGGAGTCTCACCGCATGCGCAGCCGCAAGCTGGCCGCCCTGCAACAGGCCCTGACGCCGCCCCAGGTTTTCGGGGAGCCGGAAGGCGACCTGCTGGTCGTGGGCTGGGGCAGCACACGCGGTGCTATCGAGGAAGCGGTGGAGTGCATCTGGGCCACCGGCGGAAAGGTTTCCGCCATCAACATACAATTTCTCAACCCGCTGCCCCGGGGTTTGAAACAGATTTTCTCCCGCTTCAAAAAGGTGTTCACAGTGGAACTCAACTACAGTGACGACTGGGAGGACCCATTGATCGACGAGGACAGCCGGCGTTACAGCCAACTGGCCATCGTGTTGCGGGCGCACACCCTGGTCGATATCGATTGCTTTTCCAGGGTTCCCGGGCGCCCTTTCATGCCCATGGAAATTAGTCGGGAACTGATAACTCAACTGCAAACCATTCACGGAGCCCCGGAATATCCCCTTCCGGATCAACAGACAGAAGCAGGAGCCACCTCATGACCATGCTAGCCATCGACGAATTCGTGGAGGACCACTGTGCGCAAAAAAAATACTCGATGGAGGATTACGAGTCGGACCTACCCCGGTGGTGCAAAGGCTGTGGGGACCATGGCGTGCTCGGCTCCGTCCAGCGCATCCTGGCCGAGGAACAGATAGAACCGGAAAATATGATCACCGTATCCGGAATCGGGTGCTCCAGCCGGTTTCCGCACTATCTCAACACCTACGGCCTGCATGGCATCCATGGCCGGGCCCTGCCCCTGGCGATCGGGGCGGCCCTGGCCCGGCCGGACTTAAAGGTAATGGCCGTGATGGGTGATGGGGACTGTTTCAGCATCGGCGCAGGTCACTGGTTGCACACTCTGCGCTACAACATCAACATCATGGTGCTGGTGCTGGACAACGAGATTTACGCCCTCACCAAAAAGCAGGTTTCTCCCACTTCCCCGGAGGGGGCCATCACCAACACGACACCCCACGGCGCCTACCTGAAGGCGCTCAATCCCCTCAGTATGATTATGGGCGTGTCCAACGTTTCCTTCCTGGCGCAAACCGTCACATGGCTGCCTCCCCATCTGGAAGACACGCTACGCCTGGCTTGGCGGCACAAGGGTTTGTCCTTCGTGCGGATTCTGGCGCGCTGTCCGGTTTACACCCCCGATGCCTTCGGGGGCGGTGGCATCGGATTTTCAGGATTCTTCCTGGAACACGAGGACGGTGTGCCGGTGACCAAAGGGGTGCTGCGGAAAGCGGCGGTTGAGCCCCATGACCCGCACGATATTGCTGCCGCCCAGCGGATCGCCATGCGGGAAGATCCGATGCCGCTGGGGCTGATTTACTGGAACCCGGATATTCCCAGCTATGGAGAGGTACGCCAATCCCATATTCATGATGTGAACGACGACGAGCTGGTGACCCGGTTGAACAGCGAGTTGGACAAATACACCATCGTGGCGGATTGACGGAGATTTCCAATGAAACAGCAAATTGCCGATATGGTCGAAGCCCATTGGGAGAGCCGGTATCCGGATTTGATGCGCCTTGTGGACGAGCGGACCCTCCAGATCGAAAACCTGTTGATCCTGGAGGAGTACCACCGCAGCGGACAGAAGGGCGAGAACCTGAAAAAAGCCATGGCCGGATTTGGCGCAACGGCTTTGGACATGGGGTCGCTTTCCTCCGTTTTGCGGCGGGGAGGGGTTTCCCGCACCATGGGAACCGAGCGCTTTCACCGCATCCAGACTCTGCATCAGGAACTGATCAAACTGAAAGGATCGTTGGAAAAGGCCAGGCCCAAGTGCCGGTTTCTGGAATTCGAGGAGGGGCCGGACGCCCTCCTGGAAGCCTTCGATCATCACATCGCCGATCTGGCCAAAGCCTTCCGCACCTTGCGCATCGCTCAAATCGAGGCCGGGGCGCGCTACGAGCCGAAAAGCCATGACCAGTTCTTCGAGGACTTCAACTGGCGGCAGTTGGACAATGGAGAGATGATCCTCTGCCCGCCGGTAGTGGTTTTTTCCGAGCCGGGCGTGGATATCGGCGGGTACCTGGGCCCCGCCCTGCAACTGCTGACTGCCGGAAAGCCCCTGAAACTGGTGGTGATGCGCACCCGGCTGGACAATACCGTGCCGGAGACCGGACGCGCCGCCGCCCTGAAAAGCGCCAGCGAGATGGAGTTGTTGTTCATCTCCTTGCGCAACGTGTTTTTTTTCCAGGGTTCCGCGGCCGGCAATACGCCCCTTGAAACCCTGATCTCCCGTGGGCTGGACTCCCCCCGGCCCGGCGTGTTCTCCCTTTACGCGGGACCCAACAGCCAGAACGGCATGAGCCGCTCCAGCCAGGCCCTGTTGTCGAGAGCCTTCCCGCATTTCGAATACGATCCGGAGCGGGCCGCCGAGTTCGTATCCTGCCTGGATTTGTCGGACAATCCCGCGCCGGAGGAAGCCTGGCCGCCGTACCAAATGGAGTACCTGACGGATGAAGGGGAGCCGGAACAACTGGAATACCCCCTCACCTTCGCCGATTTCGCGGCGGGCGAGGAGGCGCTGGCCGGGCACTTCACGGCCCCCAACGGCGATGTGGGGGAGAACCAGATGGTGCCCATGGCGGAGTACCTCCAACTGACGGTCGAACAACGCCGGGACAAGACACCCTTCATTTACTCCCTCGACGCCGAAAAGCACTTGGTGCGCCTGGTGCCTTCTTCATCCATCATCGCCCAGACCGCCGACCGGATGCATCTCTGGCACACCCTCCAGGAACTGGGGGGCATCAAGAATCCCCATGTTCAGGCCGCGGAGCAAAAGGCCATCGAGCGGTTGACGGCCGAAAAGGAGCAATCCCTGGCAGAATTGAAGACGCAGTTGGAGGGACAGGCTGCCGATCGGGAGAAACAGGCCATTGCCGGGGCGATGAAAAATCTGGCGCTGAAACTCACGGGGATGGCGCCTCTCGCTGCGCAACAGGTGGCAGGGTCTGCTCCTGCCCAGGAAATGGCGGCGGGGGAGGGGCCGGCCGTCGGAACGGACCTTGCGCCCCCTCCGGAGTCCATTGGATCCCTGGTGACCTCTGCGCCGGAGGCCCCCGCAGCCGCCGAAACGGCCGTGGCGCCGGTTGCGGTGAGCGAGGAGCCGTGGATCGAAACGCGGCTTTGCACCACCTGCGACGAGTGCATCGCCATCAACAAGAAAATCTTCGCCTACGATGCGGAAAAGAAGGCCATCTTCAAGGATCCGCGGGGGGGCCCCTACAGGGACATCGTCAAGGGGGCGGAAAAATGCTCCTCCGGCGCCATCCATCCGGGGATGCCCCTGGACCCGGAGGAGAAGGACCTGGAGAAGTGGATCAAACGGGCCGAGCCGTTCCAATAAAAGCGATTCCGACCCTGCGAATTCTCCAATCCATGATCCAAAGGTGCCAGCCATGAACGGCCAACCAAATCCCGCCACATCCCCCGAGCCTGCGCTCTCCCGGCGAAACCTGCTCCGCGCCGGCGTTGCCGGGAGCCTGGTGGTGCTCGGTGGAAGCGCGTTTTTGCGAAGCAGAAACCCCTTGCCCACGACCCGAGTCACCCGTCCCCTGATGGGTACCCTGGCCGATGTAATTGTGGCTTATCCCGGCCCAGAGGCCCGGCACATAGCCCGGGCCGCCCTGGATGCGATTCAGGAGGTGGAAATCCACATGACCCGCTTCGACCCCGCCAGCGAAGTGGGAAGGGTCAACGCGGGTGCGGGCCGGTTCTTCCCGGTCAGCCCGATGACGGCCCGGGTGACCCGCACGGCACTGGAAATAGCGCGGGCGTCCGATGGCCGGTTCGATCCGGGCCTGGGGGCCCTGAGCGCATCATGGGGATTTTCCGCAGACCTCTCTCAGCCCGGGCAGGCGCTGCCCGCATTCCCGCGGGTGGCCGAAGGATCAACCCCTGCCTATCGGGGGGTGGAGTTGGCGCGGCGCGGCCGGCAGCACCTGCTGCGGGTTGGCGCTCCTTCCATCCAACTGGATTTCGGTGGAATCGCCAAGGGGTTCGCCATCGACCGGGCGGTGGCCCTGCTCCGGGAACACGATGTGCGCCACGCGCTGGTCAATGTGGGAGGCGATTTGTATGCCCTGGGCGGACATCCGGAAGGAAGACCCTGGCAGATCGGCGTGCGCCACCCAAGGCTGCCCGGGGAATTCCTGACCGTACTCACCCTGAAGGATCGCGCCATCGCCACCTCCGGGGACTATGAACGATTCTTCCTCGCCGATGGCCGGCGCTATCATCACCTGCTGGACCCCCACACCGGGCGTCCGGCGGTCTACCACCAGAGCGTCACCGTCACCGCCCCCACCGTGATGATCGCCGATGGGCTGGCCACGGCCGCCTTCACCTCGCCCCCCGCGCAAGCCCGGAGGCTTCTCCAGCGCATGGCCCCCGGCCGCTGGATCACCGTGGAGCAGGATGGCGCATTACCAAGGGGGTAAAAGGGGGAGGGTGGAATTCCCGCCTATTCCTCCGAATCCTCCAGCCGAATCGACGAGCGATACACATAACGATCTCCCCGCAGATAGAGATGGGTGACGTCGATGACTTCTCCCGAATGGGTGGTGTAGACGTTTTCCATGAAAAAGAGGGGGTCGCCAAAGCCGATCTCCAACAGGGCAGCCAAATCACGGTCGGCGACGATGGGCTGCACCCACTGATCCATCAGGCCCAAGTGGATGCCCAGGTCAGTGCGCATGACCTCCACGAAACTCCTGCAGGGGGCCATCATTCGTTCCGTTACCGCGTCAAACCGTGTGGGAAGGCCATAATTGACATGGTAGGAAACCGGCACCCCTTTGATGCGCCTGATGCGCCGCATGCACCAAAGGGGGCTATCCTCGGCCGCACCCAGTATTTTGGCCACCCCAGGCGGTCCGGGTTTCACGGCGATGCCCAAAACATCCTGATCCATGGGCCAATGCTGCCCGCTGGCCGATTCCAACCATTCCCTGAAATTTCCCGACACCTGAATGGTCACCCGTTCCTCGTCCTGGCCGGGCATGACGAGGGTGCCAATGCCCCGGCGGCCGGAGACCCGCCCTTCGGCCGAGAGGATGCCAAGCGCCTTGCGCACGGTAATCGAACTGACGTTGAAGATTTTTTCCAGTTCGGCCAGGGGAGGCAGAACCTCCCCACTGCGATAAACCCCGTTTTGGATGCGCCGGCGAAGGGTATCGGCCACCTGTCGGTACTGGGGCATGGAGTGGGATGGGTCCATGGAATCCAGGGAGGGAATTGGAAGTTTGGATCATTGCACCCGCACCAACCGGGAACCAGGCTGAAATCAGGCCGATTCAGGGTCTTTTGACAATCAGGATTCAGCCTTTTGCATGAACCGCTGTTCAGCCAATTGGTCCGAAGCGGCGTTGGTGGGGACATCCATTTCGGAGGCGCGATCGAGGATGTCCATGCACGTGTCGTGGATTTTTATCACATTGGCGACCACCTGCGCTTGATCGTGCCGGTACCATTCCGCCGAACAGCATATCAGCCCCCCGCCGTTGGCCACATAGTCCGGCAGGTAAACAATGCCCTTTTCCTTCAGCGCCTTGCCATGCCGGTCGTGTTCGAGTTGGTTGTTGGCAGCGCCCGCGATGATTTTCACTTTCAGGCGTTCAATGGTGGTGTCATTGAGTATGCTACCCATGGCGCAGGGTGCGAACACATCGGCCTCGGTATCGTAAATGGCATCCGGTAAGACGGCTTGCGCGCCCCATTCGTCCACCGCCGTCCGCTGGTTTTCCTCTTTCACATCGCACACGGTTAGGCGTACCCCGGCCTCGGCCAGCAGGCGGCACAGATTACGCCCGACATTACCGACGCCTTGCACGGCCACATGCAGCCCGCTCAGGCGATCCGCGCCAAACACTCGTTCAACACCGGCGGAAATTGCCTGGAAGACCCCCAGCGCGGTCATGGGAGCGGGGTCTCCGTACCCTCCATCCTCCTTGCGAAGGCAGCTGACATAGCGGGTTTCCTGTTTGATTTCAGCCATGTCGATAGGATTGGTGCCGATGTCTTCCCCCGTGATGTAGCGTCCGCCGAGACGGTCGATCCAGCGCCCGATGGCGTGAAGCAATTCGGGTCTCTTATCTTTTTGGGCGTCGGCGATCACCACGGCTTTGCCGCCCCCAAGATTTACCCCGGCCATGGCGGCTTTGTAGGTCATGCCCCGTGAAAGCCGCAGCACATCGGCCAGTGCGTCCGCCTCGGTCGCGTAAGGCCACATGCGGCATCCTCCCAGGGACGGACCCAGGTTCGTGTTGTGTACCGCGATGATCGCCCGCAGGTTCAGCGCGGGCTCGTTGACGAACACCACCTGTTCATGGTCATTGAAATCCGGCGCTGCAAATACACCCATGACACTTCACCTCGCTTATGCTTTATTTCCGCTGCTCACTTGCCCGTGAGCCGGCCGCGCCCCTCCTTCACAGGATACCCCGGAAACAATCCGCATGAAATGATGGGTGTCATGAAACGGAAGTTTTGGCTGTCTTCCGCTGCAAGCGTTGCAGGCGAAGTTCATCGGCGATCATGCTGGGCATGGCGCACCAATGACAGTCGTTCGGCAAGGAGGCGGGCTCGAAGGAGTCCACCCCGTATTTCAGGCGGATTTCCGCGGTCTTTCGCGTGACGTCAAGATACCAATCCGCGCTGGGCGAACGTTCCTTGGCGTAGGGCGTGCCTTCCACCGGGCTCCATACCAGGGGAATGGAACCGATACCTCGCTCGGACATCCACTCCACCCCTTCGAGCAGGCTGTTCGCCGATTCCCTGAAACCCGCCACGAAGTGTGTGCTCACCTTGCCAGGGCCATACACCTCGGTAGCCACTTCCAGGGCTTTCAGCCAATGATCCCGTCCTTGCACCTCGTTCTTGCCGCGGCAATAGCGCTCGAACAGAGCCGGCTCCCAGATTTCCAGGTTGTAGGCGACGGAAAAAACGCCCTGTTCCTTTTGCACGGCGATGGTGTCCAGATCTTCCGGCGCGGTGCGGATCACGTTGACGGGAATATCATCCCGCTCCATCGCTTCCTGCATGGCCCTGATAACCGACAGGATGCGATCGCCTTCCCGGTCGAGAACTTCACCGTTTTTTTTCACCTCGCGCTTGAGAAAACCCCCTGTGAGAAGAATGTGCCGGACGCACCCCTCGTCGAAAGCTGCCTTGGCGGTGGCGGCGATCTGGTCATAGGTGCGCTTGGGCAGTTGAAGATCGTCCTTGGTCCAATTCATGTTGGGGACGATGTTGCAAAAGTCGCAGCCGTCGTCGGTGACCCAGTACATGCAGAAAGGGGAGTAATTGAGCACCAGGCAGTCCTGGCCCCGCTTGGGGGCGACCCGCCGCATGATGATGCCCTCGGAGGCCTCCTTCCCGTAATAGGCGGGCCGGGGAATATGCCGCGCTTCGATCACGAATTCCCCGTCGCGCTTGAGCAACATCACGCCGTCTTCCACAATACAGACCCAGCGTGAATCCTTGTTCTCGCGAACCTGAACGATGGTGTCCATCGGCAAAACCAGTTCTTCCGGCAGGTAGTAATGGTGCTCGCCGTGATTCCAGTCGAAAAGCCAGCGGGACTGCTCACGGTAGATCTCGCTGACCCCCTCCAGGGCGGACAGATCGAAGCGCAGACCTTCGGTGAGGAGGTTGGCCTTGACCCAAATTTCCTTTTCCAGCCCCTCCACCGTCGGTTCGACCCCCAGTTTCACATGGGGCGTCTCCGGGTTGTCATGAGCATGGGCGCGTAGATACCAGGCATCCCAACGGGCGTCCAGATCGGCGAAGGGATTGTGGGCGATTTCCGATCCTGCGGTCCCCGGTTCAACGGCCGGAATGTCTTTTCTAGGCTCGGACATGAATCACCTCCTCATGGGTAGGGATTTTGGACAATAGGCCGGTTAGGGTTTGGCTTACTGAAATGGGTCTTTCCTGTCAGAATTAATTTGCTGATTGAATGTTTGTATACAAATATACATAATAGAGCAAATCCTTTTTTGAAAATTCGTTTATATCTTTACATTTCAAAGGGATCGAAAACTTGTCAAGTGGTTTTCCGGTTTTGTTGATTAACCGAGGCGTCAGATAATCGACCTGGAGCACTGTCCCTGCCAAAACCTCATCCGTTTTGATTTCATTGACCTGCTGGGTCTTGGGGCAGTAGCGTTTGTGGGATGAAAACAACGCTCATTCATCTGCTCTCAACCCTGGCCGGCCTATTCCGAAGCCGCGCTCGTCTCCATCTCGAGGTCTTGGCGTTGCGGCAATAATTGGCGATGGTCTCCCACCGGGACCAGCGGCGATTTCACTTCCGACAGCGAGAGCGTCTCTTCTGGGTGTGGCTCTACCGAGAGACGGGAGCGAGGAAAGATCATCCCATTCCCGCACGTGGGCGGTCTTCACCACGAGTTCCGTCGTGTCGCCTGACTCCGCGGGAATCGTCACGACCCCTGCTTCACAGTTCGGTCGGCTCTCCCAGCGCTGACACTTCTGCGCTCAGATTCAGTACCGGCGCCCGGTCCTGGCCGGTGACATCCCGGACGGCCTCGAGCCGGAGCCTGCCTGGCTCCGTCGAATCGACCTCACCACAAAAGGCAATCCCACAAACTCAGCACCCTGCGAGGTTTCGGATGAGGGATTTGATCGGGACAGCGCGCAGATCAGGAACGCAGGGCGGGTTCTTTTATTTTTTGGATTTGTTGGACACTTTTACGGGACCGGGGGAGTTGCCCCTGTTTTGCGCACGGCGGATTTTCCGCGCCCCCCCACCGGGGCGCCCATGGCTCGCGTTAAGGGCGCCCCGGTTTGCCGATGTTGCTTCCGACAGCTCCGGACCAAGATGGGAGGAAATGCCGAGCACCCTGGCATCGGTTTCGCTGACGGAGATGTAGGCATGCCCCATGGTGCTGTCGAGGTAGATACTGTCCCCCGCCTCCAGCACCACGGGCTCGTAAAACTCCGTGTGCACCTCGATGGCGCCCTCAAGAACATAGGTGAACTCCTCTCCTTCGTGGCGCACGAAGTCCTCGAAATCGCTGAAACTCCGCGATTTCATGTGAACGATCAGCGGAAACATGCGCTTGCGTGACAGGTCGCCACAGAGCATCTCATAATCGTAGTTCGGGGTGGGGTGGTGGCGGCCTTCGCCTCGCCGGGTGATGGTGCGGCGGCCGGTCCCGACCGGTGTCCCCTCCACAAACAACTCGGCAATGTCCAGCCCCAGACCTTCCGCCAGTTTGACCAGGTTTTCATAACCCAGCGAGACCTGGTTTCGCTCCACCTTCGACAACGTGGATTGAGCAAGCCCTGTTTTGGCGCTCACCTTCCGGAGCGTCCAGCCGTTTTGTTTGCGCAGGCCCCGCAACCGCGGTCCCAGGTTCGCAGACTTGACATTATCGTTCATGGCTATCCCTTCCGATTGACGCGCGCACGAACCGGAAGCATACCATTGGTTATTCCAATAGCATATTTTTTTCCTAAATTTTCTTTTTAGAAATTTTATTGACATTTAGGAAATACCTGAATAGGCTCGCCTTTCACAGGAAAGGAATTTCAAGCGAAAAAATCACGCAGGCTAATTTCCCGGCCGGATGGTCATCAACCCCGTTTTGGTGGTTCCGCATGGGGGGTCACGATTTTCTCGTCATCGGGGGGGGCATCGCGGGTGCATCTGTCGCTTTCGAATTGGCGGCGCATGGGCGGGTTTTGGTGTTGGAGCGGGAAACCATCCCCGGCTATCACTCCACCGGCCGTTCGGCCGCAGTGTTCACCGAATCCTACGGCCACCCCATCATCCGGGCCCTGACGCAGGCCAGCCGGGACTTCCTGCAATCTCCGCCGCCGGGGTTCACGGAGCATCCTTTGCTACGGCCGCGGGGAGTGCTGTGGATCGGACGGAAGGATCAGACGCGGATTTTGCAGGAGGCTCACGCGGAAATGAGCGCCCGTGGGAACGATGTGCGGTTGCTCACGGGGGAACAGGCGCTGACCCTCCATCCGGCGCTAAAGAGCGATTACCTGGACTGCGGAATCCATGAACAAGACGCCATGGATATTGACGTGGATGCCCTCCATCAGGGTTTTTTGCGGGGCTTGCGCGAACGCGAAGGCGAGGTGGTCACCGACGCCGAAGTGCGGCAACTGGTCCGGAAGCGGGGAAGCTGGTTGGCGGAAACAACCGCGGGTTCGTTTTCCGCGCCAATCCTGGTCAATGCGGCGGGGGCGTGGTGCGACGCCGTCGCCGGGCTGGCCGGTGCGCGGCCCTTGGGGCTGGTTCCAAAGAAACGCACGGCCTTCACCTTCGATGCGCCGCCCGATAGCAGGGTGGCGGACTGGCCGATGGTCGTGGATGCCGACGAACAGTTTTATTTCAAACCGGATGCCGGGCGCGTGCTGGCCTCTCCAGCCGATGAGATTCCCTCCCCTCCGTGCGACGCGCGGCCCCAGGACTTGGAAATCGCGCTGGCCGTCGAGCGTATCGAAACCGCGACGCACCTGGAAATTACCCACATTCAGCGCAGTTGGGCGGGCCTGCGCACCTTCGCTTCCGACAAGGTTCCGGTCGTCGGGTTGGACCCATCGGCAGAAGACTTCTTTTGGCTGGCCGGCCAAGGGGGGTACGGCATCATGACGTCACCGGCGCTCTCCCAACTGGCGGCGGGGCTGATGGCACATGGAACGGTACCTCCCCGGATGGCGGATCTGGGATTGTCCGCGGACCAGCTTTCCCCTCTCCGGTTTGAGAATGAGACTTCGCACGGTTCCTGGGGGAATGCGCTATGACCATCCTTGTTGCCGGTGCGGCAGTTTTGTTCCTGGTCTGCGGAACGGCCCTGGCTTACGTCATGGGCGCCACCTCCGTGTTGACCTACCTGGCTGCCGGAAAGGCCCCTTATCTGGCCATTCTTCCCCAACGCATCTTCGCTCAAATCGACGTCTTCGCCCTGATGGCCATGCCGCTGTTCATCATGACCGGCGAGATCATGAACCGGGCCGGAGTGACCACCGCCCTGATTGACTTTTCCATGTCGCTGCTCGGCCGGTTCAAGGGCGGTCTGGGGCACGTCAACATTATGACGAGCATTTTCTTTGCCGGGGTTTCGGGATCTGCCGTGGCCGATTCCGCGGCCCTTTCCAACACCCTGGTGCCGGCAATGCGGGACAAGGGATACGATGCGCCTTATGCCGCCGCGGTTACCGCCGCGTCGTCCATCATCGGGCCGATCATTCCTCCCAGTATCATTTTGGTCATTTACGGGGCGTTGATGGAAACCTCCATCGCCGCCCTGTTCATCGCCGGGATCGTCCCGGGATTGCTCCTGGCTTTTGTGCTGTTCCTTGTAAACGCCTATTTCGCCCATCGGCTGAATCACCCGGGGGGTCCAGGAGAACCCCGACTCCCCCTGTGGCCCAGTTTTCGAAAAGCGGCTCCGGCTCTTTCGCTCCCCATAATTATCGTCGGTGGAATCGTTTTCGGCATCGTGACGCCGACCGAAGCGGCGGCGGTGTCGGTGGTGGCCGCCTCGGCCGTGGGCGCCTTTTACGGGAAGATCAGCCTGACGGTCTTACGCGAGTCGGCCCTGCGCACCGCCACGCTCACGGGATCCATTTTTGTCATTTTGTGCGCGGTGGCCACCCTGGGCTATATCGCGGGGCTGATGCAACTGCCCCAGGCCCTGGCCAAACTGGTTACCGAAGCCGGCATTTCCGGACTGGAGTATATCCTGGTGCTCAACGTCATTTTTCTGGCGGCGGGAATGATCATGGAAATTCCGGTGGCTTTGACCCTTTTGGTACCCATCCTGGCGCCGTTGGCGCTGGAGCAAGGGGCCAACCCGGTGCATCTGGGAATCGTTCTCAGCTTTAATCTTTGCATTGGCCTGATCACTCCGCCGCTGGGCGGCTGTCTGATCGTTGTGTCCACCATCAGCAAGGTAAAATACTGGGTTCTCGCGCGTGCGGTGCTGCCCTTTGTGGCGGCGGAGGTTGTGGTATTGGCGATTTTGGTGCTCGTGCCGGAGCTAAGCCTGTTTCTGCCCCGGCTCATGGGTTTCACGGTAAACTGAACCATGGAGGCGATATGATCAGGAAAATTTTGCTCGCTACGGTCTTAATGGGCGCACTGGCTCTGTTGCACGGCGCCGCACAGGCCGAAGTCAAGGTGGCCCTCGACAGCCCACCCAATATGAAACGGGCCGGATCTTATGTATGGGCCCACACTTTTACCGAGTATCTCAACTCCAAGGGTTTGCAGGCCAAGGAATTCGCGCGCGGGTCCCTGGGTGGCGAAGCCGAAAAACTGGATCAGGTAAGCCAGGGCCTGCTCGAGGTTTCGATGTCCGATGTAAAATCCGCGGGAAAGATCGACAAGCTGATTTTTGGAGTCTATCTGCCTTACCTTTTCAGCGGCGTTGCTCACGTTGACCGGGCGGTTTCAGCTGGAGGTTTGCTGGGCAAGGTCAACGCCAGGATCGACGGCAGCGGTGTCCGGCTGCTGGCGTTGGTCATTGTGGGTCCTGCTTCCGGCATCTTCAACACCAAAAAGCCGATTCGCCGCGCCGCCGACTTGTCGGACTTGAGGATGCGGGCGTTGGATGAAAACCAAATCGCCCTGTTTAAAGTCTGGGGCACGACGGGCACCATCGTATCGTGGAAGGAAGTGCCCAACGCCTTGCAGACGGGGGTGGCTGACGGTTATGTCAACCCTGTTTTCGTTCCCGTAATGTTCGGGCATACGGATTTCATCAAGTACTTTACCGACGCGCGAGTGACTATCTCCACACGCTTGGCCATGGCCTCCGAGGACTGGTACCGGGGTTTGTCCGCCGGCGATCGGGCCATCGTGGACGATGGGGTCAGGCTGGCAACCAAAACCAACCGCGACTGGCTCAAAAGCACCGAGCCCAATATGATTGCCGAGGTCAAGGCGGCCGGGGTAAGCGTGGTCGAATTGACGCCGGCGGCCCGGGCCGAGTTCGAGAGGCTTTCCCGGAAGGTTTACACGGACGGCGTTCTCAATGCAGCCCAAGTGAAGCTGTGGGTGGATGCCGCTGAAAAAACGCGCTAGGAGTACCCATGCGACGCACCATCATGTACGTCAGCGATGGCCTCGACCGGCTTTGCCGGCTGGGAGCCATCGCCAGCTTCGCGGCAATGTTGAGCTTCGTTTCCATTCAGGTGGTGGCGCGTTATGTTTTTCAGTCACCTCCCACTTGGACCGAGGAGTTGGCGCGCTTTGCCATGGTCTGGGGTGGCCTTTTGGGCGCCACGATCGCCTTTAAGGCCCGCTTTGATCCGGTTCTGATTCAGCTTCCCGATCGCGGCTCCCGCTGGCTCGCCCTCGCCATGGGACTGGTACGCGCCGCCGCGGTGCTCATCTTCCTGGGGCCCGTGCTTTTCTACAGCCTCTTCAGCGCGAACCTGGATCCGGCACGGGGATTTCTGGGCCGCTCCGCCCAGCGCACAGCGGATACCCTGGGGTTTCCGATGATCTATGTAGCCCTCGCCGTGCCGGTTGCGGCGCTGGTGATCCTGATTCATCTTGCCGCCCGGGGATGTGGCGACCAGCCCAAACACGTCGAGGGCGTGTGAGCCGATTTGGAGTCGTGAAAACAGCGCCGTGAAAATTTTCATCGCCGCCTTTGGCACCGAGACCAACTCGTTTTCGCCCATTCCCACGGGAGAGCAAAGCTTCCGGGAAGCGCTCTTTCACCAGGGTGACGCCACACGTCATCCTCCGGCTCACTTCTCCGAGCCTCTGCACGTGTGGCGTGGGGCCGCCGAGAGGAATAGCGCCCAGGTATGCGAGGGACTTTGTACCTTCGCCCAACCCGGTGGTCCCACTGCGCGCGGGGTCTACGATTCGCTACGGGATGAACTCCTGGAAAACCTGGAGCGGGTGCTTCCGGTGGATGTAGTGCTTCTCAACCTCCACGGGTCCATGGTGGCGGAAGGCTGCGACGATTGCGAAGGGGACCTGTTGGCTCGCGTGCGGGCCGCCGTGGGCGCTGACGTCTCCGTGGGCGCCGAACTCGATCTTCATTGCAGCATTACCCGCACCATGCTGGAAGCCGCGGATGTCCTGATCACGTACAAGGAGTATCCCCACATAGACGCCAAGGAACGGGCCGAGGAACTTTTTTCCCTGTGCGTCGCCAAGGCGGAGGCCCGCATTCGGCCCGTAATGGCCGTTTTCGATTGCCGGATGATTAGCTCCTGGCGGACAGCCGTTGAGCCTATGACTTCATTCGTGCGCCGCCTGGGGGAACTCGAAGGCAAGGACGGCATCCTTTCCGTCTCTTTTGCGCATGGCTTTCCCTGGGCCGATGTGCCCGAGGGAACGGCGAAGGTGCTTGTCGTATCAGACGGAAATGCCACCCAGGCAGAGGCATTGGCGAAAAAACTGGGTCACGAAGTATGGGCCATGAGGAAAAAAACGGCGCCGGATTTCACCCCTCCAACCGAAGCGCTGGAGCGGGCGTTGCCGGATAGGCCGGGGCCCCTTGTCGTGGCGGATGTATCGGATAATCCCGGTGGAGGCGCGCCATCCGATTCCACCTTTCTACTGCGGGCCGTTCTCGACCGGGAACTCGCGAACGTCGCGAGCGGCATATACTGGGACCCCACCTCGGTACGATTTTGTATGGAAGCCGGCGCAGGGGCGACCCTGGATTTGCGCATCGGAGGAAAATGCGGCCCCGCTTCCGGTGAGCCTGTGGACCTCCGCGTTGTCGTCAAGGCGATTCGCCCGAAATTGCTGCAAAGTTTCGGAACGTCACGCAATCCCATGGGGGATGTCGTTTGGGTTCAAGCGCCAAATGAAATTGATCTGGTGCTGAACACCTTGCGCACCCAGACTTTCCACCCCGATGCTTTCACCCAGTTGGGAATTGACCTCCTCAAGAAGAAGCTCATTTTGGTGAAATCGTCGCAGCACTTCCGAGCCGGCTTTGCCTCGCTGGCGGAGGAAATTGTGCACTGCGCCGCGCCCGGCGCCATCACGCCCGATTTTGCGAACATTCCGTATCAGAAGATGACCCGGCCATATTGGCCCAGAGTTGAGAATCCCTTTACAGACTGACGCTCTGCGCCATGGGACTTTGCACTCAACTCTTTCCGTGGGCGGCGCCGGTGGTTGACAGGCGGGCAAGTTGAGGGGGGAGGAAGCCGGGATCGAGATGCGGTTTTTAGCCCCTCCCCGGCCTCCCTGGCCTCCGTGGTGATCTCCTGAAGGGGCGGGGAGGTGGAGAAATCATGAGCTACGCAGTGCTGGCGGAATTTCGCGCCAAAGCGGAGCAGACCCGGGATGCGGAAGGTCGGTGAAATCGAAACGGATGAGGTTTTTGGTAGGGACACGGGTTGAATTGCGCCAATGGTGGTGCGCTTCCATATTCGATCATTGCAGATGTTTCTCCGGTGATTTTCCCGGACTAGCCGCGGGCGCGATCAAGGCGATCCAGGGTCTTGTAGAACTCACCTACAAGCGGCAAAAACCATGGTTTGCCGGTATACATGGGCCGGGTCGGGAACGGCAATCCGTCGAAGGCGCTTGGCGTGTTGTCTCCGGCCATCTTGGTTGCCATGCGATAGCCCAGATAGGACATCATCGCGACACCGCTACCGTTGCAACCGGCGACATAATGGATGCCATTCTCGCAGCCAATGTGCGGCATATGGTCGAAAGTCATGGCGCACAGGCCTGCCCATGAGTGGGTAATCCTGACCTTGGCGAGTTCAGGATAGATACCGATCATCCGTTCGAACAGGCGGCGGCCCGAGGCGCGCGGATCCTCGGTAAAGAAAGTCTCCCGCCCGCCGAACAACAGACGCTTGCCGTCGGGCGATATGCGGAAATAATTGAGCACCCGCTTGGTGTCATTAATGGAGCGGTCATTGATAATCAGCCGGCGGGCGAGCCCCTCGTCGAGTTCCTCCGTGGCGATCATGCAACTGGCTATGGGAATCACCCTGCGCCGCAGCCATGGACTGGGGCGTTCTGAATAAGCGTTGGTGGACAGCAACACGGAGGCAGCCCGCACATCCGTGTCACCAACCCGGAGTTGAAAGCCCGAACCTGCTGGCCGGATATCGCTAACCGGCGCTTCGGCACAGAGCGTGATGCCGCGGCGCTGACAGGCGTTGAGTAATCCACGGTGATAGAGGGCGGGATGCAGCTTGCCGGACCGCTCAATCACCATGCCGCCGTGATAATAATCGGAGCCAATCTCTTCGCCCTGCTGCTCGCGGGGAACCATACGGCACCCGTTCAGGCCATCGCGGTCAATAACCGGTAACTTGGCCTCCAGGTCCTTGAAGTGGCGCGACGAATAGGCGGCAACGAAGCGGCCGCCCCGGCGGGAATGACAATCGATGGCCTCACGCTCAATGATTGTTTCGAGGTGCTCCATCGACTGGATAGCCTCGCCGAGAAGGCTGTTGTAGCGTTCCTCGCCAAGCGCCTTGATGAGCGGTGAAGGCTTGGCGCTTGATGCCGCCTTTCCAAGATTCAGGCCGCTGCTGAAATGTCCGCCATTCCGTGAACTGGCGCCAAAGCCGAATTCGTGGGCCTCCAGTACAGTTACCCGATGCCCTCGATCGGCCAATTCAATTGCGGCGTTTAGTCCAGTGTAACCGCTGCCGACGATTGCGATTTCAATTTCTTCAGGTATCGGCGCTGAACCCTCCGTGGTCGGTCTGGCCGCACGCCACCAATAGGGATCGGTTGTCAGTTCTGGGTGAAAGATGTCATTCATGACGCGTCCTTACGACTTGATGGGAGAAATTCCTGTGCCAAACCTCTGACCTGCCCCCAGTTATCGTACCTGTCCCTACTAATAATCTCATCCGAAACTTCGCAGAGTTCTGGGGTCGTGGGATTACCGTCCGTGATGAGGGCGATCCGATGGAGTCCGGCAGTCATTGGCTCGAGGCCATTCGAGATGTTCCCTGGCAGATTCAGTACCGGGAGCCCTTGGGATGCCAGCCCACCAAGGTTTCGAGGCTGAAGATTCGCAGGGTGTGGAGACAGTCCGGCCATATCCGGTAGAGCCACACCCGGAAGAAGCGTTCTCCCTTGCGGAAACGGAGCCGTCTGCCGTCCCGATGGGGTTTCATGTCCAGTTGCTGGCGCAGTGCCAGGATTTCAAGGTGGAGGTGAGCGCGGCTTCGCACAAGGCCGGACAGGGTAACCGGGAGCGGAAGCAGGGTTGTTTTCATCCCGGAGACGCTACCCGTCGTGACTGGAAAAACTCAACGAAATCAAAACGGACGAGGTTTACGCTAGGGACAGGCTGTTGTATCGAATTTTGCTTTGATCCCCCTTCCCCCCGGTTCACATAGGGGCTTTGACATTTTTGTCATAGTTCCCTGTATTGATTTAATTTAGTCAATTCCGTTTTATTACAATAGGTTATTAATCAGGGTAAGGCTCTCCCCGTGACATAAAAGTCAGACCCGGCGGATTGTCCCTCTCCACTTCCTCCTTGATCTTCCTTTCATCCACTCTTATTAGTCCCTTCCATTTCAATATCTTGGAATTTTATTTTCGAAATTCCCGCCAGAATTTCGCATAAGGAACGGCATTTGCCCTAGAGGGGTATTGGTTCGATTGGAACGTTAACTTCCGGCACCAAATGCGCGGGCAATGATTTGGCCTCTAACCAGTTGCGAAACGATGGCCGTGCGGATGGCAACGGTCATTGAACCGGGAAAAGCCTAGCCGCTACACCCGCGGCCCGTAAGCATCTGGCGGCGGTCATTGCCGGAAACAAACCCATTCGGGAAGTCCGTTGGTTTCCGAAACGTCTCCAACTCGGATCGCTCATTATGCCGGAGAAAACGGAATCAACGATCTGAAGGATTCCGATTTTACCGAAATTTCCGGCTGACCGGTTCATCGAACCCTGGTGCCTCTGCCCCATGCGGGTGCGGCACCCCCGGTCCTCGAACTATCACATCCGGATGGATCTCCGTTCGGAACCTTACTTTGGAGTTGTGTCATGGAATCGCCGAATTCAGTCCAGAGCCCTGAGCCCCTTCTTCCCTCGGTGGTAGGAAACGTTCAATTGCCGAACCAGCACGCCCGGTGCGGGAACGGAATGGTGCTTGAAGACCTCGTCATCGAGCATCGGGAGCGGGTCCTGCGCCACTGTAGCCGCAGGGGGCTCGACCCCAGCGATGCGGCCGACGTCTCCCAGGAGGTGTTCATCAAGGTGATGCGCAATCTGCACCGGTTTGAAAACCGGTATCCCTTCAAGACCTGGCTGTACCGGATCACCGAAAACGCGATCATCGACCATTTCCGCCGTCGATCGCACCGTAGGGACCTGTTCGTTTCGAACCGAACAGGGGACGGTGGCGAAATAGAATTTCCTGCGACTCAATACGATCCGGAAAACACCTACCGGTTGACCGAACTCCAGGAAAACATCGCCTCTGCCCTGAAGAAACTGCCGGCAGTCCAGAGGCAGGCCCTGGGTATGAAGGAATTTGAAGGATTGACCTACGAGGAAATAGCCAAGCGGGTGCAATGTCCGAAGGAAACAGTGAAATCCCGCATTCATCGGGCGCGAATATTCCTCATCAGGCGAATGGCCCATTTGATATGAGGATAAACAGCCCCTTGGGGATCGCGCAATAGGTGTTTGGATGGGGGCGAATCGGACTTCCTTCAAACATCTCTTCACCGAACCCGGCTGAGCCGAACCCATTTGAAGAATAGCGACTCACCGTGAATCCCGCACCTCTTATGACCTCTGAAAAAAAACCGGCAGCCGGGGATAAATCCGCCTCGAGTTCAAAGCAGGATTCAATCCGGGTGGATCCCTCGGATTCCGGGACAAATATGTATCAGGAACTGTTTCAGGTGATCCCGGATGGTTTGTTCTGGTTGGAGGGAATCGTCGCAGGGCATCACAAACCGGTGGATTTCGTTGTCCGCGATGTGAACGTTGCCGGAGCGGCCATCCTCGGGCAGATCCCGGAACAATTGATAGGACGGCGCATCACCGAATTGCTGGACTTCGATGGACATCCCGAATGGCTCGAAAAGTACTCGCAGGCCTGGTCCACAAAACAGCCGTCGGAAGAAGTTCTTGCCTTCAAAAGTTCCTGCTCGTTGCTTCCGGATCGCTGGATGATTCAGCGGATCGTTCCCATGGAGACCGGTTTGTTGGTTTTGGTCAGGGAGGAAACCGACCGATTGGAGCTAGAGGAAAATTTGGTCCGAACGGAATCACGGCTCCTGGAATCCCAGGCGATCGCCAAGGTAGGAAGCTGGGAGTACGGAACGGACGGGGCCATGTGGTGGTCGGATGAGACCTCTCGCATCCTCGGGATCGGACCCAAGGCGATTCAACCTGAAAAAGATACTTTCCTCTCCCTGGTTCATCCGGATGACAGGGAAACGCTGAAACAACAACTTCAGGCTACCCTGTGCTCCGGTTTGTCGCTGCAGTCCGAATTCCGGCTGACCGGTTTTGACGGAGGCGACAGAATCCTTCGCCTGTGCGGCAAGGGCGTGGGTGATGGCGAGGAGACCAATCGATTTTTAGGCACGCTTCAGGACCTAACCGAGTTTCGGGAAAACGAGGCCAAACACAGACAAAACGAAAAGATCCTTCAACAGATCATCAATCATGCGCCGATGATTCTTTTCGCCCTCGATGCGAAAGGCACCATTACACTTTCACAGGGCCGGGGGCTCGCGGCGCAGGGATGGAGTGCTGGGGAATTGGAGGGGAGGAGCGTTTTCGATGTTTATCGGGATCATCCCCAATTTCTCGGCAAGGTGCGTATGGCCATGGCGGGAGAAGCGGTGGTTTCGGTGATGGATACCGGAGGTGTTTATTATGAGCGCTGGATGGAACCCGTCCGGGATGCGGCGGGGCAGCCGGCGGGCATCATCGGTGTTTCGTTGGACGTAACGGAACGGATTGCCGCCACTTCGGAATTGCGGGCCAATCAGGCTCTACTTCGCACCGTAATCGACAGTGTTCCCCAAGCCATCATGGTCAAGGACCTCGCAGGTAAATACGTGATGGCCAATAAATCCTTTGCCGACTTTCACGGGCTGGAACCGGAGCAGATTGTCGGTTGCACGGCATCCGAACTTCCCGGCCTTTCATCGGAAGTGGCGGCGCGTCAAAGTGAGTTGGATGCAAGGGTTGTGGAAACCCGGCAGGCCGTTGAGCTTCCCAATCTATCGTTCATCCGGCCCGACGGGGAATTGACCTGGCATTCTGTGAGAAAAATTCCCCTCCTCGATTCCAGGGGACAAATGCAGGGTATCGTCACAGTGGGAGAGGACATCACCGTTCACAAGCACATCGAGGAGGAACTCACCCGAAGCCAAACCCTTCTGCAGGGGATCTTCGATACGATTCCAGCTCGAATCACCGTATCCGATAAACAGGCCCGCCCCATCCTCATCAACAAAAAACAGGCCGAGGCCATCGGCCTCCCCGCAGAGGTCGCCATCCAACGCGGGATCTCCTGCCCGCAGGCCAAGGACATCGACAACCATCAGGTCAAAACCGAGATTCAGGCGGTCATCGACAGAGGGGAATCCTTCGATTACGAACGGATCAGAAAAGACCCTGAAGGCAAGGACCTTTTCGAGCGGATCATTCACGTGCCCCTGCGGGGGACAGGGGATTCGATCACCGGAGCGCTGAGCACGGCCATCGATATTTCGGAACAGAAGCGAATGGAAACGGAACTTCGCCAGGCTCAGAAAATGGAGGCCATCGGACAACTGGCGGGCGGTGTGGCCCACGATTTCAACAACCTCCTCCAAATTATGAGCGGGTGCGCCGAAATCGCGTTGACGACAGGCGGGGAAAATCCCCGGTATCAACGGGCTGTCGGTCAAATCGTTTCAGCCATCGATCGCGCCGGCAATCTGACACGGCAGTTGCTCATGTTCAGCCGACGCAAGGAGCTTCATCCCAAGACTGTGAACCTGAACGATCTCGTGGAAAATCTGATCAAGTTGCTGAAACGGGTCATCGGCGAAGACATCGCGGTGCACATGACTCCCGCCGCGGTTCCGGTGATCGGCTTGGTCGACCCTGGAATGATCGAACAGGTGGTGATGAACCTTTGCGTAAATGCTCGCGATGCCATGCCGGACGGCGGAACCCTGGAAATCACACTGGATCAGGTGCAGATCGCTCGCTCGGCCTACCGGAAGCTGGAATTGGAGAACCCCGGGGAATATATCCGCCTCACCGTTTCGGACAGCGGAACCGGTATCGCCGAGGAAATCCGGGAAAGAATCTTCGAACCGTTCTTTACCACCAAGGAAGAGGGGGCCGGGACGGGCCTCGGGCTCTCCATGGTTTACGGCATCATCAAACAACACAGGGGCTCGATACAGGTCGAAAGCAAATTGGGAAAAGGTGCGAAGTTCTGCGTGTACTTGCCCCGCACCAAAAGAGATCCGAAAGCCCCGAAGGCGACCTATTCCGAAACCATTCTCGGCGGAAACGAAAGAATCCTACTGGTCGAAGACGAGATCGAAGTCCTGAAAACCCTGGCCGATCTCCTGGAGTCACAAGGATATCAGGTCATTTGCGGCCGAGATGGGGAGGAAGGCCTGAACATTTTCCAGTCCCTCCATGATGAAATCGACTTGGTGATCACCGATGTGGTGATGCCTAAAATAAGTGGCAGGGAGGTTGTCCTTCAGGTCCGAAAACTGGCGCCGGACAAGCGCATCATCATTAGCACCGGGTATCCGGCCAATGAGGCGAATTTTTCATTTTTTCAGGAACACCATTTGCCCGTGATTGAAAAGCCCTTTTCGCCCCGGGAGTTGTTCAAGATTGTCCGGGACTGTTTGGACGCTCCTTTGGAATGAGCCTTCAACCGGGAGTCGCCGGGTATTTTCGGAATTCGAACCCAGGTAATTTAGCCGGTCCGGTTTCCTGGCCTGCTTCATAATCGCACCGAGAAGGTACAGGACAATCGTTTGACTATATGAATAAAATTTCTACAGTTGCCCCCAACTCGGTTTTCCAAACGTATGTAGTGGTGAAGGACATGCAAAGACGAGCAACTTCGCTCGTCACGGTTAAGAGTACCTTGCGCAACCTATCCTGGTATTCCTCCTGTTCACCGGTTTGGGCCGGTGGGCGCTGAATGTAATTTTCGGTGGTGCTGAGCGAATTATCCAGGTTCAAATTGACCAACTCTGAATCGAGAAAAAAACCATGTCAAAATCGATCAAATATATCTGGGCCTCGCTGGCCCTCCTGATAATCGCCATGGGTGCGAACATGGTCTTCGCCGCTGGTGACGGCGCGCCTTGGGCCTACAAGGGCCATGAAGGTCCTGCCAATTGGGGAAGTCTCTCCAATGCCTACGCAACCTGCAAAACAGGCATCGAACAATCGCCGATCGACATCCGCACCGGTGGGATGGCTCACAAGGCATTGCCGCCGGTGACGGTGGGTTTCAATGAAAGTGGGCTGGATATGGTGAACAACGGCCATACGATTCAGGCCAATTATGAAACGGGGAGCGGCATCGAAATCGATGGCGTTGCCTACAACCTGCTTCAGTACCATTTTCATAGCCCCAGCGAACACACGATCAACGGAAAGCATGCGCCGATGGAAATGCATCTGGTGCATATGAACGGCCAAAAGCAACTGGCCGTCATCGGGGTGATGATTCAATCGGGCAGCCGTTCCGCCTTTCTTTCTTCCACAACATTGATTTGTTTTGATTTTACCGGCTTCCCCTCCTCTGGCGCACAATAAGCGGAAGGAAGGTTATCCGGTTGAACGCTTTGCTCTCCCAACGTGGGAGAGAAAAAGAATTGTATGCTCTTTTGATCGTCGATTGAATTGCCGGAAGCGTTCCGAGAACTTGTTAGTTTAACCGTCTTGGAAATATTGGTAAGTGGCTTTGACCAAGATCAATATTCCATAAAAATAGCATAACCACTACTAGGATAGGAATTATCATGAACCGAAAACTTACACTTCCCGTTAAAATATATCTTGGGATTTCTGTTTTGCTGATGCTCTTTTCTGTAACAATGTTTTGGGTGTTTTTACTAAATGCAAATATTGAGTCGCAAATCAAATTGGTCCATATGCATACTCTCCCTCAAATGAAACATGCCAAGAATATCAAACTGACCATTTTAAACGTTTGGCAATGGTTGACCGATATCTCTGCCACCAGAGCTTTGGATGGACTCGATGATGGGTTCAAGATGGCCGAAGAAAACAGCGGTAATTTTTATAAGGAGGCCAAATCCCTCGAAGCCATGCTGGTGAAATTCGGTGACGAGGAGGGAGTCAAGCAACTGGAAGATATCGTAACGAAATTTGGTCATTTTTATGAGATTGGGAAAAAGATGGCCGGGGCCTATGTTCAGGGGGGTGTGGCCGCCGGAAATAAGATGATGAAGGAATTTGACGTCAACGCCGAAGCTCTAACGGACTCCCTTGATCATTTCGTTACAGCGCATGAGGAAGAACTGGATCAGGAACTGCTAACAATGCATGAAGAGGCGGTTCAGTCCCATACGATCATGATCGGACTGGGTGTTTTCATAGTTCTCATTGCCGCCTTCCTCGGATTTTTCTTCGCGCGCTCCATCACCAAGCCCCTCCAAATAATTGTGGAAGGGGTAACAAACGCCTCCAACCAGGTTCAATCGGCGGCTGAACAAATCGCCTCATCCAGCCAATCCCTGGCGGAATCCACCTCAGAACAGGCCGCCGGTCTGGAAGAGACGGCATCCTCCCTGGAGGAAATGGCCAACATGAACCGCCAAAATGCCGAAAACGCCGAGCAGGCCAATCAGTTGGTCAAGGAGACCACTACCCTTGCGGAGCAAGGGGGGGAAGCGATGGGGCGAATGAGTTCCGCAATCGGTGCGATTAAAACCTCCTCGGATCAGACGGCGAAAATCATCAAGACCATCGACGAGATCGCCTTCCAGACCAATCTGTTGGCCTTAAATGCGGCCGTGGAGGCCGCCCGCGCCGGGGATGCCGGCAGGGGCTTCGCCGTGGTGGCCGAGGAAGTGCGTAACCTGGCCCAGCGCAGTGCCGCAGCGGCCAAGGACACCAACGAGTTGATCGAATCCTCCCAGGAAAAAGCGGAATTGGGCGTGAAGGTATCCGGTGAAGTCGAAAACGTCCTGAGCAAAATCCAGTCCGCAATCCTGAAAATCAACGACCTTGTAACCAATGTGGCCACGGCCAGCAAGGAACAATCCAATGGGATCGACCAGGTCAACTCGACCGTAGTTCAGATGGATAGTGCTACTCAAGGCAACGCCGCAAACGCGGAGGAGACCTCCTCCACCAGCGAGGAACTCTCCGCGCAGGCCCAGGAACTTAATGCCATGGTTGCTGAACTGACGAACATGGTGGGAACCGGTGGCCACAACGGGAGCGGAATTGGGAAGCATTCCAAAGCGTCCGGCAATGGTCGTGAAGCAATGGCAACCGCGAAGGTTCCCGGGCTGGTGCATCATCGCCCGGCCGTCGAGCCGGTGGAAGTCAAACCGGCCTTGGGGAACGGCAAGGTTCCCAGTCTGAGGGAAAAACTGGAGAAAGACGCGGGATCGAATTCCCTGCCGGAAGCACCGGGACAATTCGCCGGTCTTGAAGACGGCGATTTCAAGGAAATGAAGTAGATTCCAAAGGATCGGCGTAAGGGAGGGAGATCCGTCTCCCTCCCTTCCCGCCGTCCAGGGGGCGGCGAGCCTGCCGGTCGAGATTCAACGACAGCCGTTTTGGATAGAAAGGAATTCACCATGACCGAAATACAAAACCATGAGGGAAGCCGGCCGCCACCGCAATCGGCGGTCGAAGCCGGAAAGTTCCTGACCTTCAAGCTGGACCGGGAAGAATACGGTTTGGAAATCACGAAAGTCCAGGAAATCATCGGAGCCCTTCCCGCCGTAAAAATACCGGGCGCTCCCGATTATGTGCGGGGAATGGTCAACCTGCGGGGCAGGATCATTCCCACCATCGAACTGAGGAAAAAATTCAATTTCCCCGATCGGGACGACACGGAGAGGACCTGCATCATTGTCGTGGAAGCGATGTCGGCCACAGGCAAGATCAACCTGGGTGTCCTCGTGGACGAGGTGGCCGAGGTGATCGATATTTCCGAAGAGCATATTACCTCCACACCGGATTTCGGGCGGCAGGTCAACACCGAATTCATCTTGGGCATCGGCGTTGTGGAAGATGAACTCAAGCTCCTGTTGGATATCGACCGGGTGATCGGAACGGACCAATTCGATTACCAGGCTGCATTGAATGAGGAAAGTTCTTGATCATTTAACGAGAAAACGACCTTGGCATTACTCATTCAATAAAAGTTGATTATGAAGACCTACAAAGAAGATATCATGGAAAAGGAAATGATCCTGTCCAGGATTAACCTGTTGAACCACGATTCATCGCGAATCTACTTGGACGCCGAGAATCTGGCCGAAATAACCGATGTTGAATTCGGTGAATTCGGAAAGAAAGTGAAACAATTTCATGAGCGTATGGCCGTGGTGGGTCAATCGATTCTCCACATGATTCGCGGATCCGAGCGGGGCGCTTTGGAATTTCTCCAGGCCAAGGACGAGGTGCTGTGCAATCTCCACCGGATCAAATCCAACCTGGAAGGAATACAAGGAATCCTGGACCCCCAATCAAGTTTGTACAATTGAGCATTCCAGTTCATGTGATGCTGGATTCAGGGCGCTCCAGCATCGCGCTCGGTGACCCGGCGGAACGCGGATTTTCAAAGTCGAACGATCGGAAAGCGAATCTCCCATGGAACATTCTACTCACTACGCCGTCCTCGGTGTGCATCCCGGCGCCAACCTCAAGGCTATCCGGAGCTCTTTCCGCCAAAAGGCGAAGCTATTGCACCCCGACGTCCCGAGTGGTGACGCCCGATTCTTCATCCGCATGAGCGAGGCTTACGAGGTATTGTCCGATCCGTCCCGCCGTGAGGCCTATGACCGATCCCGGCGGCGATCTTCCACCCGTTCCCGTAGGTGGTGGCAGGGCGCGGGCAGGACGGGGCCTTTCGGCCGCGCTGCCCCATCCCGCCCGGCCCAGGATCGTTGGAAGGGGGCACCAACGGGCGCCGGCCCGGACCAACCATCCTCCCGCAGCGCCAATCGCCCTCCCCCGGTGATAATGACCCGGGTGATGAGCATGGCCGTGCCCCGTTCGGGGAAGTTAAAAATTCGAGGTGTGACAGGCGACATTCGGATCGCCACCACCACCCACGAAAATCTATGGGAGACCACCCGGCGAAAATTCGAGGCCACGGATTCGGCCCGTCTCGCCCGCCATGTCATTCAGGTCAGGGTAAGTGGCCTAACCCATCATGTACGCCACATGAGGATACGACCGACCGACTTCGGAGCCGAAGTGCGGTGCATGGCGCATGAGGGAACGGCGAATAAAAAGGACAAAGCCGCCGGCCCGGCATCGCCCCGCACCAAACCGCAACTATCCTTGGAGATTACCGTACCCGAGGAAATGGAGATCGACCTCAATGATGTATCCGGGGCCATCTTACTGGGAAACATGAAGGGCAAATTGGCGGCGAAGGTGCTGGGCGGAATCATCAGGATCGGGCAGGTAGGCGATCTCAACCTTCATCTCCAAGGAAACAGCTGCGCCTTCATCGCCAAAGCGCAGGGAAACGTCGATCTGATGTCCTCCGACGGTTCCAGGATTTTCTTGGGAGGCGCCGTCCACCGACTCCGTGCCGTGTTGGAGCACCAAGCCAGCGCAGAACTGGCCACAACGATCGATATCCTACAGACCCAGGTGTTCGATCAAGCCTCGCTCAATGTGAAGAAGAGCGTGGGAGAGGCCCATTGCGATGCCCAAGGTAGCGCTCAGATCCGACTCTTTCAGGTGAAAACGCATTTGGACGTTTATCGTTCCCATTCGGCACGGATCGATGTGCTGCACGATCGGCAAGGGGGTTTCGCCTCGGCACCACTTCCAACCACACCTCGAAACGCCAACGGAAACAATTCAGACGAGGTTTTCGCTATGGACAGCTGAATTTCAGGAACCTGCGCCGAACGGTCTAATTGGAAATATCCAAACCGCGTTCCGCAAGTAGATCCTCCGCATCTCGATAGCCCAAAGTAAACCGGGCATGGAACCACACGGCGTGGTGAATGAATTCAGGTGGGAAACGATGGCGCTTGAAGGAGATGGATTGCATCCAAAGATTCTATACCGGAGCAGAAAAAAAAATAATGGTGCTTAACGTGACAATGCTCCGGATGGCTTATTGCCCACGAAAACGACAATTTGAAGGCCTTGGGCCGTGCTGGACACCGATGTCAACGATGCGACGTTACTGGAGGGTTCCGCCTATGGAGTTTTCGCTAAGGACAAGGGACATCCTTTTCGAATTTCTTCGAAAAATTGATCTAAATCAAAGCAATTCTATTTCAATGCTGGTAAAATGCCGTTTTCTCCGACTGGTGAGGAGGGATGAACACGTTGGACAAACACACAAGTCGGTATCATATTCTATAGATCATTCATATTTATTTTGAATGATTATCACTCACTAATTGCAACAAACCGAAAATAATATCCCGCAGCTATCTCTTTTTACAAACGGGTGAAAAATGATTCGCTATCACGCGATAATCTTTTTATTCGGGCTGGTGCTGTTTTCCACCGGATATAACGATTTGGCATACGGAAACGAAACAGCTGTCACATTCGGATTAACACCTGTCATTGTCGATACAAATATAAGTTTTCAAAAGAATTGGAAGCGTTACCTTAGCCGCAAGATAGGTGAACCCGTTAAATTCATTCTGCGCAGATCATACCAGGAAATAATGGTAATGCTCAAGTATGGTGAAATCGATATCGCCTGGATTTGCGGTTATCCTTTTGTCACCAACCAAAGTGAATTGCAGTTGGTTGCGGTCCCTCTTTTCAATGGAATACCTTATTATCAATCCTATCTCATTGTTCCAAGCCATTCCCGGGCAACCACCCTGGAAATGTTGAAGGGCAAGACCCATTCCTTTTCGGACGTTGATTCGAATTCCGGCCACGTTGTTCCCCGATATTGGCTGGCTCAAATGGATACTACGCCCGAGGATTTTTTTTCCAAGTACATCTTCACCTACAGCCACGAAAACGTCATTCGTTCGGTGGCCCATGGAATCACTGACGGAGGGAACGTTGATGGATACGTCTGGGAGGTTATCAACAAAACCGATCCGGAATTACGGGGAAAAACCAAGGTGATCCGCCGATCGGATTTTTACGGTTTCCCACCGATTGTGGCTATGAAAACCTTCCCTGGAGAGATGGTTGAAAAAATTCGGAAAGTCCTCCTGGGAATGAGCGGCGATCCGGAGGGTCAAAAAATTCTGGCCCATTTGCACCTTGATGGATTTTCGGAAGAGGACAAATCGATCTTCGAAGGCATCCGGATCATTTCCCGGAAGATAAAGCCGAAACGGGTGCACCATCTTACCACCAAGAATTAATCCGGTATGGGACTGCTCGCCTACATCCGCAACTGGAGTTTGATGGTCAAAATCCCCGTCACCGTGGTGGGGGTGGTGATTATTTTAGCCGCAACGCTCCTGATCCCGATCATCTACCAGGTTACTTCCGTCGAGATCGAAAATATCGAAAAACGCGTTAACGTTTTTTTGGATAATGTTTCAGATAGTTTAATTCCATATATCATTCGGGAGGATTACTGGGCGGGTTTCGATTTTCTGAAAAGAAGTTTTGATAGCCAGTTGGATCTTCGGATTAGATATGTAACAGTCTCCGATAAGAATCAGCGAATCTTCGCGGGAACTTATCCCGGCATGTCAAAAATATTGGAGCCTCTGCCGGAAAAATTGAAACAACATTCCAACAACGGGAGAGGACTGCTTTCAATCATATTTTTATCCGACCTTTTATTGAAGAGAAGAATCACGAATAACGGCCATTATTTTGGGGACATTTATGCAGATATCGATCTGACACAATTCAAAGAACGTCTTATCAATTTATCGATTACCGCCATAGTGTTCACGACAATCATTTCATTTTTCTGCGGAGTGATCGGATATATCGTCAGCCGGGAGATGGTTCGGCCGCTTTCTGTATTGGGAAGACATGTGGAGATGGTTGGCCGGGGAGAAATTGAATTCATCGATGAGAAAACGATCCCCTCCAATGACGAGGTTTCGTATTTGATGGTGCGGTTCAACCAAATGGCTGCCGCATTGTTGGAAAATCAAAAAATGGCCAAGAGTCTCGCGGTCAAGGGACAACTCGCCGCCTTGGGAAAGCTGGCGGCCAGTATGGCGCATGAAATCAACAATCCCCTCGGGGGAATGTTGAACGTGGTCAATACTCTGCAACGGCACGGAGAGGACCATACGGTTCGGCAAAACAGCCTGGATTTGTTGGCGCGGGGGATCAAGCAGGTTCAAGCCATCGTGCAAGCCGCCTTACTCATGTACCGCCAGGATGGAGATGCCGAGACGCTGCGGCCCGTGGATCTGGAAGATATCCGCCTGCTCATTCAGAGTGACGTGAAAACCTCCCGTATTCATCTGGATTGGAACAACAATATCGACCATGAAATTAAAATCGAGCCGGTGGCCATCCGCCAGGTCGTGTTGAATTTGCTTCTCAACGGCTGCGAAGCGATGCCTTCCGGGGGGGAATTGTTCTTCGAAGCGAGAGCCGAAGAAGATCACATTCACCTCGTCGTTGACGACAATGGGTCAGGAATGCCGCCCGAGTTTGTCGATACCTTGGTAAACGGAATTCTTGAGGTGGATGAAGGGCCTGGAGGGCTGGGATTATGGATTTGTCAGCAGTTGATCCAACAACTTCACGGGAGTTGGGAGATCTATAGTAAATTGGGCGCGGGCACGCGCATCGAGGTCACCTTTCCCCTAAACCAGGAATCCGGCCATGCAACCTGAACGGAAAAACGACATTCGAATCGGATTGGTGGAAGACGATACCATCATGGGGGAATCGGTGCGGCAGCGGCTGGAGTTGGAAGGATTCAAGGTGGGCTGGTGGCAAACAGGGTCCGATGCGCTGGCGGGGTTGGAGCAGACCCCGGTCAACCTGCTGCTGCTCGATATCCGCCTTCCCGATACCGATGGCGAGAGCCTGTATCCTTCACTATTGCCCGTTCTGGGGAAAAAACCCATTATCGTCATCACGGCGCATGGGGGGATCGAGCAGGCGGTGCGGATGGTTAAGATGGGGGTGAACGATTATTTAACCAAACCCTTCTCGATGGATGCCCTGCTGGAACGCATCACCGCCCTGCTTTCGGTGCAGGTTCATCAATTGGACCGGGATGGATTGGAAGAGGCCAGCACATTGTTGGTCCATAATGCGTTGTCGGCACCGATGAGAAATCTTGTCGAGATGCTTGACCAAGTGAAAATTCTGGATACCACGCTGTTGATTTCAGGGGAGTCGGGAGTCGGAAAAGAATTGGCAGCTTACTATGTTCACTCAACCGGAGCGCGATCGAAATCTCCCTTTGTTGCCGTGAATTGCGCCACCATCCCGACCGAATTGTTTGAAAGCGAACTTTTCGGATATGAAAAAGGGGCTTTCACCGGAGCGAATCAGCAGCGCAGGGGATATTTGGAAACCGCCCAGGACGGCACGCTTCTTCTGGATGAAATCGGGGATCTGCCGCAGCCGATGCAGGCCAAACTGCTGCGGGTGCTGCAGGAAAAGAATTTCTATCGGGTGGGAGCCAGGGAAAAAGTGCTCTTTAAAGCCAGATTGATCTGCTCCACCCACAGGAATCTGGAACAGATGGTCGCCGAAAACACTTTCCGCGATGATTTATTTTACCGTATCAATGTGATTCCCATCCACATCCCGCCGCTGAGAAAACGAACCGACGATATCCTGCCACTGTCAAACTACTATCTGTCGACCTTCGCCAAGGAAATGAAACGGACGCTCCCCAGCCTTTCCCCCGAGGCCCAATGGGCGCTTACCAATCATTCCTTTCCGGGCAACATCCGGGAATTGAGAAACAGGATCGAACGCGGAGTGGCCCTTAGCCGGGGCCAGATCCTGTCCGCCTACGATATTTTCCCGGAGAATTATCAGTACGAAAATGGAGGTCAGGCAGGTGCAGAGCCAGTGACATTGCACGCGCATATGGGTTTCGTGGAAAAAGACTATATCCTCCAGGCATTGCAACTGTACGAGTGGCAAATCGCTGAAACGGCGTACGCGCTCAAGATCAGCCGGAAAACCCTTTGGGAAAAAATGAGGCGCTACGGAATTCAAAAGGCCGGTTAGGAAAAACCCACTACAATCCAAGCCGTTGATAATGTGCCCTGTTAAAGTCCCGCCGTCGCTCATTGCCTTCATGCCGCGGGCAGGCCCACCGTTTGAGAATCGCTGAAATACTTCCGCTCCTCTTTATCGTCTTGGCCATGGCCGCGGGGACGGGGTTTGTTCCGGGGGACCGCAATCCCGACCAGGCTCTGAATCTGTTCGCGCCGGGCCGCGTTTCCATGCCTTCTCCCATCACTCCTGCGAGCGGGGCGTTGCGCCGAACAAAAACACCGAACAAAAATGTGGTTACGAATCGGAAACCCCGCCCGGTTTTATGTTTCAATTTCGTAACGCCGCCACAGGTTGTGCCGCTCCACGTTTTGAAAAATTGCAAGTATTTATCAGTAATAACAATTAGTTACATATTTGGCATCCATTTTGCTCTAGGAGGACGGGTAAGCCGGGGAGCCCGGATGGGGCACATGCCCTTTTGTGCCGGAAATCCAGATAACTGCCGGGTTCGAACCCGAAATTTCCGCGCAAACACCCCGTGAAAATACACAGCGCCGGGCGGCCCTCGCAAATATCGGAGCAGGATTTCACGAAAATGGAAATGAGGAAAATCACCGTACTGGTTTTAATGGTTGCCTTCTCGAGTTTTCTTGTGATGGCCGGTCAGGCAATGCTGCAGCCCTCGGCCGCACAAGCCAAAAGGGTCGGCTTAATGGGGCATGCCGAGAAAAAAGGGTGCACCAAGTGCCACAAGGATCAATACCAGGCTTGGCTGAAAACCAGACACGGCCAAGCCATGAAAAGCCTGGATCCAGGGGTGAAGAAAGAGGAAAAGATCAAAGCCAAGGTGGACCCGGACAAGGACTACCGCAAGGACAAGGATTGTCTGAAATGCCACACCACGGCCTTTGGCAAAGGCGGCTTCGCGATCGGGAACAAACGGAAAATGAAAAAATTCGCCAACGTTGGCTGCGAATCGTGCCACGGCGGAGGCAAGCAGTACCAGAAGGTAAAAAATAAGTATCAGGAGGACAACTGGCCCCGCAAAGAAGTGATCGCCGCGGGCATGAAATACGGCGAGAAAGCTCTCTGCGAAAAGTGTCACAACGACGACAGTCCGTTCAAAGCCTCCGTCGATCCCAAATACGCCTTCGATTACAAGAAGCTGCTCAAGAAAGGGACCCATAAGCACACCAAGCTAAAAATACACCCACCCCGCAAGGGGAGCGAATGGTTGTACGAGGGAGGCAAACTGGCCAACAAAAGCTGACGGGGAAGCGCAACGGCCAGGTTGCCTGCCGTCTTATGCTCCAATATTCCGAATTTCCTAGGGAGATGATCCCTAGGATCATCGTTCTTTAACGACGGGAAAAAAGGGAGATTTTCAGATGGCCCAACGTAAGAAAAAATACGCGTTTCTGATCGACATGCGCGGCTGCATCGGTTGCCGGTCCTGTATGATCGCTTGCAAGGCTGAAAACGATGTCCCGCTTGGCGTGTTTCGCAATCATGTCCGTGAGCTGGAGAAAGGCCAGTTCCCCAACGTGATGAAGATCAACTTTCCGGTGTTGTGCAACCATTGCGACACCCCTGCCTGCAAAGCCGCCTGTCCCACGGAAGGCGCGATCTACAAGCGCGATGACGGCCTCGTGTTGTGGGATGAGAGCAAGTGCGCGGGGGCGGATTGCGCCAAACAGTGCGTGGACGCCTGCCCTTATGCAATGGCCTACACCCATCCGGAGAAGAATGTATTCAACAAGTGCAATGCCTGTGTCCATCGTATCGATGCCGGATTGCAACCGGCCTGTGTGTCCACCTGTCCCGCCGGCGTGCGGATATTCGGGGACCTCAACGATCCCGACAGCGAAATCTTCAAGCTGATTTCCACCAATCCCACCCATATCCTCAAGCCCGAGGAGGGGACCGGCCCCAACGTCTTTTACATCGCTTTGGACCGGCGGGCGGCCGAGAAACTGGAAGGGTCTCAACAATTGCCCACCCGGGACATCGAAACCATTCACATCGCTAATTTCCGCCCATAAAGGGGGTTGTCATGCAAATGAGAAGAAGGCAGTTCGTCAAGCTTGGCGCCGCCACCGGAACGGTGATGGCCACCGGACTCCATTTGGGCTTGAAAGCCAAGGCCATGGAGCTCGAGCAAACCGGTTCCGCCTCGCCCACCGGCAAGGCGAATCAGGAAATTCCCTATACCTGTCTCACCTGTAACGTGGAAGACGGCGGCATCGCCTACATCGAAAACGGCCGCATCCGCAGGGTGGAAGGAAATCCTCACCATCCGGGAAATCGCGGCAAGCTTTGCGCCAAGGGCAACGCGGGTCACCTCCATGTCTACGATCCGTTCCGCATTCTCCACCCCCTGAAACGGGTGGGGCCACGGGGCAGTGGAAAGTGGAAGCGCATTTCCTGGGACGAAGCCCTGGGGGAAGTGGCCGCGAAAATCCAGGTGGCCCTGGACGAGGATCCCAACACGGTGGCTTTCCATTACGGGCGCAACCGCACCCACGGGTTCATCAGTCGCTTCACCAATGCCCTGGGCACGGACACCGTTCTTAATCACACCTCCCTTTGCGAATCGAGCAAAAAGGTGGCCATGGAGCATGCCTGGGGTCCGGATATCGAAACCCCGGACTTTGCCCACACCAAATACCTCCTCAATTTCGGCAGCAACATCGCCGAGGCGGCCTACTTCCACAATCCCTACATTCAGCGCATCTCGGAAGGATTGCGGGACAACAACACCAAAATGGTGACCTTCGATCCCCGCCTCACCAATTCCGCGGCGATCAGCCAGGAGTGGGTGCCCATCATGCCGGGCACCGACGGCGTGGTGGCGCTGGCCATGTGCAACGTGATCATGCAGGAAGGGCTGGCGGATACGGAGTTCATCCGCAAGTACACCAACGTGACGCCGGCGCGGCTGGCGAAATACCTGAAGAAATTCACCCCGGAGATGGCTTCCCGCGAAAGCACCGTCCCTGCCGAGACCATTCGGCGCCTGGCCGTGGAATTCGCATCGGCCGGCCCGGCCACCACCTACACCTACCGAGGCCCCTGCAAGCACGTGAACGGCTCCTACAACGAAAAAGCCATCATGATGCTCAACGTGGTCACCGGGAACATCGAGAAGAAGGGAGGATACAACCTGCCGCGCGGGCTTGGATTCGGCAAGGGGCCCGGCCCCCATCCACCCAAGCCGAAGCACAAGAGCGTGTTGAAGAACCCGCCTGAATATCCGCTGGCCAACCACCACGTGAGCCATCACGTGGCCCACGGCATCAAGGAGGGGCGGCAGAAAATCAATGTGTACATACTCTATGTCCACAACCCGCTCTACAACCAGCCCGACGTGGAAACCTGGCGGGAGGTGCTCTCCAGCGAGAAACTGATCCCCTTCTCCGTTTCCATCAACATCAACATGGATGAGGCCGCCCAGTACGCCGACATCATCCTGCCCGATACCACCTTCCTGGAAAGGTGGGACCCGGAATCCATGCCCTCTTCGGTGCTGGGCTGGGTGGGGCTGCGCCAGCCGGTGATCAAGCCGCTGGGCAATGCGCGCTCGGTCCGGGAGATCCTCTACGATCTTGCCAACAAGATCGATCCGGACGGCAAGCGGAGGATCAAGCGCTACTTCGCCTACCGTTCCGCGGAGGAGTACGTCAAAACACAACTGGAAGCCACGCCGGGATTGAAGGAGGCGGGCGGCTTCGATTTCCTGAAAAAGTACGGGGTCTTCCCCTTGTACGACAAGAAAAAGGAGGAAAATTTCAAGTTCGGTGCTCACGAGGAGCCGCTCGGCCGGAAGGACTTGTCCGGCACCAAAGTGGATGGACGAACCATCTTCAAGGGGAAGTCCCCGGTCGGGTTGATGGTGGACGGAAAGGCGGTGAAAGGGTTCAACACGCCCACCCGCACCTTCCAGGTGTACGTCGACGAGTGGAAACATTTTGGCTTCAAGCCGATGCCCCACTACGAGCCCATCAAGGCCCACAAGGAGATGAAAAAAGACGGCCTGATAATGGTCACCTACAAGGTCAACGTGCATACGCAAGCGCGTACCTCGAACCTGAAATGGCTGCAGGAGATTCACCACAAGAATCCGATGTGGATCAATACCGAGACGGCCGCAGCGCGAGGTATCAAGGACGAGGATCTGGTGCGCATCACCTCCCAGATCGGCCACATAGTGACCAGGGCGCGCGTCACCGAGGGGATTCATCCCAAAGTGATCGCAACCGCTCATTCCGCCGGCCGGAGCGGAGTGACCAAGGGTTCCTTCGGCGCCTCCAGAGACCGGGATCGCGATAAAAACGTATGGTGGGATGACGAGGGCGTGCATCCCAACATGATTTATCCGATCGCCACCGACCCGATCGGGGGGAGCTTTGCGTGGTTCGATGCCGTCGTGTCCGTTACCAAGGCCAGGCCGGGGGACCGCTACGGGCAATTCAAGACCAACGCCAAGGCTTCCCGCCGGGCCTACAAAGCCGCTTTGGGAATGACGACCAAAGTGCGCGGCGGGGGCGGCGGTCATGCCTGATACCCGATCCCCGGGCGAGCCCGACGCGGCCCGGCCCGGAGGCTGGGTATAAACCCTGTTGGCCCATCAGGCTCCCCGGAGCGGCGATGCTCCGGGGAGACCGGGCTGGCTTTAACTTGCCTTGGGATCATAATGCTTCAGCCCAGCAAAATTTCGCCGAATGAAAAACCCGTTGAGCCGTTCCCGGAGGAACTGGCCAATCGCTGCGGTTCCCGCTCGGCCGTGTATGAATTCCTCTCCAGGATCTACCTCGAGGAAATTTCCCCGGAGTTTCTGCAGGCCTTGCGGGATCCCGGTGTCCTGAAAATCTTTCGGGATCTGGGCATAAACTTCGCGGACGACCTGGGGGACGGCGACGACGCCGTCCTGCTGGAGGAACTGGCCACCACCTTTTGCGCCACCTTTCTCATTTCGGACGTGGTGGCCCTGTATCCCTACGAGTCCTGCCAGCGGGAGGAATCCCTGCAGGGCAAATCGAGTTGGTTGGTGGAGTGCTTTTATCGGCAGTGCGGCCTCGGGCTTCCCGAGGAAGCCCGCGAATTGCCGGACCACCTGGGCCTCGAGTTCGATTTCATGGGCAAGCTGGCTGGCAAGGAATCCCGCTGCCGGGAACGGGGACAAAAGACGGACGCGGAGCGCTACCGGCGGCAACAAAAACAATTCCTGGACAACCATCTTCTGATTTGGGTGCCGCGCTATGGCCGCACCGTCGAAAGGCTGGCCGAGCACCCCTTTTATCGCAGCATCGGGAAATTGACGTTCGACTATATGACCATGGAATCCTGGGAATTCGCTTGAAAAGGATGGCGGCGGTCCGAAGGAACGGGATTGCCAAAAGCGAAGGAACCGTTCAAGGACGATTAACGATCGGAATCGATCGTTTTTCGCCTCTCTCTGATCGATAAATCCCGCAGAGTTGGCGCCCGGTTTACCCTCCGCTCTCCACGGATGCATGCGCGGGCGGGTACGGGCCCGGCAAGCCGCGAGAGGGTGATGAGCCCTGCTAGACAAGGACCACGATGGAAAGCAAAGCTGGTGACAATTCCTTGATGGTCGAACTCTGGGATGCGGCGCGCGCTCCGGTGATGAGCGCGCTGGCGGTTTATCCGGATCGCTGCTGGAACACGCATACCGCCCGTTCCCGCTGCTCACGCTGCCTGGAGGTCTGCGTAGAGGGCTGTATCCGGCTTTCCCCGGCGCCGGTGCTGGACACAGACCAATGCGAAGGTTGTGGGTTGTGCGTGGCGGCCTGCCCCACGGGCGCTTTTGTGTTTCCGCGGATGTTCCAGGAGCAATATCTGCAGGGCTTGTCCTCCCTCCTGGCACGCCGGGAGCCAAAACCGCGGGTTGTGGTGATCGCCTGCCCGGGGAATCCGGAAAAAACCCCGGATCCTTCACCCCGCCAAAAAAAAACGTCATCGGTCTGCCTCGCGGCCCTTGAGGAGGGACACCTGCTGCAACTTCAGGCCCAAGGAATCGCGGAGTTGGTGATCGATGCCAGCCGCTGCGCCGATTGCCGCCTTTCCCGCGGCAGAGAGCATTTGCGGAAACTGGTTTTGCGGACCCAATCCCTGCTGGAAAGTCTGGAACTGCCCGGGCGGATTACTCTGGCGGGCGACCCGGGCGTGTTGGATGAGGGCGGTGGGGCCTGCATTCCCTTGTTCCCGAAAATCGCCTACTCACGCCGGCACCTTTTCAGCCGGTTCGGCCAGTTCGGTCCGGTGGAAGGGGGAACGGAGTACGATCCGGATGAAGCCGAAGAGGGGGAGTTTGATCCCGTGCCGGCCCTGCCTGAAAAACGAATACTGCTCAACCGGATTATCCGCACTGCGGGGGGATTGACGGCGGTTCCCGACAATCCGCAGGATTTGCCATTCCGGTTCGTGAAGGCACGAAAAGAGTGCGTGCTCTGCGATTCCTGCTCACAGATTTGTCCGGGAGGAGCGTTGCGGCAGAAGACGGGCCCGAACGGGGTGCTGCTCTCGTTTTATCCCCTTCGCTGCCTGGACTGTGATCTTTGCGACGAAATCTGCCCCCATGGCCTACTGGAAAGTCGTCCCGCGCGGGCGGAGGATTTTCCGATCGAGATGCGGCGGGTGGTGTTCGGGCGCCGCAAAATCAAATGTGTCGGTTGCGAAAGACCGTTCACGTCCGTGGAAAAAACGGAGATCTGTCCATTCTGTCGGCGGCTGCAAACATTGGATCAGGCCATGATGGACATTTTGGCTTGGTGATTACCGCCCCTTTGCGGCTCCGGAGGGCGGAAATTCCAGGGCACCCGTTCGGGGAATGCTTTCATGGAAAAACGCCGGAAAATACAACCCTACCTGCTGACCTTTTTGCCCTTCCTGCTGTTGGCGGTAGGATTGGCGATCTATCTGCTGGGGGACGCAAATTTTCCTGCCCTTGCCCCAGGCAGCGGAGAAAGCGGCGGGTCTCCGGACGGGAGCGCGGCGCCCCCACCCGGGACGAACGCTACGGACGAAACGGAATCGAACGCTGCCGACAGGCCATGGGATCGGGTTGAAACCGTCGGCGAAGAAGGGGAATTGGTGGAGGTCGTGAACGAGGAAGGCTGGAAAATCGTTGGGGAAAGAGTACTCGGCGTGCGGTTCAACGGGGCCCTTCCGTTTCAGGTGCCCGCGCGCAAAGTCGAGGATATTCCCATGTATCCCTGCTCCGAATGTCATAAGGGGAACAAAGTCAACAACGAAAAACGCCGCCTGAAAACGAAACACGCCGATCTCAAGTTGGACCATGGCGACGGCCGCTTTTGGTGCGAAGGCTGCCACGACGGAAAGCGGATGGACGATCTGTTCACCATAAACGGAAAGGCGGTGGATATGGATCTGGGCTACCTACTGTGCGGCCAATGCCATTTTCGGGAGATGGAAGATTGGCAACATGGCGTCCACGGCAAACGCATCGGATTCTGGACGGGGGTGCGTGTGTTTCGCACCTGCACGGAATGTCACAATGCCCATTCCCCCGGAATTAAACCCTATACGCCCGACCCCCCTCCCGTCGCGCCGAAGGGCAAAACCCCTTCCAGCCTTCATACTCATCACCGCACGAAATTGTTGCAGCGTCTGACCGCCGGAGGGGAGAAGCCGTGAGTCTTCGCGCCGCCACGGATGTAAAGGAAAAATCGCACCCATTCGCAGGCCGCCCCTGGTCGAGACGGAGCCTGCTGAAGAAGGGCGGATTGACCGGCTTGATCAGCGCTCTGTTCGGGGGCGCCACGGCCATCGCGGTCAACACGGTTAACCCGGAGCGGGAACCGTTGGCCGACGCTTTGGGAGCTTTTTTTCAACAGCATTACCAGAAAATGACCGAGGAAGAGATTCAGGCGACGCTGGCAAGGATCGAACGAGAGGCCAAACGCAGATTCGGCACGGAAATCCGGGTGGCCAACGATCCACCCATGCCGGGGGTCGTTTTCGGATACGCCCTGAACCTTTCCCGATGCAAAGGAATTCGCAAATGTGTCACCGGTTGCAGCGAAGAAAACAACCAGACCCGGACTCCCGCCATCCAGTTCATCAGGGTGCTGGAATTGGACAACGGGACGATGGACCTGAACTATTCCGAGCACTTCTACAATCCGGAGAAGGTGCCCCGGGCCGGCCATTATTACCTGCCCATTCAGTGCCATCAATGCGAGGACCCGCCCTGCATAAAAAACTGCCCGGTGGGCGCGACCTGGAAAGAACCCGATGGAATCGTCGTCATCGACTACAATTGGTGCATCGGGTGCCGCTATTGCCTTGTGGCATGCCCCTACTGGGCGCGTCATTTCAATTGGAGCGATCCCCGAATCCCCGCCGAGGAGATCAACCCCGATACCCATTACCTGGGAAACCGGCCCCGCTACCGGGGCGTGGTGGAAAAGTGCACCTTTTGCATCCAGCGCACGCGCCTGGGCCGTCTTCCAGCCTGCCTGGAAGCCTGCCCGACCGGGGCCCGCATCTTCGGAAACCTGCTGGACCCGGACAGTGAAATTCGTTATGTGCTGGCGCACAAAAAGGTCTTTCGGCTCAAGGAGGACCTCGGTACCGAACCGAAGTTCTGGTACTACTTCGACTGACCGCGGGCTGGATTCCCGTTGATCCTGCGCACAGAAGGCGGGAAGGCGCCCGTGTCTGTTTCTTTGAGCGCTTCCCGCAAAAGTTCACCTCTGCCCGCATCCAACCGGGGTATTGGGACATGAGAATATTCGCAGCGTTTCTCTTCGACAGCTCGAGTCTGCTCTTTAAAGGAAACCGCCTCTACTGGGGTTGGGTTGCGGGTCTATCCGCCATGGTGGCCATTGGCCTGATCGCCTACAACAACCAGTTGCGTCACGGCCTGATAGTCACCGGCATGACCGATCAGGTCTCATGGGGATTCTACATCGCCAACTTCACCTTTATGGTGGGTGTGGCGGCTGCTGCGGTGATGCTGGTGATCCCCGCCTATCTCTTCCAACGGGAGGACATCAGACAGGCCGTCATTCTCGGAGAAGGAATCGCAGTGGCTGCGGTGGTGACTTGTCTTCTCTTTGTCACTGTGGATCTGGGCAGACCGGATCGGCTGTGGCATTTGATTCCCCTGCTGGGCAGGTTCAATTTTCCCTACTCCCTGCTCGCCTGGGACATTGTGGTTTTAAACGGGTATCTTCTGCTCAATTTGGGTCTTCCCATTTACGTTCTGTTCATCAAATACAAAGGCGAGGAACCCGTCCTGCGCAAATATTTTCCGGTGGTGGTGATCGCCATTGTTTGGGCGATTTCCATCCATACCGTTACGGCGTTTCTGTTTTCGGTCAACGTGGCCCGACCCTTCTGGAACACGGCGGTGTTGGCTCCGCGTTTCCTGGCCTCGGCGTTCGCTTCGGGCCCGGCTTTGATCATCCTGGTACTCCAGTTGGTGGACCGGTTTACCGAATTGAAGATCAGCTCCCGGGTCATCGATCTGCTCAGGATCATCGTTACGGTATCGATGCAGATTCACCTGTTCATGATCGGAGTGGAGATTATCACCGACTTTTATAATCAGGCCGAGCATTCCGCATCGTTGGTGTACCTCCTGTTCGGCTTGCGGGGATTTACAGGAATTGTTCCCTGGTTTTGGAGTTCCCTCGCCCTGAGTATCGTTGGCGTTTCCATTCTTTCGATTTATCCATTTTACAAAAGGGTGTGGCTGCTGAATCTGGCCTGCGGATTGACGATCGTGGGCGTGTGGATCGAGAAGGGGATGGGTCTGGTCATATCCGGTTTTATCCCCACGCCGGTGGGGGAAATCGTGGAATACCTGCCCACCGTCAACGAAATCCTGATCACCCTGGGCATTTGGAGTTGTGGCATGCTGGTATTTACCCTGCTGGTCAAGGCCGCCATTCCCATCGATCGGGGACACGTCAAATATAGCCCTGCGAAACCGTAAACGGACCTGCCCATTCTCCCGCCGCCGCCGGATGCGACGGTTTCCTCCGCCTGAGGGACAATTTCCTCGCTCGTACTCGCGATACGCCGGGGCGATGCCGGACTGCCCCTGTCCCTACCAAAAACCTCATCCGAAACCCCGCAGGCTTCTGAGTTTGTGGGATTGCCGAATGTGTCGAGGGCGATCCGATGGAGTCGGGCAGGCTCCGGCGCTTAACGTGACAATGCCCCGCGGACCACTGTGACGAGCCCACTGGATAACGCTTCAACCGTTTGTTCTTACAGGATTAAATTGTCAGCGAACCGAAAAACGGGGGTCTGGAGAATCCGGGTGTAAATCCGCGAATACAACGCTCTCTGGATCACGTATTGCGAGCTGGCGGTGGGGGGAAACGGCGGGATGTGTTTGAAATATCAAATGAAATGCAAAGAGTCCTCAGCGAACCAGGGTTCGCTGAGGACTCGTAAACGGAGAGGGTGGGATTCGAACCCACGGAGCACTTTCGAACTCACACGCTTTCCAGGCGTGCACCTTCAACCACTCGGTCACCTCTCCAGGCGGAACCCCTCCCTGGTAAAATAGCGGCCCGGGGGCTCCCTGAATTCGCTGGGAGCGCTGCCTAACCATCGATTCTAGCCGGAGCCTGAGCTGGAATACAAGCCGGAATACAAGGAAAACGGTGGAAATACCGTTGTCCGCCACCCGGAAGGCGCCCGGTGGAAGGGAGTCTCCGCCCGGTCATTGGGCCAACCCAGGGGCCGGTACGGAATGGAGCGCCTGCACCGCGTCGATGTCCGCGCCGGAATCGTAGAGGTCCGACTGCGTGTTGCCATAATCCTCCCAGCGCGTCCCGCCATCGCTGAGGCGGACGTAGCAGGCCTGGAAATCGCCCGGCAGGCCATGTTCGGCGATCAATGCGCCCAGGTCGAAGCGGTCCCCCCCTTCCGCCGTGGGCGTGACCCCGGCCAGGTGGGTGTAGCGGGCCGGCTCGATCAAATCCTTGCCGGCATCGATCAGCGGGGTGAACGTGAACCAATCAATATTGTCCCGGGATACCTCGACCATGGCCACCTCGTTGGCCGTGCCGGAGATGGCGGTGACCGGATCCACCCAGGGGAAGGCGTTTTCATAAACGGCCAGGTCGTCCCCTTCCCCATCCACGATACAGGAGCGCAGCAGCGGATCGCCTGGATCGCCCAGGCCCACCGTCACCATGCCGCCGAGGGCATCGGCCACGGCCCTGTCATAGCCCAGGGAAAGCACGTCGAATGTCCCCCCGGGCGCACCCAACACCGCTTCCGGCTGGAAAAAGTAGGGCCAATCCAACTCTGTCACGCCCCCCCCGATCAACGGGGAAGCGTCCAGCACCCGGTTGGCGTACACGCCCGGTTGCGGGTTCCCGGTGTCAGTCCCGCCTTCGCCCTGGCAACCCGCGAAGAGCATTGCCAGCGCGAGCAATCCGGGATTGAAGAGCGTTTTCCATGGGAAGGTCATCAACATCATGGGGTCAGATTGGTCCATGAAAACCCGCCGCACCCACCCGCGGTGGGGTCCGTGGCGTCGGGGGGTGTGGCAGCACGTGCATCGTCAGGGGAGGCAGCGTTAAAGACATCCTGACAGTAATACAGATTATCCAGATATGTGGTCCAGTAAAACCGGCTGAAAAACCCTGGATTGAACGAGTTGGCGGCATCATTTTCCGCCAGTAGATAACCCAGGGAATTGTCCGCTTCGATGATGTGAAACAGAAAAGTAAAGATGGCGTCCGATTGATCCCAAAGGGTTTGGGTGATGGCGTGTGAACCACCGAAGGCGTCCAGGTATAGCCCCTTCACATCGATACTTCCCTGCGGCATTTGGGTCCACGGGAATGCAGCGCATCCTCCCGTCCCAGGATCGGTGGAATCGGGAGGTGTTGCATTTACGGCTGCCAG
>CAZOXD010000013.1:0-4078 GCA_964583525.1 uncultured Pseudomonadota bacterium
GCATCCCCAATCCGCCTTTCGAGCTCACGATCCTGATCCTCTTATGTGCAGAGCCCTGGAAATGAAGAATTGGAAGTGAAGAGGCGGTGCGGCCGTATTGCCATTTTAATTCCGGGTGGATTCACCGTGCTTTTTCATAATCCCGCATGAATTCGGAAGTCTTCATGAAGCGATTTCGGCCGGAGGTGCGCAATCCGTAAAAATGCGGGGAGCGATCCTGTAATGACATTTGCCCCCCTCATTAATTTTGGGTATGGATAGACACCCGAAATCTCAGGGGGGGAAGAATAGTCCGGGCTTGAAGCGGTTCCTGGAAATGATCAGGAAGATTTCGATTCAATGGAATTCCGGTCCGCTTCGGTCCTCCTTGATGGTTCACATCATCGGCATTGGGAGAGCTGAGATCATGAAAAAATCATCGATAATTGCAGGTTGCCTCCTTCTTTTCCTGTTTCTGGTGACGGAGGCGATGGCCGCCAAATACGGCGGGACATTAAAGTTGATTCACCGTGGAAATCCACCCAGTCTTTCCATACACCAGGAAGCGACGGTTTCCACCGTGTTTCCCATAATGCCGGTATACAACAACCTTGTGCTTTTCGATCCCTTCAAGAAAACGGAAAGCATGGCCACGATCATTCCCGAATTGGCGCAGAGTTGGAAATGGAGCAGCGACAACGAGAGACTTACCTTCAAGTTGAGGAAAGGAGTGAAATGGCATGATGGAAAACCATTTACCTCCAAGGATGTAAAGGATACCTTCGACATCGTTCGGGGGGCTTCCAGCAAGCGGATGAAGCTCAATCCCCGCAAGCTTTGGTATTTCAACGTGGCCGACATCACCACCAACGGGGATTATGAGGTGACCTTCGTCCTGAAGCGCCCCCAACCTTCGATGTTGGCTATGTTGGCCTCCGGCTATTCCCCGGTGCATCCCGCCCACATCCCCCCCAACAATCTGCGCACCATGGCCATGGGAACAGGGCCGTTCAAGCTGAAGGAGTTCAAGCGGGATCAGCGGCTGGTCTACGAGAAGAACAGGAATTACTGGGTGAAGGGACGGCCCTACATGGATGGGATGACCATGGCGATTGTCAAAAGCCGTTCCAGCCGCTATGCGGCCATGGTGGCCGGACAAACCGACGTGGCCTTTCCCTACGACATTACCCAGCCGGGGTACATAACCCTGAAAAAGCAGGCGCCCAGCATTGTTTTTATCGAAGGGGCATCGACCGTTTCGGAAAATATCATCGTCAATAACCGGAAACCCCCCTTCAATAACCTCAAACTGCGGCAGGCGGTCAATCTGGCCATCGACCGGGATAGCGTCATTAAATCCATCCACCTGGGCGCGGCCTTCAAGGGCGGCGCCATGATGCCCCCGCCATGGGGCGTGTGGGGCATACCCGCTTCCAAGCTGAAGAACGTGCCCGGCTACGGCGATGTCGCCAAAAACCGGGCGGAGGCGCGCAGGTTGATGAAGGAAATGGGCTACACTGCCAGCAACCCTCTCAGGGTGAAGCTTTCCACTCGCGCCATCTCCATTTACGTGGATACCGCTGTTCTTGTGATCGACCACCTCAAGGAGGTGAATATCGCCGCCACCCTGGAACAGGTGGAAACGGGGAATTGGCACGCCAAGGTCGCCAAGCGGGACTACCAGATCGCCTTCAATCTGACCGGTGTCGGCCTGGACGATCCGGATGCGAACTTCTACGAGAATTACGCCTGCGGCTCCCAACGCAATTACTCGGATTATTGCAACAGGGAGTTGGAGAAACTGTTCGACAAGCAGTCGGCCGAGACCGACTTCAAGAAGCGCCTGGCGCTGGTGCATGAGATCGATATGCGACTGCAAAATGATGTCGCCCGGCCGATGCTGGTGCATCGCATCAACTACAATGCGCATTATCCTTTCGTGAAAAACTGGATTCCCCACCAGAACACCTACAATGCCTGGCGGATGCAGGAGGTGTGGCTGGATAAATAGCGTTCACCCCTGTGGCGGCTTGATTGTAGCCAGCCATCCCTGAAATGATTTCAGGGCCGTCTTTTCAGTCTCCGGGGGTCCCCAAGGACGCCCGGAGCCTCCACTTCCAGCACTTGTTGCGAGGATTTGCGGCCGATGAAAACCTATCTCATTCATCGCCTACTGCTGGTATTCGTCACCCTGTTCGGGATGTCGGTGCTGATCTTCGCCCTGTTGCGGCTGGCGCCCGGGAACATCACGGATATCCTCTTCGATTCCGCCGGTTACGTAGACGAGGCGGACAAGAAACTGATCGAGGCGGAATTGGGATTGGACCGCCCTATTATTTTACAATACACCGGTTGGATGGGGGACTTGCTTCAGGGCGACCTGGGGAAATCGTACAGACTGGAGATTCCCGCCTGGGATGTGATCGCTCCGCGGATACCGGTGACCCTGGAACTGGCGGTATTGTCGCTTTTTTTTTCCATCCTCTTTGGAGTGCCTTTTGGTGTGATCAGCGCGGTCAAGCAGGATTCGATCACGGATTATCTGCTCCGTGTGATCAGCCTGAGCGGGTTGTCCATGCCCTCGTTCTGGCTGGGAATGATGGTCATACTGGTATTGGTGCTGAATCTTAATATCTCCCCGATTTATATCGACCCCCCCACCACCTTCACGGGACATCTGATTCAATTCGGGATTCCCGCCGCGGCGGTGGGTTTCCGTTCCTCGGCGCTGATCATGCGCCTGACTCGTTCGTCGATGCTGGAAGTACTGCGCCAGGATTACATCCAGACGGCGCGGGCCAAAGGGCAAAACGAACGTGTGATCAATTACCACCATGCACTCAAGAACGCAGTTCTCCCTGTTGTGACGGTAATCGGCATCGAAGCGGCCTTCCTGATGGGGGGATTGATCATCACCGAAACCGTGTTCAATATTCCCGGAGTGGCCCGATTTCTGGTGCAGGCGATTTTATGGAGGGATTATCCCATCGTGCAGAATCTGGTGATGTTCATCGCCCTGGTGGTGGTGATGATGAACTTTTTCGTGGACCTCCTTTATGTGTGGCTGGATCCCCGTGTCCAATTGAGTTCATAGGAGAAAAGGTAGAGGGACGGACAAGCCTGTCCGGCCCGGGGAGAGTCGAGGAGCACCGGAAATGCACGGTAATCAAACCGTCGAGGACATCCGTTGATGGAACAATCCTACTCGGAAAAGAGGGCTGAAAAATCGTCCAAAAAATCGGGGTTGACTGGTCAGGTGGCCTATTTCGCCCGCCGTTACCCTCTGGGCGCCATTGGCACCATTATCCTTTGCATCATGATATTCGTGGCCTTATTCGCGGAAATCGTGGCCACGCACGATCCGGTGACCACCGACACGAACAATACGCTGCTCGCTCCCAACCTGGAGCACCTGATGGGGACCGACTATCTGGGCCGGGACCTGTTCAGCCGAATCGTGCACGGGACTCGAATTTCACTGGCCGTGGGATTGATCTCCACATTGACGGGGGGAATCGCAGGAATGGTGATCGGGCTGCTCTCTGGATTTCTGATGGGCTGGTGGGATCTTATCACGCAGCGGTTGATGGATATCATGCAGGGCCTGCCCCTGCTGGTAATGGCCTTGGTGATGGCGGCTGCGTTGGGCCCCTCCCTGGAGAACACCATTCTCGCCATATCGATTCCCCTCATCCCGCGAGTGGCCCGTGTGGTGCGTTCCAGTACGCTCGCCGTGCGGGAAATGCCCTTTGTGGAAGCAGCCCACGCCATGGGTATGAACCAAATGCGAATTGCCTTTTTTCATGTGCTTCCGAATACACTGGCTCCCTTTATCGTTCTTACAACTGCGCAATTGGGCAGCGCGATATTGGTGGAAGCCTCTCTTTCCTTCCTGGGACTGGGAATTCCAGAACCTTATCCTTCCTGGGGGCGGATGCTCTCCGAATCTGCCGCGGAGTACGCTCAGCAGGCGCCCTGGTTGGTTGTGTTTCCGGGATTGGCCATCAGCATGGCTGTATTCGGCACCAATTTGTTGGGAGACGCATTGCGCGACAGCCTGGATCCGCGCCTGCGCATCTGAAGATAGGGGAACTGTCCG
>CAZOXD010000013.1:4178-5575 GCA_964583525.1 uncultured Pseudomonadota bacterium
GCCTGTCCGGCCCGGGGGCGGTTATGCCCTTACGGGCAAGCCTGCCCGTAAGGGGGGAAATAGAGGGACGGACACGCCTGTCCGGCCCGGGAAGAGCCGGGATCGATACGTTCTGAAAATTCTTATTTCCGTCCAAACAGGAGACAATGGCTAAAGCACAAGAGGTTTCCGCAAGCGGGAAATCACCGAAAACGTCCTTGGCGCCGGTTATGCCCTTACGGGCAAGCCTGCCCGTAAGGGGGGATATAGAGGGACGGACAAGCCTGTCCGGCCCGGGGAAAGGGGAGGATGTGCTGCTGGAATTGGAGGATCTGCAAACCCACTTCTTTTCCAGGGATGGCTTGGTGCGCGCGGTGGATGGAGTCTCCTATCAACTCAACCGCGGCGAAACTCTGGGCGTGGTGGGCGAATCCGGCTGCGGGAAAAGCGTGTCCGCCCTATCGATCCTGCGGCTGATTCCCGATCCTCCCGGAAAGATCGTCGGAGGAAGCATCCGTTTCCAGGGAAAGGACCTCATCCAACATACCGAAAAGCAGATGCAAGCCATCCGCGGCAACGAGATCTCGATGATCTTCCAGGAGCCGATGACCTCCCTTAACCCGGTGCTGACCATCGGCCACCAGATCAGCGAATCGATCATCCTCCACCAGGGGTATTCCCGAAAGGATGCCCTGGACAAGTCTGTGGAAATGCTGCGCCTGGTGGACATTTCCGAAGGGGAACGCCGGGTGAAGGAATATCCCCACCAGCTTTCCGGGGGTATGCGTCAGCGGGTAATGATCGCCATGGCGCTATCCTGCAACCCCAAGGTGTTGATCGCGGACGAACCGACCACTGCCCTGGACGTGACCATCCAGGCCCAGATTCTCGACCTGATGCTGGAATTGAAGGAGAAAACGGGCAGCGCCATTATCCTCATTACCCACGATCTGGGGGTCATTGCCGAAACAGCCGAGCGGGTGGTGGTGATGTATGCGGGGAAGAAGGTGGAGGAAGCCGGTGTGGGAGAATTGTTCGATACCCCCTGCCACCCCTATACGCAAGGATTGCTGGCCTCCGTCCCCCGCATGGACCTCGCCGCCAAGTCGGAAACCAGGGAGCGCCTCCAGGAAATTCCCGGAATCGTGCCTTCCCTCCATCACCTCCCCGCGGGGTGCCTCTTCGAGCCGCGCTGCCCCTTCGCCACGGACGAATGCCGAAATGCGTATCCCCCGTTGGAGGAGAAACGCCCCGGTCATCTGGCGGCCTGCTGGTATACGGACCGCCTGCTGAAAGGAGGGTCATGACACAAGCGCAATCCCAGATTGAGGGACGGACAAGCCTGTCCGGCCCGGGGAAAATAGAGGGACGGACAAGCCTGTCCGGCCCGGGGAAAATAGAGGGACGGACAAGCCTGT
>CAZOXD010000013.1:5675-8081 GCA_964583525.1 uncultured Pseudomonadota bacterium
GAGGGACGGACAAGCCTGTCCGGCCCGGGGAAAATAGAGGGACGGACAAGCCTGTCCGGCCCGGGGAAAGATACACGGGGAGACCCCAACGCTCCCCTGTTGGAGGTTCGCGGTCTCAAGAAGCATTTCCCTATCCATCAGGGCGTGTTCTCCCGCACCGTCGGGTACGTTTATGCAGTGGATGGTGTGAGCTTTCACATCAACAAGGGGGAGACTCTGGGATTGGTGGGAGAAAGCGGTTGCGGAAAATCCACGGCCGGGAAGACCATACTCAAGCTGATCGAGCCCACCGAAGGGAGCATCAAGATGCAGGGGCAGGAAATCAGCGCGCTCAGCAAACAACAGATGCGCCCGTACCGCCGCGAAATGCAGATCATCTTTCAGGACCCCTATTCCTCCCTCAATCCCCGCATGTCCGCCAGGAGCATCGTCGGGGAACCGTTGACCATCCACTCCATCGCGGCCGGGAAGGAAAAGGAGGAGCGCGTGGCCAAACTCTTCGAGCGGGTGGGGCTGCTTCCGGAACATATGGCCAAATATCCCCATGAGTTCTCGGGCGGTCAGCGGCAGCGGATCGGCATCGCCCGCGCCCTGGCGCTCAACCCCTCCCTGATTATCGGGGACGAGCCGGTGTCCGCGCTGGACGTTTCCATCCAGGCCCAGGTGATCAACCTTTTGATCGACCTGCAGGAGGAATTCGAGATTTCCTACCTGTTCATTGCCCACGATCTGGCCGTGGTGGAACACATCAGCCACCGCATTGCCGTGATGTACCTGGGGAAGGTGGTGGAGATGACCGACAGGAAGACCCTCTTCGACCAACCCCTGCACCCCTACTCCGAAGCATTGCTTTCCGCGGCGCCGATCCCCGATCCCAAGGTAAAGCGGGGCAGGCGGATCATCCTCGCCGGAGACGTGCCCAGTCCCATCAACCCTCCCAGCGGCTGCCATTTCCACACCCGCTGCCCCTATGCCTTCAACCGCTGCAGCACGGAGGCGCCGGAGTTGCGCGAGATCGTCCCGGAGCATTGGGTGGCTTGCCACATTCATGGGGACCAGCCCGTCCTGCCACTCGCCAAGCCCTCCGGGCTGGCGCGGTAATACCGCGAGCCAATCCGGCCGCGGGAACAGCGCAAGGCCCTCCGGGCTGGCGTAAGACAGCACCCAGGCCCAAGGGAGGTGGCCGGCAGTATCGCGCTAACATCAACTGCCGGGAAAGACCATGAATTTTCAGCAACCGTCCGTTATCCCCTTCCCGCGCCGCGCCGCGGCCACCGCAGCCACCGCGCTGTTCCTGGCTTTCCTTCTCTTGCCTGGCGCGGTGCTGGGGGGAGACACCTCCCAGGTGAAAGTGATCGGCTTTTCCAAGGATGGGCGCTACATGACCTACCTGCGCTATGGAATCTTCGATGGGAGCGGCCAGCCCTACGCGGACCTGTTCTTCATCGATGTGCCACGCAACGATTTCGTCAAATCTTGGGTAATCAAAGTGAGAGGAGGGGAGGACGATTCGGATGCTGGATTCGAGAAACTGAGTACCGTACAAAAGCGGGCATTGATGAAAGGCGAATCGCCCATGTGGAAATATGGGATCCGCCAGTATTTTACAGCCGAGGACATCATCTATCGTACACAAGGAACGAACAAGAATGGCGTCTTTGAGATGGAATTCGCCACGGATAAATTGGATTTGCTGCTGCGGCTCAAACCACGCAAAGCGCCGAATCCCCCCTGCGAGGACCTGTTTGGTCCACCCCTGATTTTCAACTTGAGCATCAGCGATGCTTACGAGGGAAAAAATCCGAAATTCAAGATATTGCAGAAGGACAAAAAGCTCTATAAATCCCGGGGTTGCGTCTTCTCCTATGCATTCAATAAATTGCTGGTTTTTATACACCGAATCATTGTCTTCATCGATGCCTCCACGCCGGGATTCGAGGGGCCTGACGTGCGGCAACTGGTAGTGACCGGGACGCTACCCGGAACCCCGTGACTCCCGAGAATCCCGCCGATCTCCCCGGCCAATCCCCCGGCCCATTCCAACATGCAAGCTGGGCCAGCTTTTCCGCGGCGCCCCACCGGATGTTTTTCTGGAGCGGTGTGCTGTACGGTCTCGCTGCCGTGGCTCTGTGGACGTTCCAACAGGCTTCGCTCTACACCGGGTTATTGTCCCCATTGGCCTGGAGTGTGCCGTTCCCGCCGGCCCACGGTTTCATGATGGTCTTTCCCCTGATGGGGTTCTACCTGTTCGGCTTCCTGCTCACCACGTTTCCGCGCTGGCTGGACGGGGAGCCGGTGCCGCGGGCCAGTTATCTGTGGGCCTGGGCCGCGCTTAATCTGGGGGGATACGGATTCTGGCTGGGACTGTGGATCGCTCCGTGGCTGGTTGTGGTGGGCTGCGGGCTT
>CAZOXD010000013.1:8181-13216 GCA_964583525.1 uncultured Pseudomonadota bacterium
GGGAAGGATGGGCCTTCCGTGCCGCCAGGTGGGTGGGCATTTACCCGTTTCTGTTGCAGGTGGTGCTGACCGTCATGTACCGGATGGTGCCCTTCTTCACCACCATGGTCACGCCAGGCATGGAGTTGCGCCGCTCCCGGAGCATGCTGCCGATCCTCGTCCCGTGCTTATGGCTGCGCGCCTGGGCGGGATATCAGGGGTGGACCTTCCTGGCCTGGCCGCTGGACTTCATGCTGTTGTTCCTCCTGGCGCGGGAATTGGTGGTGTGGCGATTCTGGCGGGCCAACTTTCCGCCGCTGTTGTGGATCCTCTACCTGGCCCTGGGATGGTTCCTGCTCTCCTTCGCCCTGTCCGGGGGGGAGGGTTTCCACCAATGGTGGTCGGGAGCGGCGGCCCCACCCTTCCGCAATGCCGCGCTGCACGCGCTCACCGTGGGCGGCTTCGGGGGTCTGCTGTTGGGGATCAGCACCCGGGTCAGCCTGGGTCATTCCGGGCGTGGACTGTCCACCGATGCCCTGCTGGCGGGGCTCTTTCTAGCTTGGCAGGGTGTGGTGCTGGCGCGGGTGCTGCCGGAAATCGCCGGGTTCTGGTGGCCGCAATGGGGCTTGCACGGGTTCTGGTCCGGCATCGGCTGGGTGGCCGTGTTCGGGCTCTGGTGCTTCCGGGTCGGCCCGGTGCTGATGCGCCCCCGCAGCGACGGCCGGCCGGGGTGAGACGCCGGCGATCCCCAGTTGGTTGCCGCCGATCCCGAATTACCGGCGCCGGATTACGGGCTCCTGCCGGACAGGCCTCCGTCGATGGTGACCACGGTGCCGCAGACATAGTTGGCGCGGGGAGAGGCCAGAAAGGTCACCACGTCGGCCACCTCCTCCACCTTGGCGGAGCGGCCCAGGGGGGAATGCTTCAGGTATTCGGTCCATCGTTCGGGATCCCCGAACTCGTCCTGGGCCCGGGTGCGGTACAGTTGGGTGATGCGCCCGGTTTCCACGGGACCTGGATTGACCGCAACTACCCGCACCCCCTCGTCCAGGCTGATGCTTCCCAGGCCCCGGGTGAAGGCCATCAGGGAGGCGTTGCCGGCCGAACCGGCGATATATCCCGCGGAAGGGCGCTCCCCCGCCAGCCCGATCACATTGACGATGGTGCCGTGCCCACGGTCCTTCATGATGCGGTAGAACTCGCGGGTGATGTTGATGTAACCGAAGACCTTGAGGTCCCAGGCCTCCCGCCAGCGTTCCTCGGCGATGGTTTCCAGGTTCCCACCCGGGATTGCCCCAGCGTTGTTGATGAGGATATCCGCATCCCCGCAGGCCTCGGCCAACTCCCGCGCGGAGCCTCCCTGGCTCAAATCCATGGGATGCACCTGCACCGACACTCCGTGTTCCTGCTGGATGCGCTCCCTGACAGCGTTCAGATCGGCTGCCGTTCGGGAGGCCAGGTGCAGGTTGCAGCCCTCCCTGGCCAGCGCTTCCGCCACTCCCAGACCGATGCCCTTCGATCCGCCTGTAACCACGGCGATTTTCCCTTTTAATTCAAGGTCCATGGTTATGCCTTTTTAATCCACAGATTACGCTGATTGCGCAGATTTGAAAAACACAAGACTACGATATTGGTTTGAGGTCGCTTACGTGCGTCCATCGCCCTGTTTATTCTGCGTAACCTGCGGAGTTTGAATCCACGGAATGGGCGGTTTATGCGAATTTGGAAAATATAAATCGCTTGTGTTGCAGAGAATCCGATCCGAAATTTATGAGCAACCCTACCTGTAACCCGGAGGATTTCAGGTAGTTGATAATTTGGGCTTCCTCCACGTTTCCAAGGGCTGCCAAGGCTTTTTATTCTACAATCACCTCCTCATAACAAATAAAATCTGCGCGATAACCTGTGGAAAGCTGTTTCCCCCGGTAATGGATTGGCAAATTCACTTCCTTTTTAATCACTGCGACTTATATAATTGCGCATTCAATTGACGATTCTTATGATTCCGGATATTGATCGCGCCCTTCGAGACGGGCTCCCATGGAGCCCTCCTCAGGGACGCGGGTTTCAGTTCCCAGTTTAACCGCCTCCCTGAGGAGCCTTGCGGAGCAAGGCGTCTCGAAGGGCGATACGCATGTTTATATGACGCTATGTATAAAAGGGATATTTCTCTCTTTCAACTCGATTGCCATCGCCTCCTGATAAACCGCTTCCGGAAATCCTGTGCCAAGCACTCGATGAACTTCCTGGGCAGCCCCGATGATTGCAAAGGTACGCTCATCCCGTTTTGGCTTTTGCGTCATCTGCGAAATCTGCGAAATCTGCGGATTTAAAGCAGGTTGGCGGACATGGCGTATTGGAACACGTGGAGCCCCCTTTGCGATGCGGCGGGAAAGCCATGATCCGCCAGCGCCGAGGCGGTGAGCACCTCGCTTTCCAGATTGCGGAGGGAATCGGCATCGCAGCCTTCGATGAGCAGGGCGGCTGCGTCCGGAGCTTCCCCGGCCCTGCGGGCAGTTTCCACCGCATCGCTCCCCACCGGGGAAAGTGTGCCGGTGGCCAGCGTAACCCGCACCACGCCCGGGAACGCGAGCACTTCGGCCGGAAAATCCCCGGCGAAACCATCGCGAAGGCGCGCCATCACCTCCCCGGATGCCGCCGCGCGCAGGGAGAGCAGGGCGCCGCCGATCCCTCCGCCCAGGTCCACCGGCTGCTCCGCGATCATCCGGGTGGTGTCCCTGAAGTGGGGAAACATGCTCAGGCTCCACCGGGTTTGGTTGGCCAGCACCTCCGCGTAGGCCGGAGACCCCAGGATGGCCAGGGACTCGGTATCGTATGCGGCGAAATAGCGCGGCTCACCCTCGATGGCCACATAGCGCCGCGCATTGAAAAACCCCTCGTTGGCGGCGCGTTCCGGAACGTGTTCCCGATTGTACCACTCGTTGAATTCGGCGTCGGCTTCCGGGGCAATGCCGGTCCAAACCGCCAGCAGGCCCTTGCTGTTCGGATTCATGAGCCCACCCTAGAAAGCCCTGTGCGAAGGGTCAAGAGGAAAAGGATTGCGAGTGAAACTCCGGAAGAGGAATTTCCCCGGCGGAGATTCTGCTTCCATCATCCTTTCTTCAATTCATCCTTCAGCCGATCCTTGTCCGCCTGGGGTAAATCCCTCCAGTGGATGCCCTGCATGGTGGCTGCGATGGCCCACACCATATTCAGGGTGACCGGGAATCCGCGCGCCTTGAGTTGGCGATAGGCCTCCACCGCTCCCAGTTCCTCCAGATCATCCAGGGTATGCACCCCGATGGCGTTCAGCCATTGCTCGCTTTTGGGCCCGAGGTTCTTCAGGCGGGACAGCTTGAGCAGGGAAGGATCCATGGCGGTGCTGTTCCGTGAGTTGTGGACGCAAGGCTCCCTTCACTATCGTCATTCGATAGCTTGGATCAAGGGCTCCGCCGGATTGGAATGAACCTCCGGGCCACCGCTTGCCCTCCCTTTTCAAGCGGGGTAAAAGTTGTTCGCGCTTCGTTAAAATTTTCCCTTTTTGCAACCAGTCCAGGCAGCCCATGTCCGATCCATCCATTTCCCGAGATTCCACCCACCCCCTCCCCCTGGCCGGCGTGCGGGTGCTGGAATTCTGCCAGAACATCATGGGGCCAACGGGCGGTCTGATCCTGGCGGACCTGGGGGCGGACGTGATCAAGATCGAGCCCGCGCCGGGCGGAGACAAGACCCGCCGCATGCCGGGATTCGCCGCCGGGTTCTTCGGGGCCTTCAACCGCAACAAGCGGGGCATCGCCATCGACCTGAAAACCGATGAGGGCCGCGCCGTTGCGCACCGGTTGGTCGGACGGGCGGACGTGGTGATGGAAAATTACGCCCCCGGCACCATGGAGCGGTTGGGATGCGGCCATGCCGATCTGTCCGCTCTCAACCCCAGGCTTATTTATTGCTCCCTGAAGGGCTTTCTCAGCGGCCCCTACGAAAAACGGCATGCCCTGGACGAGGTGGTGCAATTCATGGGCGGACTGGCCTACATGACCGGACCTCCGGGCCGTCCCCTGCGCGCCGGGACGTCAATCATCGACATCATGGGCGGCACCATGGGCGTGGTGGGCATCCTCTGCGCCCTCAGGGAGCGGGAAGAAACCGGACGGGGACAACTGGTGAAAAGCGCGCTCTTCGAATCCACCGCCTTCCTGATGGCCCAACACATGGTGGGGGGCTCCGTTACCGGGGAACACGTCCCGCCCATGCCGGCCCGGGAAAGCGCCTGGGCCATCTACGAACCCTTCGACACCGCCGACGAAGAGCAGATTTTCATCGGGATCACCTCGGACAACCACTGGCAGCGCTTTTGCGAACGGTTCGGCCGCACGGACCTGGCGGAGCACCCCCGCTATCAATCCAACGAGGACCGCGTGGCGGAAAGGCCGGTGCTGGTACCCATCGTGGCGGAAATCGTCAAAGGGCAGACCAAGGCCTCCATGAGCGCCATCTGCGAGGAGATCGACATTCCCTTCGCCCCGGTGGCGACTTCGGAGGATCTCTTCGAGGACGCTCATCTCAACGAGGGTGGCCGCCTGTTGGATGTGGAACTGCCCGGGGGAATCCGCACCCGCCTGCCCAAACTGCCCATCGAGGTGGGCTCCCACGAATTGGGTTTGCGCCTCCAGCCCCCGGCCATAGGCGAGCACACGGCCGAGGTGCTGCGGGAAGCGGGATATTCCGATGAGGAGATCTCAGGGTTGGAAGAGAGAGGGGTGATCCTATCCAGCCAACCCTGAAAGGCCGGAAAGCCCCGCGCACCCGTTGCAAATTACGAATCGTGGGCTGCCCGGAGTAAATCGTTGTAGCGGGAAGTTCCGGCCGGAGTGGGATAGCATCCGTCCAGGCACCCCATGCAGAGATCCTGCTTCTTCATACCCACGGATCGTAAAAGATGGTCGTGCTCCAGATAGCCGAGGCTGTCCGCGCCCAGGAAGTCGGCCATCTGGCGCAGTTGCTCCGGAGTGGGCATGGCAGGTTTTCCATTGCTTGAAGCCAAGCCGCCACCGTT
>CAZOXD010000013.1:13316-34649 GCA_964583525.1 uncultured Pseudomonadota bacterium
GCTCCGGAGTGGGCATGGCAGGTTTTCCATTGCTTGAAGCCAAGCCGCCACCGTTCCCACTCCCGTTGCCGGCCTCATCGCGAGGCTTCGGGATGCCCAGGAATTCCGGGGCGAACAACTCGGTAACGGTGGGCATGTCGATCCCGTAGAAACAAGGCCCCATCACAGGGGGACATCCAATGCGGACATGAACCTCCCTGGCCTTGCCCCGTTCCTTGAGAATGGCGATCACGGTTTTCAGTGTGGTGCCCCGCACCAGGGTATCGTCCACCAGATAAATCTTGTGGTTTTCCAGAATATCGGTGAGGGGGGTGAATTTCATTCGCACCGCGTCCTCGCGGCTGGCCCCATCGATGAAGGTGCGGCCAACGTAGCGGTTGCGGAGCAACCCGTTGACCACCGGAAGCCCCAGCCGGTACCCGAAGGCGGAAGCCACCGTGTTGGCGGTTTCCGGGACGGATACCACCATTTCTCCTGAAAGCGCATCCCCATTCTTTTGCTCCAACTCCATTTCAGCCAGTTCCCGCCCCGCTTCGGTGCGGACGCGGTAGACCGAACGGCCTTCCAGATTGGATGCCAGATTGGAAAAATAGATCCACTCGAAAAAACAATACCGGGATTCCTCCTTGGGCCAATACCGCTCCACCTTGTATCCGTCCCGGTTGGCGATGAGCATTTCCCCGGGTTCCAACATGTGGACTTCGCCGATGTTCAGGTTGTGATGCACCACGCTTTCCGAAGCGGCGATCAGAAGGTTGTCCTGCACGGAATAGCAGAGCGGTTTGATTCCCAGCGGATCGCGCATGACCACCAGATCGCCCGCGGCGTTGATGAAGGCGATGTTGAACGCGCCATCCCAGATTTTCGCCAGCGTGGAAAACATGGTGGGGAAATGAGGGCGGTCATCTCCGCGCATCTCGCGGTTGATGTAGTGCATCATCACCTCGGTATCCGAATGGTAGGTGATGTGATAGCCGGAGGATGCCAAGTCGTTTTTGAGATGATCGTAATTGGCCAGGTTGCCATTGAAGGCGATGGCGAACCATTTCCACATCCGTCCGTGGACGCGCTCGAAAGGCTGGGCGTTGGCGCTGTCGGCGGAGCCGCTGGTGGCGTAGCGGTTGTGCCCGATGGCGGCAATGCCGGAATACTCCTCCATCAGGCGCCGGCTCTTGTGGGGGGTGTTCAGCCGGAATACCTCGTGAACCGTCCCCAGATCCTTATGGGTTTGCAGGATGCGGTCCCGTCCAGGATTGTAGGTAGTGATGCCCGCGCTGAGCTGCCCCCGGTTCTGCAATTCCAGCAGTCCGCGTACGACGAGGGGATACACATTGCAGGAATTTTCCCCCTGACCGGCGTCGCGGCCCATCTGATACGCCGCGACAATTCCGCATTCCTCTTTCAACCGAGACATAAGTGAATGGGCGGGGTGTGCTCCGTGGATAAGAGGCCCTCTCAGAAATGATTACTCTACCTGCTGTGGGCCGCAAAGACAATGCCGGCCCCGAAAGGGTATTGCCTCAGTTTGAAATTCCACCCATGATTACCCACACTTTGTACCATATGTTTGCCGGCAACTGTGATGCTGAGCGAAGCATCTACATGGTGGCAAGCGGAAACGTTGATGAGATGTCCTGGGCTGGTTTTACAAGGAAGATTCTTCGCTGCGCTCGGCAATGACATTTTTAAACTGACTCGCTACCCACGAATCTGGAGCATCCATATTCACTTGTCCCCCTCCCCAGGCCCTTCAGGGATCGGGAAAGAATATGGTACGATGGGAAAATCCGCCAAGTTGGGATTTCTCCCGGGAAAGAATCCCTTTTGGCGCGGACTGCAAAATCTTTATGCATGGGAAAGACGGATGAGACCGGTTGAGGATCAGGAAGAATTTTTCGAAAAAATAAACGCGTTCTTGCATGCGCACCGCCGGGTCATAGCGGATTTTGGACGCAGCCTGGCCAATACCGCTCATTTTCTCAAGCTGGCTGGCAAATCCATGGAGCAGGAACCGGAGGAAACCGGCTCCATGCTGGAGCAGATCAAGGAGATCGACCTGGTCGGGCATCTCAGCTGCCAGTTCGAGGAATATCAGGGAGTCTCGGGGTTCCTGCTCCCACCCAATCCTCCTCTGGACAACCCGGACCTGTTGGGCGAAATCTCCGAGTTGCATTCAAAGTACGAAGGACTTCTCGAAGAGGCCGAAGGACAAATGGAGCAGTTGGACAAACTGCTTTTCACCCTCCAGAATTATCACTGATATCGTGCGCGGGAAGAGCAACTGGCGCCGCTCGTTGGAGGGTCAGTCTCCTTCCCCAATCGTTTTTGCGTCCTCCCGCGGGGCTTCCTCTCCCTCACTCCGCCCTAACTTGGGTATGAGGGGCAGGGGGGACCCCCGGTGCGGGGGTTTCAGGAAGCTTCCCGCCCTGCGCTCTCTTTCCTCCTCCACCCGGGGTGGGTAGCCCTCTCCCCCCACGACATTGGCGACGCTGGGGAGATTCGGCGCCCGAGGCCGGGGACCGGCGGATTTCGCTTTTCCGGCGCCCTCCCCGCTCACCCTCAGATGGTCCGGCACCAGCGGAAACACATACCTTGCCTCCGTGATCCACCCTCTCCACCGGCGCAGCCGCTCGATAACCCGTTCAATCTGATAGCTCGAGAACCCCATCGTTTTCACCCTCGGTTCGGGTTAGATCGAGATATCCTTCAGCAATCCGGAAAAATCCCGCAGCCGGGCGGCCCGGTCCAGGGATTCGTTCGATGGATATTGCTTGATGAGTTCCCCGGTTTTTTGATTCCTGATGGTTGCAAACGTGCGGTCCGAATCGGGATCCACCTTGAACGTGATTCCCTTGAACAGGGACGAGGATGAGATGTACCGGTTGATCGACTCCACCTGCCGTTGCATGTTCACCTTGATCTGGGCCCTGATTTCGGAAGGATTGATCGAGTGGAACTGGGCCAGGTTTGCCTTCATTCTGGGATTGTTCGAGATGAAAAACGCCGGATCCACCAGCGGAAGCTTGCGGAATTTCGCATCCTGGATAATGCCGGAAGTGTCGGCAACCGCCCGGTCCTTGGGTCTGGGCACATTGGATATAACTTTCATCATATTCTCCTGGTTTCATGGCCTTTTACTCAGGCCGGTTTGGGGGAACGGTGACTTCGCTATTTTTTCAGACTCACCGTTCCTCCTTTCTGTTGCGCTCGTTCGAGATACTGTTTCAACTGGGTTTCCCGATCGAATTCGCGCAATTCCTGGCGCAATTGCGAATATTCCTTTTCCATGCGCTCTTCCAATGTGCGCTCGTTTTCCAGGATGGCGCCCACCAACCCGGTCAACTCTTCCCGAAATATTTCGGCTTCGGGAGGTTCCGAGGCGTGAAGCGCCAAGGCTTCGTCAATGAGAACGATTTCCCGGATCAATTGGTCCTTGCGTTCCAGCAAGGACCCCAGACCGTCCAAATCCACCAGGAGCAGTTCCTGCTGAGTGACGGTCAGGAATTCCTGCATGATGGCTATTTTTTGCCTGTACAACACCACCATTCCCTGTGATTCCATCCTCTACCTTTCCGGGAGCATCCGGCTTCGGCTGCACCCGCGAACTTCGGTCAAGTTCTCATTTGCCGATACAAAACTCGGCGAATATCCGATAGAGAAGATCGTCGGGAGTGGTTTCTCCAACGATATTTCCCAATGCGGACAGGACACCATCCAGATCGATGGCCAGCAATTCGTCTCCCCGGTTTTGTTCCAGGGCTTCCATGGCATGTTGAACCGCATCCAGCGCCCGGCGCGCCGCCTGCTCCTGACGTTGGTTGGTGATCAACGCATCCTCCAGCCTCGGCCGGTCTTCCCGCAACGCCCACCCCCGGATGCCGGCCTCCAGATTTTCCAGGCCTTCCCCCGTCAATGCGGAGATGGACACGCTGGGAACCGGGTGCAACCGCCCCCCCCATTTCGGTTCGATGTGATTATTTCCCAACCGGTTTTTATCCTCCAACCGGTCGATCTTGTTGATCACCGCCAGGGTGGTGTCCGGGTCACACGCTTTCAGCAACGTTTCGTCCTCCATATTGAGAGGTTCCGATCCATCCAATACCAATAACACCAGATCCGCCTGGGCCCGGGCTGCCTGGGCTCTGGTTACGCCTTCCCGCTCCAATTGATCTTCGGTGGCCCGGATTCCCGCGGTATCCACCAGGCGCACCATCAATCCAGCGATGTCCATCGCTTCTTCCACCGTGTCCCGGGTCGTGCCGGGAATATCGGTGACAATGGCCCGTTTTTCCCGCAACAGGGCATTCAGCAGGCTGGACTTGCCCACGTTGGGGCGTCCAATGATGGCCACCGCCAATCCTTCCCGAACGATCATGCCTGCCCGGGCGTTTTCCAACAGGGCCGTCAACCTCCCCCGGGCCGTGATCAACCGGTCCGCCAATTCCTCCCGGTGGGCGAACACGACGTCCTCTTCCGGGAAGTCGATTCCCGCAGCCACCAAAGCCGCCACCTGGACAATTTCTTCCTTGATAGCGGCAATCTCGCCATGGAGCCGGCCCCGCAATTGATTCGCGGAAACCTGCAGCCCCAACGCCGAACGGGCGCGGACAATATCCCCGGCCGCCTCGGCCCGTGTCAGGTCGATGCGCCCGTTGAGGAAGGCCCGCAGGGTAAATTCGCCGGGCCCGGCCTGGCGGGCTCCGCCGCGGCAGGCCTGATTCACCAGAGTGCGCAGGATTAATGGCCCGCCGTGGCACTGAAACTCCACCACATCCTCCCTGGTGTAGGAACGCGGGGCCCGCATGACAACCGCCAGCACCTCATCCACGACACTCCCATCGCATTCGACCCACCCATGGAGCATCCGGTGCGATTCGGCCTTGTTCAACCGCCTCCTCCCGGAAGGACGAAACATCCCATCGGCAATTTCCAGGGCGGCCGATCCGCTGAGACGGACAATACCCACCCCGCCCACACCGGGAGGCGTGGCAATCGCCACAATGGTATCCATGGCAGTCGCCACATTAGTATTCTCTGTAGCATTCTCTGTGGCATTCTCTGTGGCATTCTCTGTGCGCAACGCCATTTCCGCACCTTTCAGGGCATGACCGGGAGCCCTGGAGGGGTTCCATTCATCCCCGTACTCGCTCCCTCCTTTCAAACCGCTCCCAAGGCGGGCCCGGCTCCAGATACCCGATCACTGAATATCGTTTTTGAAAATCTCCCGGTATCCAGGGCCATAGATATCGATCACCACACCGGGATCCTGATCGCGCATATTCGACATTACCAGCTTTTGAAACAACAAATTGGTGCGAATCAGGTCGATCGCCTGACGCCGCAACACCCGGTCAAAATCCCTGCACCTCCTGGAAGCTCGCGCCAGGGTGACTGCATCCTGGCTGGCTCGGTAGGCCAACCCCAGGGTGGAATCCGTCCGCTGTTGGTAATGGATCGCCAATTGTTCCTTGGCGCGATCGAACATATCCATCGCCATGTTGATCCGTTGTTCAGCGCAGAATACGGGCAGGGCGAATTTTCCCGCGCATCCCGCCAATACCAATGTGGCCAGCAGCAATGCCATGAGGATTCCGCCCGCCCCTCGCCTCCGGCCCCCCGCGGCCTCCGCCCTTTCGGGTTGGGCAGCGTTGATCCAATCGTTGATCCAAGTCCGAATTTTCATGTTACGACTCCATAATTTTCGTCTGCGTTCTTCCGGCCCGAATAAACCTCGTGTTTTCTTCCGCGCACATCCCCGCGGAGAAGGCTGGCATCATCGCGAATTGGATGCAATTCAATCGCTTATGTTATGAGAGAAATCACCTTGCTGGGAATTTGGTTTGCCTGGGCGACAGCCGCCGCTCCGGCCTCGAACAGCAACTTTTGCCGCGTGAATTCCGCCAATTCCCTGGCCAGGTCCGTATCCCGGATGGTGGATTCAGCGGCCATCAAATTTTCCGCGGTCACCCTTAAGGTGGCTATGTTGCTTTCCAGGCTGTTCCTCTGGAAGGCTCCCAATTTTCCGCGGTTCAGGGTGAGCTCGGTAATCGCAGCGTCGATCATGCGGATGGCATCCTTGGAACCCTGGGCCGTCCCCACGTCGATATCAGCCAATGATTTGAAATTGCTGGCATTTTCAACTGACCGGCCCAAAAACGATGCGTTCACCTGGGGCAGGGCAACCGTGACGCTTTGCCCGGGGTTGGGCCCCACCTGGAAGTTCAGGGAATTGTTGCTCACATTGACCACACCGGCAATTCCGGTTTGCGGTTTCCGCACAAGCACCGTGCGGCCACCGGTAACGACCTCTACCAGGGGCCCCGCGTAGCGAACCACCAACCCATCGGAATTGGCATTCCCGGGCAGTCCCAGCAATAACTGGCCCTGACCGACGGCAGCCTCCCCATTAATAGTGCCTGCGATGTCGGTTCCCGGGCTCGCAGCTTCGAGAACCCCCTCATTCGAGGACAGCACACCCGCCGTGGAACTGGCCCCCTGGAAGGTATGCCGGGATCCGTAATTTTGCTGGCGCACGGATATGGTGCGGTCCGCATTCAACCGCAGATCCAGCGCCAAGCCCGAATCCTCCGTCACCCGGCGGAGCCGCCCAAAGAAGCTTTCCGGAGAGTCCGAGATTCGTCCGACAACCTGTACGGTCTTTCCGCCCTCGAAGAGAGTGAGTTGCATTCCGGAAATGTTATCCTCGTCCAGGCCTGTGGACCCTCCCAGAAAGGAACGGGTCGCTACCTGACTTAGATCGACCACATACCCCTGGACGGGAGAGGTTCGGGTATCCACGGTGCCGGATATGAAGGTCAGCCCACCACCCAAAGCCTCGCCGGTTACTCCGCCACTGCCATCCAGCAGCTTTTTCTTTCCAAATTGGGTATTCTTCGAGATTCTGTTGATGGTATTCAGGGCATCCTCGATTTCCAACTGGTTCGCTTCCAGCGTCGTAGAGTCGCTGAAGCCTTCGTTGCTGGCCTGGAGGGCCAACTGACGGGTCCGGATCAGCAGATTGTTTACCTCGTTCAGGGCCCCCTCCGTGGTTTGAACCATGGTGGTCGCCAGTTCCGAATTCGCGATGGCCTGGTTGAGGCCGACGATCTGACCCCGGATCTGCTCTGAGGCCACCAGCCCTGCCGGATTGTCGGAACCCTTGTTGATCTTGAATCCGGAGGAGATCTTCTCCAGGGATTCCGACAGTTTGCGTTCCGAATCCTCCATGTGCCGCACGCTCTTCAAGGCGGCAATGTTGTTGTTGATTCGCAAAGTCATCTCAACCTCTTCTCGTTTTGGCCGATCCTTCCGCCAGTATTGGCGCCATGGAACCCTGAACGATCCGGGGATCACCGGATACGCTGAAAGGATTTTTGCGCGCCCAATCCGCGTCTCCTACCGAGTCTCCTTCTATGGCCCGGTACGATCCGGGAGGGCATCCGGAATCCACCGGATGCGGGGTCTGGTAACGGCTGTATTGAACCGGGGAAATCCCCGGCTCCGGGTTCCGCCTTGGAACCTCCTTCGCCGCGGGCCTTTCAGGGCCCGCTTCTCAATTCAAGCGCGTGCCCTTCTCCTTGGACGGCTCGGAATTGAGCAACCACTGCACCGTGTTTCGGCTGGGACGGTTTTGGGCCAGCAACGCCGGTGCGCCCTCCCGGCCCATCCTTTCGCTCAGGGAACGCACCGCTTCCCATGCACCCGCCGGCGCGGTCAATCCGGGCATGGCCGGCGATTGCAGATTGGGCAGGTTGGATGCCGCCGCCTCCAGGTTCTGGGCCCGGACTCGCAGGTGGGAGAGAATGTTCAACAATCTTCCTTGTGAAAGCTCACCCAGGCGGCGCTGTTGGGCTGCCACGGCTTCCTGGGAGGCCGCGACAATCCACCGGGAGTCCAGGATGGCTCCTGGCGACCCGATATCGATCTCCGCCAGCGAGGCAAATCCACTCTCTGTTTCCACGTCCCGGCCCAAATCGCGGGTGTGAACAGAATCCAGCCGCAGAAAAATCGGTGCATGCCCAAACCCTTCCAGATGAAACGCCAGGGCCTGCCGGGCAACGATCACCCTCCCGGCGAAAATACCAGGTTCCAGCAGGGCGGGCCGTTTCCGTGGCAACTTGGCCGTCCTTCCGGTAAAGGGCAGTCCGGTGTACCGCACCGCCAGGCCGGCCGTGGTAATATTCCCCGGCGCTCCGGTCAGCACGGCGCCATCGCCCACGGCCCGCTCCCCATTGATCGTCCCTGCGATATCCTGCCCGTTGGCCACCTCGCGCGGCCCTCCGCCAGGCGGAGAGAGGATGCCGGGAAGGGTGCTGGAGGCTCGGAACCGATAGGCCGAACCGAATTTGCAATGCTGCACCAACAATCGGCCCTCCCCGGTAAGCTCCACCACCAGGGGCAGACCGGCCTTGGAAACCGCCGCCCGCAACCCCTCCGCGATCGTCTCGGCAGTGTCCTCCCCACAGACGGTATAGGTGGCTTCCCTGCCGTTTTCGCTCAAGGAGAGAACCGCGTCCTTGGGCTGGCCGGCATAGGCCATGGCCTTTTCCGCCGCCAGGGCCTTTTCCGCCACCAGGGTTGCCCGGGTCGGTTCCCGGCTCAACAACACCTCGTATCCATCAGGGGGGGAGGAGCGGGCTTCTTCCCCTGTCTCGATAAAAATCAGTCCATCGCCCAGGGCCAATCCGGAGCACCCCACGCTGCCGTCGAGCAGGGCCAGTTCCCCAAAGCGCACCGATTCCGCGATCCAATCGATTCCGGCCATACGCGACTCGATCCATTCTTCGGGTGTGGAGCCCTCGCCAACGCTTCCGTCCGCATCACCCTCCAGGGGGCTCTCGGAAGGGGGCGATTCCGGGTTTTCACCCGCGGAAATTCTCTCCAGACCCCGATCCAGGCCGTTGAGCGCCTCGGCGACGTCCTGCAACCCTTCCCGGGCAGCAGCGATGATGGCCATGGCGTGCTCGGTATCCTGGATGGCCCGGTTCATGGCGGCAATTTCAGCGCGCTGCTGTTCCGAGTGCAGGAATTCGCTGGGAATCCGGCCCTTCTCAATCCGAATCTCGGATTTTGCCGGTTCCGGTTTCCTTTCCCGCTTTTGAGAGAAGGTCCGCTTTTCCGAAAAATTCCGCCGTCCCATTCCGTCGATTGTAATTCCCATGAGTACGTCCTTTCAATCCACTGGCGGCATGCCACCAAACGGAGATGTTCGTGGGACGGTGATCGTGCACCGTCCTAAGTTCCATTCCCCCCTCCCCGGCATCACTTCTTTCCCCAGCCGTCCGGGTAGGGGTGCGATTTTCCATTCCCGCCACATTCCTGCCGCCGGGTCCGGGACCGCTGGGTTACTCGTCTACTGGACTACTGCAACAATTTCAGCACTGTCCTCGGAAGATCGATCGCCTGGGCCAACATGGCCGTGGAGGATTCCACCAGGATCGTATTGCGGGTGTACTCCGCGACTTCCGAGGCGAAGTCCACATCCCGGATGGTGGATTCGGCGCTGATCAGATTTTCCGCCGTGATCCGCAACTGGTTGAGGTTGCTCTCCAGGGTATTCTTCTGGAAGGCGCCCATTTCTCCGCGGGTCCGGGTCACCTCGTTTATGGCCTTGTCCACGATCCGTTGCGTATCCTCGGCCTTTTTGGATTCGAGCACATTCACGTCCCGCAGGCTTTTGAAGCCGCTCGCGTTCAACACCCCGCGGCCCATGGTGCGGGTATTGGTGCTGTTGAGGGAAACGGAGACGGTCTGGCCCACATTTCCACCGATCTGAAACACCAGGGAGTTCTGGAACACGGACACCCGGCCCACATCCTCGCCGGGTTCCTCGCCCTGGTAGCGCACCTGCACGCCTTCCACCCTGGTGCCTTCACTCCCCGTGAGGATTTGACCCCGCCCGAAGGCAACCTCCTCACCGATGGTTCCCATGATATCGGTGCCCGGCGCGGCTTTCTCCATAATCCCGTCCTCCTCGGAGAGAAACCCGCCCGTGGAAGAGGCGACGGCAAACTCATATTCGCTGCCGAAGTTTTTATGCTCCAGGACGATGTCGCCATCTTCATTGGCAATCAGGTTGACATTCAATCCGATCTGCTCGAGTTCCCCCCGCAACTTGCCGAGGGTTTGCGCCACCGTATCCCCGGGAGTGGCTTTGAAGGACACCGTGCGCCCACTTTCCGCAATGGTGATTTCCTCGCCTTCCTCGACCATATCCTCGGTAAGCGTACCCTCCACCCGGGCACGGGTGCCCAGGGATTCCACGGAAACCACGTATCCCTCCACGAGAGAGGTTTTAGAATTCGGGGTGGCCCCCACGAATTCCAGTCCCACCCCATTGGTGACTCCATTGGCCCCCTGGCTTCCATCAAGCACTTTTTTCAGCCCGATCTGGGTGTTGAAGGTCATCCGGTCGATGGTGTCCAGGGCATTGTCGATCTCGAATTGGTCGGCCTGGAGCATCACCTCGTCATTGGCGCCCTCGTTGGCCGCATGAACGGAAAGTTGGCGGACGCGGGTGAGGAGTCCACTGATCTCGTTCAGCGCGCCTTCCGCGGTCGAGATCATGCCAATGGCGGCCTCCGAATTGTCGATGGCCTGCTTGACCCCGGAAATCTGGGCCCGCATCTGTTCGGAAATGATCAGCGCCGCGGGGCCGTCGCCCGCCCGGTTCACCTTGGAACCGGATGACAGCTTCTCCAGTGATTTGACCAGATTTTCCTGGTTCTGGATCAGGTTCCTTTGCGCATTGATCGCAGCCGGATTGTTGTTGATTCTCAAAGCCATTGCAGAACTCCTTGTCACGTCGCGCGCAGCACCCTTCCCATGGGGCCTCGCGCAAAGAACCACCCGCTGCCGGGGGGCGCGTTCCACCTCCATCCAGAGGCGGGATATTGGGTTATTCCTTACTCTATATAGCCGGAGGCCTTTCACTCCGGTTTCGATTCAATCCGTTGCACTTGGCGTCTTTTCACATCACAAGTACTTTTTCCGGGTACCCTCCATCGGTTCAAAACTGTCCCAATTTCCGGCTGGTCCGGCCCTCTCGCGCCACCCGGCACGCTGGCTCGGTTCCGGCCCGTTTGGGCACACCGGGACACAATTGGGCACACCCGGTCCTGCCAGCACCCTTCCGTTGGCATGAGGGCACACGGGAGCGCATGATTACGCGGAAACCCGCATTTCTACACACCCATACACCCATTCACCGGGGCACACCCGGGCACACCTGGTCCGGCTCCGGCGCACTGGGACCCACCCGGATATTCCCTGGCGGAGCCCGGCGCATCCCTGCCGGCGGAGATATGGCCTGGCGGCGCCTGTTGCTGCCGGCCCAGGACCCACCACTCCACCCGAAGGTGTCCGGTTGCCTGCCTGTTCGCCTACCTTGCCCTTTCAGGGCATTCCCGCGCCGATCCGTCCCCGGAGGGGGACAGACCTCTGCACCGGTTTCCCCGGGCCGGACAGGCTTGTCCGTCCCTCTATAATGCCCCCGGGTTTGGCGGGGCTATCCATACTTGGGCATGGAAACCCACCCGCGGGCGCGCCTGAAAATTCAGGACGCACTACCGCACCCGGATTGAAGAGGGCCTCCATGAGGCCCCTTGCTTGTTTACCGGACGCGTCTGAAACGATACGCGATTCCACGCGAGCAGGAATAACCGGAGGGTGGATTCACCCCCGCATCAAGGTCTTCCTATCACACAGGACCGCACTGATTCAGCACGTCCAAATACCACCGTCAAATACACCGTGAAATCCCGGAACCTCTCACGCTCCGATGCTTCCCGCTGTATTCCTCCCGGATTCTTCACCTGCAGGACTCTTTGCCTGCTGTACTCTTTTCCTGCAACCGGCACCGCCCATGCAGGTTTGGGTTCTCGTTGCCAAACCCCGGGCCGTCCGGAAATAGTCTCCCGGGCGGAAGAGCCGGGTCCTTCTTCGCGGTTGGCTCTCCCACCAGGGAGTTCACGGGTTTGCGACTGCACAAACAACCATCCATTGGACAACGCGGACGGTTCCCCGCCCGCCTTTATTCATGCCGCGCACGACCGGAAAATATCGTCGGAAAGCCTTCTCTCCGGCCCTTCGCGCCAACAACAAGGCGTTCTCTTTGTTCCTGAAACAACGGGTCCTCCTCCGGCCCCGTGGTTCTCCCGGGCCATTCCGCGATGTTGGGCCAGGCGCGGGGACCGGATTGGATTTGCTCCGGCCCTTGCGCCTGGAGGATGGCCCTGAAGCTTGGAAACCCGATTCCAGCCAGGCTGCGCCGCTCCGGACATCCGTGGGTGGCGGACCTCCCCACCGGTGGGATGGTCCGCCCCCCCCTGGTTGATACTGCACCTGCCACTACAACCTCGTAGCGCACCGACAACTGCGTTACTGCGCTACATCCCCCCACCAACAACGCCCCAGATTGCGGGGGGCCGTCATTCCACACTCCCTACTGCAACAAGGTAAGAACCGTGCGCGGAATCTGGTTGGCTTGGGCCAACATCGCCGTCGAGGATTCGAACATGATTTTGTTCCTCGTAAACGCGGCGATGGCCTGGGCCATGTCCGCATCGCGAATCACCGATTCCGCGTTGGTCAACTCTTCCACGTTAATCCGGAGCTGACGAAGATTGGCTTCCAGGCTGTTCTTCTGGAAGGCCCCCAACCGGGCTCGGGACGTGGTGAGTTCGTTGATGGCCCGGTCCACCAGGCGTTGCGTGTCTTCCGCGCCCTTTGCGGAGCGCAGGTCGGCGTCACGGATGCTCTGGTACTTGCTCGCATTGGGGACTCCTCGTCCCAGCACCCGGGTATTGACGTTGACCAGGGAGACCGAAACGGTCTGCCCCACGTTGCCACCCACCTGGAAGATGAGGGAGTTCTGGAAGACCGCCATCCGGCCCACGGGATCTCCATCTTCTCCATCGGAGAGTTCAGAACCGCTGTATCGGAGGGTTAGCCCTTCCACCCTGGTGCCTTCCGCACCGGTCAGCACCCGGCCTTTCCCCGTGGTTACTTCCTTACCAATGGTGCCCCGGATGTCCTGCCCCGGAGTGGCCGATTCCATCGTCCTGGACTCGCTGGAAAGCAGACCGGCGGTGGAAGAGGAGACGGAAAATTCGTTATCGCTCCCGTATTCCTTGTGCACCAAGGACAAGGTGTCGTCCTCGTTGAGGGTCACTTCCACATTGAGGCCGCCCTTGAGGATTTCATTGTTCAGCAATCCAAAGAACTGATTGACCGACTGGCCGGATTTGGCGGTGATGGAAATCGACCTCCCGCCTTCGGCGATGGTCAATTCCTCCTCCTCGTTGATCATTTCCTCGGTAAGGGCCGTGGTGCCGTCCACCCTGGCCCGGGTTCCGTTCTGGAACACCCGCACCGCATAACCTTCCACGGGGGACCTTATGGTGGCCGGGGAGGCAGCGATGAAATCCAGGCCCTCGCCGATGCCGACCCCGTTGGCGCCCGTGCTGCCGTCGAGCAGCTTCTTCACACCGAATTGCGCGTTGACCGCAATCCGGTCGATGGAGTCGAGGGCGTTTTCCAACTCCAACTGGTCGGCTTCCAGCATGTTCTCGTCGTTGGCGCCCTCGTTGGCGGCGGCCACGGCCAGTTGCCGGATCTTGGTGAGAAGACTGGTTACCTCGGTCATTGCGGCTTCCGTGGTTTGCACCATGGTGATGCCGGTTTCCGCGTTGTCGATGGCCTGGGTGACCCCGCCGATCTGCGAGCGCATCTGCTCGGAGATGATCAGGGCAGCGGGTCCGTCGGCGGCGCGGTTGATCCGCATTCCCGAGGAGAGTTGTTCCAGCGACTTGCGGAGCGTCGTGCCGTTCTCCACGAGCAGCCGCGCCCCGTTCAATGAGGCGATGTTATGGTTGATTCGCAAAACCATGAGACTACCTCCCTGTGGTTTATGAACTGCTTCATCCTTGACCGGGTTTCATGCGCGACCCAACCCTCTCGCCAGATCAGCATGCCGACGGATGACGTCCCTCTATGGAGTCCCTCGCAGGAATCCCTCAAGACCCACCGTCACCGCTGCACCCAGTACCAATGCCCAACCATGCGCCCCGCGCGAGGCGGACTCCTCCACGGAGAAGACCGGATACACGGGTCCTTGACCCACCACTCCCCGGGTACACCACCCCATGGAGCGGCAGTGGCCGGCGGGAAACTTCCGCCCACAGGCGGAGCAGGACCCTCCACGGAGCACATTTCCACACCGATTCAGGCCCAGCGAGTGACACTTCCCCACCGGATCCGTCAAAAATACCGCCCAGCCCGATACTGCGGCGTGGCGGCCGGACCCAACTCGAGCCCGGACGGACGCAAACATTTAAAAATCTTCATTCTCATCCTGCACGCACCTCCGGCCCCGAATTCATTCACGGGGCGGGCGCACCGGCGCCTGAAAACCAAGTCAGGGCCTGGCGCACTCCGGGGGCAGGTCTTCCTGCAAATCCGCACCGGGCTTCACCACCGCACCTCGAGCGGAGAGGGAGCGTGTACACCTCTCCACGGTGGCATCCGCGGAATCGTCCACGGTATCGTCCACGGTATCGTCCACGGTATCGTCCACTGCGGCATCCGCGGTGGCATCCGCGGTGGCATCCGCGGTATCGTCCGTAGTGGCGGCCCTTCCTTTCATCACGGCCCGCGGCCGTTCAAAGTCTCCTGGCTGTGCCGGCCATCCACCGCCCGGATCTCCGCGTGGGCGGGGGCCTCCCTTTTCCGGCCCGGCATTGGAATTCCGGGAGTACGGGTTCACCAATCCACCAAGGGCGGCCCTCCAACTGGAGACGGCGCACCTGGGGGTGCGATCCCGGCTCTCCGGGACAGCGCAACCACCGGGGACGGACGGATCCGTCCATTCCGGGTGTTCGCCTCCCTCCAGCCTGAGCAGGCGGAAATTTCCGCCTTCGGGTTCCTCGGGCATTCCGTTCATCGCCATCCTCCAGGGACGGGCGGTTTCACTGTTGACGACTCCATCACCACCGCCACCCATGGCCGGACACCCGTCAGGGTGAGGCCCACGGGGTGGCGGATACACTTCCGCACGGATTCGTGCGGGAACCGCGGCGCAGTCCGCCCCTTTCGCACAGCCATATCGCACTAGGGCCCACCGCAATTTCATGGCGGTGGGTACACCACCCCGCTTGAACGGGCAGGGGGGAGGGATTCTCCCCCGGCCGCATCCATTCCTCGAACACCGTCCCGCCAAGGCGTTACCAGGGCAGCCTTCACGGAATCAGCGGTGCAATCTTTCTCCGCCTTGCTCCCGGATGCTTCTTCCTCCCCGGGAGAGACGGCACCCCTCCCGGGAGGTGGGCGCACGAATACATGCGAGCGCAACCCAGCCCGGGATGGGACCTCCATGGCGGCACTCCGTCCATCCACCACCACACCTTCCGTGCGGGGATGATCGAATCCCGCCATCTGCGGCGGGTACACCACCCCCTGCAACGGCTCCGGAGAGGGGTGGTACTCCCCCACGCCAGGTGCGCCGAAGATGGGAGCGGTTCACGCCGCTTCAACCTGTTTCCGCCCGGCACCCGGCCGGGATCTGGGACTTCCCCATATCCCGGCCACCGGACATCCGGCCTTTGCGGACCTCTGCGGCAGTCCCACCACTCCCCTGGTTACGGGGAGAGGATGGAGCCGCGCCTGTCAGGTCCCGCGCTGGCCTCTCATTCCTTCATTCCTAACGATTCCACACACACGGACCACTCCACGGGTGGGGAACCGCACGGTTTTTCCATCCCGGGAGCCCACCGCTTCACTTCACGGATTGCCTGTGTCTGCAGGCGGGCGCTCCGGGGAAACCACCCCCTCCCGTCCGACGGAGAGATCCACCCTCTTCCAATACGAAAAGGACCTTCCCCTCCACCGTTTCGGGAGGAGCGGGACAGGTGTACGGAGACCCGTCCCTGATTGTCTGTACTGCCACCACCTCACGCATCCATGGAGAAGCGGGAGACCCATTGGCCTCTTTCACTCCTCCACGGAAATGCCACCAGGGCGAGTCCAATCCGCCCCCGGGGGTGGCCAATCGCCGGCCGGCGCTGGTTGCGCCGCCTATTCTTCCCGGGCCGGACAAGCGTGTCCGGCCCTTGCCGGCGTTTAAATTTATTCTACCGGCGCCTCCAATTCACGCCCTGCGGCATTTCACGCCTCAAGGGGAAACGGCACCCTTCCCGGGACGGATAATTCGCCCCAGGGCCTTCTCACTCTCCGGTTCCGGCATGCCTTCTGCCGGATCCGCGCATGTCGTTTACAGGACGCTGCCAGGGCTGTCTCTCCAAGCCGGGAATCGATCCCGGCCAGGGCGCCCAGGCGGCGCCTGGTCTGTTTCATTCCACGCCACCCACGCCTCGCAAAGCCTGCACGGGAACAGCATTGAGGGCCTATTCCGCGCCCGTCTCCGCCGTCACCAACTCCCCGCGGGCATCGGCTCAATGTTCTGCCCCGGCGCCAGGCTTTCAATCCCGGCATGGGCTCCCTGTATTCCAGGCCGCCATCGCCTTGAGGATGCCGGCGCTTGGGAAAACACCTGGGTATTCGCACCGGGCGGCAAGGGCCGGTATTCCTCCGGACAGAAGCTGGGTACATTCCCACACCGGATGCCACCGGATGCCACCGAAAGATCCGGGACTCCGGGTGGAGTCCTCCACCCTCAAGCCCTCCGGAACGATCCATGACAGCCAAATACCGCCACGCATCGGCGCGCCGAATGCAGGGAGTTTCATCGGAAACGCCCCCGGGTTCGGCTTTTCGCGGTTCGAAACTTCGCGGGGCATCGTTCCTGCGATGCTCCTTCCCACAATGTTTCCCCTGGGTGGCCATTGGCCCGGGGAAACGCTCTGGGAAGACACATCCGGCCTCGAGGAACCGGTGTTCGGATCCGATTCCGGGTCCTTATTCCCGCCCGATCTCCGAAGGAGCCCGGAGCCCCTTGCCGGGCCAGCACCCGGCAAGGGGCCCCTTCGTGGGAGTCTCCCTCGCAACGAGGGAGCTTTGGCGATCGGTTCGCCCGGCTGCAAAGGAAAGCGGACATTGCCGCTGCCCGGGCCGGGTGCATCGAATCTCATGGTTCCTCTTCCATTTCCGAGGATCGCTTCAACTCATCGATCCACGCCCATTTACAGTCGCACCTGCTCACTGAGACACTCCGTTCATGGCCCTTCCCGGGCCATCCGGTAATCTTTCTCAAACGCTTCCACATCACTTTCCCGCTTTCCCGGTTCATGACGGGAAAAAGCTCCCCCCCGCCGGGAACATTCCCGCGGCGGGAGGGAAGAGGGGAAATTACCCGAGCAGCGCCAGCACGGTCTGCGGGGTCTGGTTGGCTTGCGCCAACATGGCCGTCGCGGACTGCATCATGATGCTGTTGCGGGTGAATTCCGTGATTTCCTTGGCCATGTCGGCATCCCGGATAACGGATTCCGCATTGGTCAATTCTTCCACGTTGACCCGGAGCTGACGCAGGTTGCTTTCCAGGGTATTCTTCTGGAAGGCGCCCATTGCGCCCCGGGTTGTGTTGACCTCGTCCAACACCTTGGACACGATCCTCTGGGCATCGGTCGCTCCTTCGGGCGTGCGGATGTTGATATCCCGCAGGTAGCGGAATCCGCTTTCGTTGGGAACGCCTTTCCCCAGAACACGGGTATTGGTGTTGATGAGGGAGATGGACTCCGTCTGGCCGACGTTCGGACCCACCTGGAAGATCAGGGAGTTCTGGAACACAGCCACCTTTCCGGAAACCTCCTCGCCGGCCACGTCCACCACCTTGTCGCCGGTGTAGCGGACGGTCAGCCCTTCCACGCGCGTGCCTTCCGAGCCGGTGAGGATCTGGCCTTCACCCGGGGCAACCTCGTCCCCGATGGTTCCCCGGATGTCGACACCCTCGGACCGCACCATCTGCCGCGATTCCGCGGAGAGCACACCAGCGGTGGACGAAGACGCCTGGATGTCGAATTTGCTTCCGAACTGGTTGTGCCGCAGGCTGAGGACACCGTCGTCGCTCATCTCGAACACGACGTCTATCCCGGACTTGGACAACTCGGAATTGAGTTTTCCGAAGACCTGGCTCACCGAATCATCCTTGGTGGCGGTGAAGGTCACCGTTCGCCCGGCTTCGGCGATGGTGAATTCCTCGCCGCCGTCGATCATCTCCTGCGTGAGGGCAACGCTGCCATCGATCCTGGCCCGGGAACCGAGCCGGTCGACCTTGACGCCGTACCCTTCCACGGGAGAAGTGCGGGTGGCCGTACTGGCTTCGACGAATTGAATGTTTTCGCCGATGCCGACGCCGTTGGCGCCCGTGCTTCCGTCCAGCAACTTCTTCTTGCCGTACTGGGCGTTGGCGGCAATACGGTCGATGGTGTCCAGGGATTGGTCCACCTCCAACTGCAGGGCCTCGAGCATCTGCTCGTCGTTGACCCCTTCGTTGGCGGCGGAGATGGCCAGTCCGCCGACCGCTGTGAGCAGGTTGCTCACCTCGACCAGCGAAGCTTCCGCCGTCTGCACCATGGTGATGGCCGATTCCGAGTTGTCCACGGCCGCGTTGAGACTGCCGACCTGGGAGCGCAACTGCTCCGAGATCATCAATGCGGCCGGGCCGTCGGCGGCCCGGTTGATTTTCATCCCCGAGGACAACTTCTCCAGGGATTTGCCCATCAACCTGTCATTGACCAGCAATTGCCGGTGACTGTTGATGGCCTGAATATTATGGTTGATTCGCAAACTCATGTTACAACCTCCGTGTTGAATGAAAGATCATCCTTGACCCGGAAGGTGCGAGCGTCGTGTGAGACCACTCCACCCGGCCGGTGAGTTACTACCTCCCCAATCCTTGGCAGGAGGGTTCGATCCCGGCGCATCGCCGCGTCTGACACCGCGTGGCGATGACCTTCCTCCCCCGGTTCCCATTCCGTCCGTCCGTTGAGGAACCGCAGAGCGAACCGGGGTGTCGTGAAATAGGGGAAGCTCGCTTCCCCAGCGCCGGATGGCGCCGGTGGCCTGCTACTCGTACCCTCTCTCTCCGTTCCAAATTTTGGAGAAGGAAGATGCCACGCTCTGCTCACCATCCGCCGTCCATTGCCCGTCACCCGGCCGCGATAGAGAGAACACACCTCTCGTCCGGATGACAGCGGCAATCCTGTCAATCCCCGTGGATACTGATTTCACCGAGGGAGACACGCCCATAAGGCAGCCTCCGTCCGGCTCGTCGAGCACCCTGGCAGGGACTGTTCAATTCATTCGATAGGCAACTCCTTTCCTCTCTGGTGTTCGCTTCCCCGGGTGCTTACAAGACGAACCCGGGCGCTAAAGGAACCTTCCACTCCCGGGAAGGCCCTGCAGTGGACGGTTTTCTCCCCTGAATCCATTAGGGAGAGGGGGAGATATCCGCCCCTGCCGCCTCTTCGGGAGGATCTGACACTCCTCCCTGCTCAAGCGTGGCAGGTTCCTATCCGCCACGAGGTCCTCCGCCTGGGACTGCGCGTAAAGCGCAGAGCCATGACGCCACCCCCACGGCACACCCACTCCCGCATGGGAGGGGTGCACCCGGTGGAATGGTGCGGCGGAAACCTGGTTTGCGGCGCTCGTCCAGGGTCCGGGTGGACGAATCCACCCCACCCCGGGGAAACACACCGCATCCGGCCGGCACCCATGGATGGGTACACCGGGTCCCTGCCCGGCCCGCCCGGAACCGGCTCCTCCCCAATCGGGAGGAGAGCGGTCCCCTGCGGGTGCGGGGAAATGCCCGGAAAATCCCACTTCCCGGAGCCGGTCGTTCCTTGACGGCACAAGGCCGTCCGATCAACCCGGACGCCTGACGACTTTCCTGGCGCCCAGCCTCATCGCACGGTCACTCCACCTGCATACCCCCGTATCGCCGGCAACCAATACCGGGCTGCGGGCAATCCCAGATCTTTGGCAAAAGTATACAAAAGTACACTACTCCACCATCTACGGCTCCCTGGTACACGACCGCGGAAGCCCTGCTCCTCCTCACATCCTCCCCACCGCGAGCGAACCCATCCCGCATACAGCGGCGGAATGATGCCCGTAACGGCAGATAGACCTGCCCATGACTGGATGCGGCAGGATATACCTTCGCATGCCTCGCTCCGGACGCCGCGGACTCCTCCCTGGCGAATGTGAGGGAGCCACGGTTCCCCATGTTTCCTCCACGCGCCATGGGATCCCGGCCACGCCTGGACCTTCCATGGGCCTCAAATTGTCGAACTACGCGGGTCCTCCCATGACCCTGCCCAGATGCCCGAAGGCACGAAGGCACGGCGTGGTGGCACCTGGTGATCCTCGCTATACCAATCGCTCCACCGGCGTGCCTGGGCGTACCCGGGCCCGCAGGCGTTGCGGGAGCATCACCGCCTGGAACGATGCGACCCTCCACCCCGGGCAGGATATACTCCCGCCCCTGGTGGATCGATCGCGGAGAGTTCCGCCCGGCAGGCGTGCACGGATGCATGCCTGTGCGCGGACCGTCCGCCACCGCTCCTGGGTAGGCGCACTCATCCACGGATCCGTCCACTCCGGAACCGATTGCACCTCGGTGTCCCCCGGGGTATGCCAATCCCTGGAAGGCGCTGACCACGGATCTACCCGGACCCCGGATACCCCATGGAGTGGGTCCCCTCCACTTGAGGGAAAACTCCCGGATAGCCGGAGCCCTGGCGAATCACCGGGGTAACAGTTCCTCCCTAAAGGAAGGCGGTTGCCCGGAGCCACCTGGTCCAGTTCCGTATCGGGCCATCCCGGCCCACGGACCATTCGTGCTCCTCGCGGTCTTCCAATGACCGTCTGGTCAGGCGGGGCGTCCTGATCCGGGAATATCCTCCCGATCGCCCTGCCTCACCAGGTGGTCATTGCCCACGCTGGATTCCGGCACCGCCTGCATCGGCACAGCCTGCATCGACAGCGCCTGCATTGACAGCGCCTTCAACGGTGCTGCACCGGACGGTTCACTCCCCCAGTTTCCGGCGCCTTAGTGCAAGGGCACCCGTTCCACCAATTGCGCTCACGGCGCAATGGCAATTTTTCCGGGTTTTCATCGGCCCTCCAGGCCTGAAATCCCCGGTTCCGATCTTGCGCGAATCTTCCGATCCATTCGCTCCATCGTTTTCCGATGGTCTTCCGATGGTCTTCCGATGACCGTCTGTTCAACCCGGCAGCTCGGGCATGCCGGCTTCCGGACTCAACAGGCGATCTTCACAATCCGCCGAATACCGCTCGCCAGGTTTTGCATTGGCGCTCCGTCCTGCATTGGCGCTCCGTCCTGCATTGGCGCTCCGTCCGTTTTCCCTCCTGACGGAT
>CAZOXD010000013.1:34749-51267 GCA_964583525.1 uncultured Pseudomonadota bacterium
TGCATTGGCGCTCCGTCCTGCATTGGCGCTCCGTCCGTTTTCCCTCCTGACGGATGTCGTTGTCGGACCCATGAAGCGGGCTTTGTCCTTCCTTTCTTCAGTTCACCTTTTCCTCCCCAGCCGTTATTTGGGGAATTATCAGCCCCCCCTGGATCATCTCCTTGAGTTGGTGGGCCATCCGTTCCGCCTGATGGGCGGTGACCCGTTCATCCTCCTCGGGATGCTCCCTGAAAAGCCGGCCCTTGCGCAGGCAGGCCAGGGCCTGATTTTGATAGCGCTTTATCCAACCACTCACCCGCTCCTTCCAGTCCTCGATTTCGAAGGAGAAGGCATAGAGCAGATGCAGCGAGTCCCGCAGTTCCTGCCAACTGCCGAAGGCCACCTGGGACAACGCTCCGAATCCGCTGTGCGTATCCATCCACCGGCATGCATTCGTGGAAAGGAAGGAGGGCAACGCCACCCGGACCGACACCTCGTCCGCGGCCGTTCCATCCTGAAATTCGAGGGCGTTTTGCGCGACCTGGCACGAGCCGACCCGGCCGTTCTTCAATACGCCTCCCAACCAGGCCACGGACAATTCCGATGTATGCTCGTTGTCCAGATAGCCCACCATCATCCTTCCGATTCCAAATGCGGGCTCGCCGCCGATGGTGCCTTGTATATCCCTCCCCTTGCGGCTCCATTCCACCTTTCCGGGCCGCTTGGAGAGCAGGGGTGTTTTGAAGCTGCATCCCTTGAACTTGTATTGCGATCCGTACTGGTTGTGGCGCACGATCAATTTCCGCTTGGGGGAGATCCCGATTTCCAAATCCATTCCGGCCGCCCGGGTTTCTTCCCGCAATCCCCGGATGAGCGAAGCCACGGTTTCTCCGGGACTGATTGGATATCGGATGAAGTATTCTCCTTCCGCCAGGAAGATCTCCTGTTCCGCCCGCACCCATTCGTCGTCCAGGGCCACTCCGCCCTGGAGGTAGGTGCGTCCGGGCAGTGCCTGGACATCCACCGCATACCCTTCCTCCGGTGAAGAGCGGGTGTTGGGCCCGCCCCGGATGAACGTCACGCCCTTTCCGGCGCCGGTGACGCCGGATTGGCCATCAAGCAATCCCCTGCCATGAAAGCGGCACTGGCGGGCGATCTCGTCCATCTGACCCAGCCGTAACCGCACCAGGTTTTCCACTTTTTCCGGGGGATCCATACGCTTGTCGCCTTTGTTCCAACATTCATTGACATGGGCCACTGCATCGTTGAGCAACTGGTCGATTCCCATCAAGCCTTCCTGGGTCTTCTGAAGCAGTGACACCATGGTTTCCAAATTCTTCAAAATCTGATCGGTATCGAGCCAACCCGACTCGAATTGCAGCCATCCCGTTGGCCTGGGCGAACGGAAAAAGCTTTTTCCCTGCGCGCCATGCGGAGTGGGACATGGGGGCGGTTCGCCGGTTTTGGCAAACCGTTTGTTGAGTATCGTCGTTCCCATGTCTCGCCTCCCACGGTTGGGGGTTGATGGCGTGTTACCTTGCTGTGCCAAGTTCCTTGGCGCAGTACTTGCTTTTTGTCCTGTGCGACAATGGTTGATTCGCACTTGACCGACATCGCAATGCTCCGGTTGCTGACACAACCGGTTCATCCTAATTTGACGGCGCGGGCGGCCTCTCCCATCCGCGCCTTATTTTTTTCGTCCCGCTTGCGAGGTTTTCCGTATCCTCCCTGGTTTCCGGTTGATGCAGGCCCGATCCTGTTTCCCGAGGCCTGAGCCGAACCTTATACACACCGCGCTTCCCTGCGCGGCTTCCACTGTGCCTACTTTCACTGGGCCGTGTTATTTCAACCCGTTTTTTTCGTCAGCGCCCGCTTCCCATCCCGATGCCGGTTGCGCATCCCGGGTTGCGGGGCTGGCCTGCCCGGCCGTCCCGCCGTCATAAAACGGCGGAACCGGCCGGTCAGCCCACTGCTTGCCACCTTTCGAGTAAAGGAAAGCGCTGGCGATCCCGTACTGTTCCGGGCGCCACCGGTTCCTCCTCAACGCATCAACTGCGAGTCAGGCCGCCCTTAGGCGTTCTGAATCAGCGACAGCACGTTGTTCGAAAGCTGATTGGCCTGACCCAACATCGCCAGACCGGACGCCATGATGATTTTGTTCCGGGTGAACTCGCTCACCTCGGCGGCCATATCCGCATCGCGGATCACCGACTCGGCGGAGATTAGTTCCTCGCGGGACACGTTCAGGTAACGGATGTTGGATTCCATGGCGTTTTTCTGCACGGCGCCCAACTCGCCCCGAACGGACGTCACGTCGTCGATGGCCTTGTCCACCAGGCGCATGGTGTCCTGCGCGCCCTGGGGAGTCCGCACGTCCACTTCGGACAGGCTCTTGTACTGGCTATCGTTGGGCACGTTGAGGCCCATGGTGCGGGTGTTGACGCTGTTGAGAGCGACGGACACCTGTTGCCCGGCATCCGGGCCCACCTGGAAGACCAGCGAGCCCTGGTTCACCTTGACCCGGCCCACCGGCTGGGTGGGATCGCCCGGAGTATCGCCGGAATAAAGCACCTGCAGACCGCTGGCTTGCGTGCCTTCGGCGGCCGTGAGAATCCGCCCATGACCGAATGCCAACTGGTTGTTGATGGTGCCGGCCAAATCCATTCCATTTTCGATGAAGTTCGGTTCCGTCAGCGACGTACTGACGAAGCCGGCCTTGTCGGCAACCACCGTAAAGTTGGACTCGGAGCCGAACTTGCCGTGCGTGAAGACGATCCGGTCGTCTTCGGTCTTGGAGACCTCCACATCCAAACCGTCGAGGTCCAGGGCGTTCTGCAGCCTGCGCAGGAAGACCTGGATGTCCTCGCCTTTTTTGGTAGTGAGGCTGGCCACGCGGCCGTTCTCTTCCATCGAGATGTTGATTTCCTCGTTGATGATCTCGTTGGTGAGCGCGAACTCGCTGGTATAGGTGGCCTTGGTGGCCCCTTGGGTGATCCGTATTTCATACCCCTGGGGCGTGGATCCGATCGTGACCGGAGTGGCCTTGAGGAAGGTCAGGCCATCGCCGGCCGCCAGCCCGTTCACCCCGTTGCTTCCGTCCAGCAGCTTCTTCTTGCCGAACTGGGAGAACTGGGCGATGCGGTCCATGGATTCCAACGCGTTCTTGATTTCGAACTGGTCGGCTTCCAACATGTTGGGATCGTTTGCGGCCTCGTTGGCGGCGTGAATGGCCCGCTGGCGAATGGACACCAGCAACCGGTTCACCTCGTCCAACACAGCTTCCGTGGTTTGCACCATGGAAACGCCCGTATGCGCGTTCTCGATGGCTTGCGACACCGAGGCAATCTGAGCCCGCATCTGTTCCGAAATCATCAACTGGGCGGGAGCGTCCGCGGCGCGGACGATCTTCTCGCCAGATGACAAATGTTCCAGGCTGCTCTTCATCCGCCGCTCCACATTGAGCAGATTGCGGTGGGTGTTGATCGCCTGAGTATTATGATTGATCGACAAAGCTCCCATGACTACCTCCTTGTATGGGCTGAAGCGCGAGAATCCTTTCCCGCGCGGGTGAAACCATCCCTTTCCGCGCCTCCGGAACAATTTCCGGAATCATCGAAAATGAATGAAAAATAATATGATAAATAAAACATAGTTTTATTCATCCATTAACGCACAACACCACCCCCTAGGAGAGACCGGTACAAGGGAATCTCCGGAGCGGCGCAATCGCGCGCGCCGGCGATGCATACGTCTCGTTATCCGGTGCCGCGCACTCCGCCCCATGGGGGCAGGGGTGCCTGGAAGGACAAGTCCCCCCGCAACAACACCAGGTTTAAGACGGGGCCTCCCATGGCCTTATGCCAGCCGGCCATATCCTGCCTGGAGACCGATTTTCCAGCGGTGCATTCACCGCTTTTCCGGCCCGGAACGTGCTGGCGCTCCCGGCCGTTACGGCCCAGCCGCACGCACGGTTCCGTTCAAGGTTCGCAATGCAACCTCATCGAAACCGCCTTGCACGGCTTGGCACATCTGCTGCATGTTTCCAGAGCATGAACCGCCAGAGCATGAACCGCCAGAGCATGAACAAAGCGTTCGATCCTCATTTTCGCGGCTTTCGCGCATCTCGCACAGCCACGCGTCATGCGAAGGAAGCGTATTGCATCCTTCCCGGGGCGCGTTTGCTCCCCGGTGTCATTGGCTCGTCCATGATCCAGGACGCGTTGCCGGCCCGCGGATCATGGCTGCTCCGGAATCCACGGAAATGGAACACGGGGCGAATAACCGCCCATGGGTCCACCGCCGTTGCATTCCATCGGGCACAGGGAGAATCCATCCCCGGCCGGAAGGCGCAACTGCCCCTTCCGCACCGCGGAGGCACTCCGCCATGCACGCATAGTTCACCGTCTGCCGCACTGGGTGCCTGGGCGTAACTATCCCTGTCCGTCATCCGGACCGGGCCGTCCGCCCGCACCGTGCCGCCACGGTTCGCTTTTCTTCCGGAAACCCGTGCTTCGCTGCCCGTTCCGAATCACTCGCCCCAAATGGGGAGGATGCTTAGCGGATATTGCAGCGCTCCGGCTTCCCGCCACGCAGGCCCACGGTCGCAAGCAGGATCCCCACGGCAGCCAGTTGGCGGCCGCCAGGATTGCCCTGCCTATCGTTTAGCCTGTCTGGCCCAAAGCCAGTCCGGGATGCAATGCATCCGTCACGATCCCGCTATTTCGGTTGCCCTGGAGCCCTTCCTTCCAGCGAGCCCGTTCCCTCAAATCTCATTTCCACCGCCGGGAATTCCAACTGCTCCCGGTTCGGGGCAGGCGCCGGCAACGAACTCCGCCGGGGGGCCCTAGCTGCGTACGTCCACCTTCTGCCGCATCGCTCCATCGCTCTTTGGCGCGGCGGCAGGTTTGATTCCGGCCCAGCCTTCACGGAGCGTGATCATCAGGTGAATCACTTCATCCACCAGAGCCTTATCCTTGGCCAGGTTGGCCTCCACCAGGCGATTGAAGATGTACACGTACAACCCCTGGAGATTGGCGCCGATTTCGCCGCCTTTTTCCGGCTTGAGGGTGGAAAGCAGCTCGGACACGATATCCCTGGCCCGGATCAGGTAATTATGCGCGCCTTCCACGTCCTTGGCGTCGATCATCTTGTTGGCTCTTTGCATGAAGCGAATCGCCCCATCGTAGAGCATGAGAATCAACTGCCGCTGATCGGCGGTCTGCACACTCGTTTTCTCGTATGCGTGATACGGATTTGCTTGTGGCATTTCGTCATTGCTCCGTCTCATGGGAAGACCGTTCGGGTGCTCCCGATTTTCATGCGATCAGGCGCTTTCGCGCGCCCTAGTACACAAGATTGATGCTCTTCCTGCTCCTTCCGGGCTTGGCGGCGATGGTTTCCCGGGCTATCGCTTCCTGCGGTGCGATGGCCTTGGTGGCCCCGTTCTCGATTCCATCCCATCCAGCCCGCAATTCCTTCAATAGATCGACCACCATATTGACCCGTGGGACATCGCTGTTCAGATTGGCCTCGATCAACTCGTTGAACATATAGGTATAGAGCCTCTGCAGATTGCGGGCGATTTCCCCGCCACCCTCCATGTTCAGGGACGCCAGAAGTTCCGCTATAATGCTCTTTCCGCGGATCAGGTTTTTATGCGCCTCGTAGATGTCTCCTTTCTCGATCTTGCCGGTGGCAACGGAAAGGAAGCGAATGGCGCCGTCATAAAGCATGATGATCAGCTTTTTTTGATCCACCGTGCTGACCGCGGCCTTTTTGTAGGCTTGTGAATATCTGCTATACCCTTTCACTGTTGCGGCTCCCTGATAATAAGGCTTTTTCCGATCTCAATTCGGCAAAATGCCGTTGTTTTTCATGTTCCATCATTTCAGATTCCAGGGCCTCGCTTTCCGGCGTCCAACCCGCCCTGCCGGCGTCGCTCCGGATCGGTTGTGTCGCTCTCTTAACCGGGCAGTCCCGGCAAGCCGCCGCCACCCCCCATTCCGGCCATTTGACTCTGCATGAAGGTCTGCTGGGAGCGCAGGGAAGACATCTTCGATTCCAAGCGATTGAACTTGGCGCGCAACCCGGCGCGTTTTCGGTCGATGCGCTCCTCCAACCGTTTCAATTGCGAATCCAGCTCGCCCACCCGATCCCGCAAATCCTTGGTGATGCGGCGCATTTGCCCGGTCAACGGGTTGACCAGCGTTTCCAAATATCTGGACACCCGGCTGGCCACGCCCTTGGTGATGGTCACCAGGGCTTCGGGGTTTTCGGAGTCGATTTGTTCCTCGTTGAGCTTCACGTACAGCCGCAATCCCGAAGCGGGGCCGGTCTTTTCCGGAACGCGCAGCAGTTGCCCATTCCCCTCCCCTGGGGTGCCATCGATATCGCCTTCCACATCCAGGCCGGCGTCGGACTGACCTTCCAACAATCCCACACCCGCCTTGCCGGTTGCACCGGGCACGAATGAAATCGTGCTCCTGGACCCGAACCGGCTGGAAATGAGGCGGATGCGGTCTCCTTCGGCCAAAACGCGGACTCCCCTCTTCCCCACGGCCTTGTCGCTGGCGATCGCGTTTTGCAGCAGCCTGGCGTAGGCGGGAAGGCTGTACGAGCCCACCGGGATATTCATTTCCTCCGACTGGCGGCCATCCACGGAAACGGAAAACCGGTGATTGGTGTCGTCGATTACGATTGGCTGAAGCAACGGAGGAGAAATATAATGCCCCTGGGTTGCCGGCCGCGTGATCTCGATCGTGTACCCATCGGTATTGATGGCCGTTGCCGGAGTCATCCCGACAAAAGCCACCTGGTTGTTGTCCGAGGTGCCCTTGTCCCGGAACAAATCGGCCACCAGCCCGAAGTCTTCGTTGATCTTGTTGTTGAGCTTGGCCTCATCGATTTCCAGTAATCCCTGGTCGTTGATGGCAATCCCGAGGGAGAATAGCGTGTTCGATTCACGGGGAAGTCCCGCCACGGGATCGATCAACAATCTCGAAAGGGTGTTCCGGATGGCGATCACATCGGAATCTCCGAGCAACGGTCCGGCGATGTTGGTTTCCTCGTTGAATTTGGACAATTCCGCGATCATTGCACCCAGATTGTTGTATTGCTCGACGAAGTCCACCACCACTTTCCGGGCCAATTCTTTGTCTCCACGCACGGTAATGGTCACCGGCTTTTCGCTGGTGCTGTGCAAATCGAGCAGCACCCCCTCGATCACACCTTCCACCTGGTTGGTGGAACTGGTGATTTCCAACCCCCCGCCAAACTCGGTCGCGCCAAAGCGGATCAAGGCATCCTGCGGTGGCTGGATGGTGGCGGTACGGGTGCGCACCGTAAAAAAATCCTCCTCGAAGATCCGCCCGGACCCGAAGGCTATGGCCAGCCCGGAATCGAAGGGAAGCGGCGTCCCCGCGAGATAATCATCAGCCAGGTTCAAATTGCCAAAATTGCCCTTGTCATCCTCCCATTTGACCTGCAACCCACGGGTGGTGCCGATGGCTCCATCCGTGAGCGCCGTAAAGGTGTAGATTTTAGCCTCGTCCCCTTGGAAAACGCCGGAAAGCGCCACCTGGGATGTGCTGATCCGTGCGCCCACATCCTCGGGCAGGGCCGGCATGAACCCGGAGACCTCGTCCGGCAAGGTCCAGTTGGTGACATCCACGATTTTCGGAGGAATCAACCGCGCGGCATCGTCCAGCCACCACTTGTTGGTTTTGTCCTCCGCCTCTACCTCGAAGGTGGCGACCTGGCCGTCGTTCAACACCCCGGATTTGAGGGTAACCGTCAGGCCCTGGTTGATCGCCAAGGGCGTGCCCGGCTCGTAACCCCGACCCACGGACAGGGTGCCCGTCAGCCCGTCGTCGTCTTCCCAGGTTATGGTGAGATTGGGCGCGGAACCGATCTGGCCGCTCCCGGAAATCGTGAGGGTATACTCGTTGTCATCGTCACCGTTATAATCCCCTCCGATCACAGGCGCTCCGGTTGCGCCCTGGATTTGCCGTGTCCAGGCCGTCGGTGTGGTGGTATTGGATTTACGCCCTTCCTCGTCGATCCACCAAAACCGATCCGGTTGGGTCGGATTGGCCGTGAACGAGAAGCTGTCATTGACGATGATTTCGCCCTCGCTGAATATCAGGGCCAGGCCATCCACGAATTCAAGGGGTACGCCCGGGGCGTAGTTGAGCTTGTCCAGGTTGAGGACCCCGGTGCGGTCATCCTCGTCGGCCCACCGGATTTGCAGTTGGTCATCGCCACCGACCACCCCGCTCTGGATAGCGGTTAACGTGAAAACGTTCTCGTCCTCGCCCTCGTAGCTTCCCACCACTTGAACGATGGCGGTGGAGGCTCCCGTTCCGATTTCCCCTTTCAACTCCGCTATTCGGGAAATCACTCCAACTCCTTGCCAGGGAGAAGGATCTTCCACGAAATTATCGAAATTGGGGGTGATGCCGCTCTGCAGATCCACCTCGACGGTGATCCTGCCTTCGGATCCCGTCTGTTGACTGGTCAGCACCAATTGATAGGGCTTGGTCTTGTTCCCGGTCTTGATAATGGTGGCGTTGAGCTCGTCGGTGGCGAAGTTGATGGCGTCCTTGAGCCCGGTGAGGGTATTGTTGGACTCGTCCAACACAATGGGGATGGGGTTCCCTTCCTCTCCGACCTTCACGGTGAAACGCCCATTACCCACCACGTCTTCCGCTTCCGCGTAGTTTTGGGATGCGATTTGATGATTGAGGGCAATCCGGTCCACGACGAGGGTATTCTTCCCTGGTTTCGCTCCCTGGGTGGCCGTGGCCGTAACAACATCCTCGTTGCTGGACTCTACAATCTTGCCTTCCCATGTGGCGGAGCTTTTCAGGGAATCGATCGTTGCCTTGATGTTTTCCAGACTCCCCTTGATCAACCCGAAGGATTCCAATTCCTGGAGTGTCTGGAACCTTTGATCCTGCATGGGTTCCATCCGGCGGCGTTCGACCAGATCGATCTTCCTCAGAATCCCCTCGGTGTCGATCCCCGAGGCGAGGCCGGACATTCGCGCGGCATCGCTTCTGGAGGGCCGATCCCCCTCACGCGATTCCTGCAGCTCCTTGAATTGTTCCTGTTGCTGTCGCAACTCAAACAATTTTTGCTGCTGCGAATTGGCCCTTTGGGTTGTGTTGATTTCGGTCATCAGGTGCTCGCTCCGCCGCAAAGGACGGAATGGGGAAATAATGGACCAGGAAATATTTTCCCTTGGCCAGCTATTTCTCTGTTATAATTGCTTAATTTCTTTTCCGGATTCAAACCGGAACGCACCTTATCCATAGTTCAAAAAGCATTCCCCCCCGAGGCCGTTTTCGGGCCTTCGGGGCGCCGGCGTTGGTCGGATTTCGGCTCCATCACCGGGCTTGAATTTTCTCAACCCGCCGGTTCTTCAATTACTGACTCTGATTGGTCAGCAATTGCAGAACCGTTTGCGGGGTCTGGTTGGCCTGGGCAAGCATGGCCACACCCGCCCCCATCATGATTTTATTGCGGGTAAACGTGCTCATTTCCTCGGCCATGTCCGCATCCCGCATGCTCGACTCCGCCGAAGTCAGGTTCTCGAATGAAATCCGCAAATTGTTGGTGTTGCTTTCCAGGGTATTTTTCTGGAATGCGCCCAGATCGGCGCGGAGTTCGGAGATCCTGGTAATCGCGTCGTCGATCAGGGTCATGGCATCCTCGGCCCCCTGGGAATCGGTGACATCAATTTCCTTGAGACTCTGAAATCCGCTCTCGTTGTCGATTCCGGTGCCCAAACGGTTGGTCTTGGAATCGATCAGGGAGATCTTCACCTGCTGCCCCTGGGTCGGCCCGACCTGAAATGCCAGGGAATTCTGGGTGACGTGAACGAATCCATCGGGTTCCCGCGACACGTCCGCCGGGGCTTCCCATTTGAACAGGACGAACTCGCCATCTTCCTCCTTGGAAAGCAGGCGTCCACCGGGGACCGGTGGTTTGGATTCGTCCACCTTTCCGATTTCCGGGTTGGCAATAATGGTTGGGCCGTCGGCCACGAATTTCGGAAACCGTTGCAAAAACATCTTCACCGAGTCGAAATGCACTTGCAGCCCTTCCACGTCGGTATCCTCGGCGCCCACGAGCAACTCACCATTGCCCACGGCAATCTTGTCGTCGATAGTGCCTTCCACGTCGCGGCCGGGAAGCGCCTCTTCGAAGCGGTTGGGTTCCACGGCCAGCACGCCTGGCACTGTAGCCCCCACGTTGAAGGTGAAGGCGCTGCCGAATTCCTTATGGCGCACGACGAGCACCTCCTGCCCGTCTTCGTTGGGCCTGAGGAAAATTTCGATCTTCAGGTTGTCGCTGTCCGCCTTGCGTTGCAGATTTTCCACGATGGTGTCACGGATATTCCGTTCCACCAGCGACCTGTTGAAATCCAGGGGATTGCGGTCCATTTCGCCGAGAAGCTTGCGAATCACATCGCCGTCGCTGTTGTTTTCCATATCGAAGGAGATGTTCTTTCCTCCTTCGGCGATCATGATGCGGAATCCCTTGACCAACGCGCCAATATCCGTGGGGCGCAGGTCTTCCAGAGATATGGGGCGCACCCCGACCTTCTCGGCCCGGGTCGCCGGGCGGGTGATGTTGACCGCATATCCGTCCGCGGGCGAGCTGCGGGTGATAGGCGATGCTTCGACGAAGGACAGGCCCTCTCCCACCGCCAGGCCGTTGGCGCCATTGCTGCCATCGAGCAGCACCCGGGTGCCGAACTGGCTGGTGCGGGCGATCCTATCAATGGTGGCCAGGGCGTTTTCGATCTCGAATTGATCGGCGGCGACCATCTTATCGTCGTTCGCCCCTTCGTTGGCGGCGTGAATGGCCAACTGGCGCATGGAAACCAGCAGGGTCGCCACCTCGGTGAGGGAGGCTTCCGCCGTTTGCACCATGGATATGGATGCCTCGGAGTTTTGAATGGCTTGCGAAATGGAAGCGATTTGCCCCCGCATCTGCTCCGAGATTACCAGGCTGGCCGGGCCGTCTGCCGCCCTGTTGATCCGTTGACCGGATGAGAGCCGTTCCAGTGAACCGGATAGCTCAGCGTCCGTCTTGTTCAGATTTCGCAGGGCATTGAGGGCTGCGATATTATGATTGATCCGCAACGCCATGGGTCTCTCCTTCCTTGATTCGACCGTTCTTTTCTTTTCGGGATCAAATCCGTCCGAAATTTATTGGGGCCGGAGCGATTTTCCATTTCCGCCCTGGTCTCGTCCCCTATCCTCTAAGTCTATTTAGCTTTTCGGCGGTTCCGGATTTTTCTTGAGCGGAAATTTCCATTTATTTCTAATTATCCGCCCGGAAGATGTTTCCGGTTCAGCCGTGCATTTTTCCATGACGGCCCAGCTCCCTGTTTTAAAGAATCGCAGGGGCGTTTGCCGTCATCATGATTGGTGTATCGGTGACCTGGAGAAAAGCTTTAGGATTGCGCACCGCTTCCCTTTACAGATGCGAAGGGTCCTTTCGGGAATCAAGCCCGCCACTCGGGAATTCCAACGGCCGATTTTTGACGAAGCCCTGCGAAAGGCGTTATTGCAGGGGGGCGGGAAGGGCTCTGGCAAGGATCGGCGATAGGCCGGAATTTCGATCAGATATTGCCCGCAGGCTTGGCATCAGGCACGCCGGGTCCAGAATCGTCCCCACGAAATGGGACACCCGCAGCAACCACCCCTTGAAAGGATGCCATGAATCCATTGAGAGAAGGGTTGAGCCAGGAACGAATTCCGGAACCCCACGTGATGATCATCTTCGGGGCATCCGGTGACCTGACCAAGCGTAAGCTGCTCCCCGCTCTGTACTCCCTGGAACGCGAGCGGCGGCTCCCGGCCAACTTCGCCGTGATGGGAATCGCCCGCTCCGAGTACAGCGAGGATGACTTCCGCAAGGAAATGCACGAGGGGTGCGACAAATATTCCCGCCGCAAACCCGTGGAAGAAAACGTGTGGGGTGAATTCGCCAAGCGCATCTATTATCAGCCCGCCGAATTCGATGACCTGGAGGCCTATCATGCCTTGAAAAAGAAGCTGGATTCCATCGACCAGGAACTGGGAATTCCCGCCAACCGGTTGTTTTATCTCTCCACTCCCCCGTCGGTGTTCCCATTGATTATGGAAAACCTGGGCAAGGCCAAGCTGGTGAGCCGGGAATTCGACCCGTGGTGCCGGGTAATCGTGGAAAAACCCTTCGGACGCGACCTGGAAACGGCCCAAACTCTCAACCGCCAGATGAAGCAGGTTTTCCGCGAAGCCCAGATCTACCGGATCGATCATTACCTGGGGAAGGAGACGGTGCAGAACATGCTCACCTTCCGCTTCGCCAATGGCCTTTTCGAGCCCATCTGGAACCAGTACCATGTGCACCATGTGCAGATTACCTCGGCGGAATCCCTGGGTGTGGAAGGACGAGGGGGGTATTTCGAGGAAGCAGGCATCCTGCGGGACATGGTGCAGAATCACCTCTTTCAGTTGTTGTGCCTGGTGGGGATGGAGCCTCCGGTTTCGCTGGATTCCAATGCCATCCGGGACGAGAAGGTGAAATTCCTCAAATCCCTGCGCCCCATTCCAGCCGGCGAGTTCGACAATTTCGTGGTGCGGGGACAGTACAGCACCGGGCACGTGCTGGGGGAATCGGTGCCCGGATACCGGGAGGAAGAAGGCGTGGATCCGAATTCCACCACGGAAACCTACGTGGCGTTGCGGCTGTTGGTTGACAATTGGCGGTGGGGCAACGTGCCCTTCTTCGTCCGGGCCGCCAAGCGGATGCCCAAGAAGGTCACCGATATTTCCATCCACTTTCGCAACGCCCCCTACGCGCTCTTCAATAACGGTACGGATGGGACCCGCAAGGATGTGCCCAATGTGCTCACCATCCGCATTCAGCCCGACGAGGGCATCTCGATTCACTTCGGCTCGAAGATTCCCGGACCGACCATGGACGTGGCCCCGGTCAACATGGAATTCCGTTATGGCACATCCTTCGGGAAGGAGCCTCCGGAAGCGTATGAGAGGTTGCTTCTGGACGCCATGCTGGGGGATCCCACCCTGTTCATCCGGGACGACGAAACAGAGGCCTCCTGGTCCTTCATCACCAATATTCACGAAACCTGGGCGCAACAGAATCCACGGGAGATTCCCACCCATCCTGCCGGAAGCTGGGGCCCACCCGAGGCGGACCGGCTACCCGCAACGCGCGATTCGGGATGGAGGAAGCCATGAGCCTGATCGTGTCCCGCAAGAATTTTCCGCCATCCGAACTGATGGTGTACTCCGAAAGCGAGCCCTTGAGCATCGATCAAGTGCAAAAGACCCTCAATGGGCTGTGGCGGGAGGCGTCCGGCCAGAGCCGGGAAACCGCAGCATCCGGCCAGAGCCGGGAAACCTGGGAAAATTCCCTGCCCCTGGCCTGCCTGTGGAACCTGGTCGCCTTCCATGCCAATCCCAGCCGGATTCCCTGGGATTCCGGAGGAGAAGCCAACCGCATCCAATCCCTGTTGGAGGAGGTCACCGTTTCCCTGCCGGCCCGGGTGATTCACCTGGAGGAATGGCCCGATTCGGAAACTCCGGAGTCCGGCAATGAGGTGGAAGCGTGGGTTTCCACTAATTGTCTCCACTCCCCCGGCGGCCAGCACCTTGTGTGCTGCGAGGAGATCAACCTGGCCGGGTACGGGAGGAAGGGCCATTCCCACTTCCCGGCGCTGGTGCGGGCCTTTCTGGTGCCGGATCTCCCCATGGCGCTGGTATGGCTGGACAATATTCCGCGCAAGGGAAAGCTGTTGGGCCAGCTTCTGCGGATGTGCAGCCGGGTGGTGATCGACAACCAGCACACTACCGACACCGCATCGCTTCTCGCAGCCAACGATGTGTTCAAGGACTCCCCGGGGAAGCTGGTGGACCTGAGTTGGCTGCGGCTTTCGCCCCTGCGTCATCTGTTGGCCGATTTCTTCGACGCACCGGGGCAGGCCGGGCAATTGCAGCGGATCGAAAGTATACACATCGAAACCAGCCCAGCGGGCAGAAACCCGGGGCTGCTGATGATGGGCTGGCTGCTTTCCGCCTGCGGGTACGGCCGGCCGGAGGCGGTGGACCTGGGTCAATCCAAGGACGTCATGCGCTGGACGGTGCGGCGGGGTAATGCCGGCAATGGGGGAGGGGGGGGAAATCATTCCTTTCCGCTCGACTTCACCATGAGGGATGGATACGGTGGCCTGGATGGCATCTTTTCCATCACCCTGCAGGCAGGGGGCGAAACCTATTCCCTGCGGGATACCGATCCGGAACATATGGCCGTCAAAGGGCCACACCTGGAACTGCCCAACGTTCCCCTGCGGGAAATGGACGATCCCGGGTTGATGGTGGCGGCCCTGGGCGGAGGTCCTCCCGACCAGGTGTATGGAAAGGCATTGGCCATGGCCGCCCTGCTGGCCGAAACGGAGCAGTGGAACCAATGACCCTCTACACCTCGACCTCCCCCAACACCGATGCCCTGGCCGCCCGTTGCGTGGATGTGCTGGAGGTGCTGGGCGGAAAGGCCATGGAACAATACGGGCGCTTCATCGTGGCCCTGGCCGGCGGTTCCACTCCCCGCGGAATTTACGCCGAATGGGCCCGCCAGACCCGGCTGGATTGGTCGAAGGTGGTGATCCTCTTTGGGGACGAGCGTTGCGTTCCCCCCGATGACGATGATTCCAACTACCACATGGCCGCGCAGTCCCTGCTTTCCACCCTGCCCGAGAAACCGGAGGTAATCCGCATGGAGGGGGAAAACCCGGATCCCGCCCAGGCCGCCCTCAATTACGACCATGCCCTGCGGCAACTGCTGGGGGATGACGGCGCGATTCACGTGGCGCTGCTGGGGGTGGGGACGGACGGGCACACCGCCTCGCTCTTTCCCGGAATGCCCGCCCTGCGCGAACAAAAGGCCTGGTGCGTGGCCACGCCCTCCCCGGATGGCGGCATCCACCGCATCACCCTCACGTTGCCCTGCCTGCGGGCCGTCAGAAAGCTGATGTTCCTGGCCGCGGGGGAGGGTAAAAGCGGCATCATGTACCGCGTCCTGGAAGGCCCACTGCATCCGGAACAGTTGCCGGCCCAGTTCTTCCTGCGGGACGACCGGCTCAACACGAATCTGCTCATGGACGAATCCGCCGCCTCAAAGCTGATTCAGGTGGAGTAGCAGAGCCCCGGTATTCCCTGGAAGTCCTCCCACGCCACCCCGATCCGCCCTTCATTCCATTCCGCCGAAGATCTCTCATGGAAAAGAAAGCGCTTTCCCCCTTCGAGAAATACCTGACCCTGTGGGTGCTCCTGTGCATCGCGGCGGGGATTCTGCTGGGGCGCGCCGCACCGGAACTGGCAGGCGCCCTGGACGCCCTGGCCGTGTACCAGGTGTCCCTGCCCATCGCGGTGTGCCTGTTCTTCATGATGTATCCGATCATGGTGAAGATCGATTTCGGGGAGGTGGTGCGCGCCGGACGCAATACCCGCCCCGTGCTGCTGACCCTGGCCGTGAACTGGGGCCTCAAGCCCTTCACCATGTACGCCCTGGGCTGGCTCTTCCTGGGGTGGCTGTTCCGCGACCTGCTGCCGGGGACGGAGATCGTCAAGGACGGGCGGACGGTGGAACTGTTCCGTTCCTACATCTCCGGGATGATCCTGCTGGGGATCGCCCCCTGCACGGCGATGGTGTTGATGTGGGGCAACCTGGCGCGGGGCAACGCCGGCCACACCCTGGTGATGGTGGCCATCAACTCGTTGGTGATGCTGGCGCTGTATGGCATCCTGGGCGAATTCCTGCTCGGGTTGAACGCCATGCCCATTCCCTGGAAGACGATCCTCCTCTCCGTGGCGGTGTATGTGGCCCTGCCCCTGGCAGCGGGATACGGCACACGCAAGTGGCTGCTGGCAAAGCAGGGGAGGGAGTGGTTCGAGCAGCGCTTCCTGGGGATGCTCACGCCGGTGAGTATCACGGCACTGCTGGCCACCCTGGTGCTGGTGTTCACCTTCAAGGGGGAGGTCATCCTCCGTAATCCGCTGACCATCCTCTGGATCGCCATTCCGCTGACGATCCAGACCCTGCTCATCTTCGCCCTCACCTATGCCCTGGCCCGGGCGCTGGGATTTGCGTATGAGGACGCCGCCCCCTCCGCCCTGATCGGGGCCTCCAACCACTTCGAGGTGGCCATCGCCACCTCCGCCATGCTGTTCGGGCTGGCCTCGGGCGCGGCTCTGGCCACCGTGGTGGGCGTACTGATCGAGGTACCCCTGATGCTCTGGCTGGTTTCCTTGTGCAAGCGCACCGCCGGGTGGTTTCCGCGCCAAAGCGGGGTGGGGTAGGCCCGGCCCAGTTGGCTTCCTTTCGCAATCCCGGGGAGAACCTCACTCTACCGCCGGTTGTTCTATCGGACTACCGGTTCCATCGCAAAGCCGCCTGCGCTCCCTCACTCTCCACGGATGTGGAAAGGGAAACTGCCCATGCAACCGCCGCTGGACGCGCACC
>CAZOXD010000014.1:0-28060 GCA_964583525.1 uncultured Pseudomonadota bacterium
TGGCCCGCATCCGCCAGGTCATGGAAGGATACCCGGGCTGATGTTCAGGAGCGCAGAGCAATTGCGAACCACAACTACTTTGGAACCGCCGATGAACGCCGATAAACGCGGATTTAAATTGCGAACTACAACTGCAACAGCAACAGCACCCCTCCAACGGCCCCTCCCCACGGCTGTTCAAATTACCGTGGAGAGGGGGGCTTGGGTGCAACGAATGGGCGTGATTCGAACGAGCGGTTTTCCCTCCACGCGTTGTTGTTGGAACGACCGGGGGAGGGAAGGAGCGCCCTCAGGCGCGGGAGGGAGGGGTTTCGTGGGCGAACCGCGAAACAATGCAATGCCCCTCCCCACGGCTGTTCAATCCGCCGGGCAAGGAGGGAGAACTGTGAACCCCAACCCCACCTCTGTTGGCATCCCCTACACGCCCCCTCCCCTGGTCCCTCCCCCCGAATCCCAGGGTTGGGGCGGGAAATGTTCATAATTCCATATTTCTAGAAATATAGTTGACAAACCGCTTTCTGCCGTGTACATTAATTCCATGGTACTGGAAACATAGAAACCAACAAGGAATAGGGAACCCATGACCGATCAGCAAAACCTGGAAAATGCGGCAAGTTGCCTGGAAGCCCTGGGGAGCCCAACCCGGCTGGAAATATACCGGCTATTGGTGCGGGCCGGCCCCGGCGGGGCTGCCGTGGGCGAGTTGCAGGAGCGGATGGGCATTCCCGCCTCCACGCTTTCGCACCATATTTCCAAGCTGGTGCGGGTGGGCCTGGTGACCCAGCAACGCCAGAGCCGCACCCTCCTCTGCCACGCCAATTACGAGCGCATGAACGGATTGCTGGCCTATCTGGGTGAAAACTGCTGCCAGGGATTGGACGATTCCTCCTCCGAATACGGCAACCCCCCTATAGGGAATAAGGGCGCCGCTTGATCGGCGAAAACATCGTGGCCTAGGCTGTGATTAAAAATCCAAAAAGCGCACTTCGAGACGAGCCCTTACAGGCTCCCCTCAGTGACGCGGATTGATGAGGGTGTTTATAATTTACCGTCTTCCTGAGGAGCCCCGCTTGGCGGGGCGTCTCGAAGGAGGCAGCCAAAATTTCTTTTCAAAAAGAGACCAAGCCAATACATCCATTGGACGATTCACCACCACCACGAAGGACGCCACTATGACGCTGCACACACTGACCCTGCACCAATTCCGCCAACGTCTGCCTAAGGTGGATCGAGCGTGGATCGCCCTGGCGGCCTTGTTGGCGGGCATCGCCGTATTTCTCCCGGAGCGTTTCGCCGGGAGCCTGGATTTCACGGTGGATAGCCTGATTGGAATCGCGCCGTATCTGCTGGTTTCGGTGGCCCTGGCTGCCTATATGAAAGCCGCGGGCGCCGAGCACCTGATCGCCCGGGTGTTCACCGGCAGTCCCTTGAAGATGATCGTGACCGCTTCGCTCTTTGGCGCACTGTCTCCGTTCTGTTCCTGCGGGGTGATTCCCATTATCGCGGCCCTGCTGACCATGGGGGTGCCATTGGCGCCGGTGATGGCCTTCTGGATATCCTCCCCCGTGATGTCGCCGGACATGTTCGTGCTCACCGCCAGTGAACTGGGAGGCGGGTTTGCCGTCGCCAAGACCGTGGCGGCATTCGGATTGGGGATGGTGGGGGGCTTCGGAACCCACTGGGCGCAAGGTGCGGGCTTGTTTTCCACGTACCTGCGCGAGGGCGTCGGGGATGGCGGATGCGCCGCTTCTTCCGTCCATGCCCCCAAGGAGACCCAATGGCGTTTTTGGAAGGAAAGCGCCCGGCGGCTGGTCTTCCTGAAATCCTCCGGCGATACGGGGTTGTTTCTGCTGAAGTGGCTGACCCTGGCATTCGTGCTGGAAAGCCTGATGGTTCACTACCTGCCTCCGGAGCTGGTGGGAAACTGGCTGGGAGGCGACAGCCTGTGGGCGATTCCCCTCTCGGTGATCGTGGGCGTGCCGGCCTATCTCAACGGCTACGCCGCCATCCCGGTCGTGGCGGGGCTGATGTCCACGGGCATGGCGCCTGGAGCGGCGTTGGCGTTCATGACCGCCGGCGCGGTGACGTCCATTCCCGCGGCCATCGCCGTCTTCGCCCTGGTGCGCAAACCGGTGTTCGGATGGTACCTGCTGCTGGCCTTGTTCGGCTCCGCGTTGACCGGAGTGCTTTACCAACTGGTGCTATCCTGGTAAAAGCCTGCATGACCTGACCGGGGGGGGGCGGCTCCCGAGTGCTCGCATTCCAAGGCCCTCCCAAGGCGCGTATTCCCCTGGAGAGGGCGGATTGCCGGTAATCGGATGTGCCGGTTGGCTCACGGGGCGATCATCGCCCCGCTGCATCATTTTAACCCTGGCATTTCAATCCTGGATTGACGGGACAGTGAACCCTCCCCACCATCATCATCCTGCCTTTCACTGCCCCCCTCCCAACGGAAGACGCCCTTTTCAACAGAAAATCCGCGCCAGGAATTTCTCCCCCGGGGAGGGATTGACTTGAAGCGGCCCGCGAATCTGATTGCCGTCATGTGCCTGGTGCAGGTGCTGGGGATGATGGCTTTTTTCACCTTCCCGGCCTTGCTGCCCACCTTCATCGACGAGTGGCGGCTGTCCAACACGCAGGCGGGCTGGATCAACTCGGTGTTCTTCCTGGGCTATATGTTTGCCGTCCCGGTATTGGTGAGCATGACCGACCGGGTGGACCCGCGCCGCATCTACCTGATCTGCATGGCGCTCACGGTGGTTTCCGTGGCGGGCTTTCCGTTGGCCGCGGATGGATTCTGGACGGCGGCGATGTTGCGCACGGTCTCGGGCATCGGATTGGCGGGCACCTACCTGCCGGGATTGAAGGCGCTCAGCGACTTGATCGAAGGGCCTGCCCAATCCCGTGCGGTCGCGTTCTACACCTCCTCCTTCGGGATAGGCTCCGCCCTGTCAATCTACCTTTCGGGGAAGCTGGAGGTGTGGAGCGGTTGGCAGACGGCGTTCCTGATCTTGAGCAGCGGCCCGGTGCTGGCGCTGATTCTGGTGTGGTTGTTTCTGCCATCCCGCACCCCCACGCCGCCGGCACAAGAACATTCGCGGCTGGGGGAATTCCTGATCGTTCTGCGCAACCGCAAGGCGATGGGATACACGCTGGCCTACAGCGTCCACAATTTCGAACTGTTCGGGTTCCGCTCGTGGCTGGTGGTGTTCCTGACCGCCAGCCAGGGGTTTCAACCCGATGGCGGCGCGGGCCTGATCGCACCCACCACCTTCGCTGCATTCGTGACCCTGCTGGCCCTGCCCTCCAGCGTCACCGGAAACGAGCTGGCCGTGCGCTTCGGGCGGCGGCGGGTGGTCTGCACGATCATGTTCACTTCCGCCCTGTTGGGTTCCGTCCTGGGCTTTACGGTCAACCTTTCCTTCCTGCTGGTGGCTGCGTTGTCGTTTATATACGGAATCACGGTGATGGCGGACTCCTCCCCGATCACCGCAGGCACCGTGGGAGAGGCTTCACCCGGGTTGCGGGGCACCACCATGGCGGTGCATGGCTGTGTGGGATTTCTGGGGTCGTTCCTGGGCCCGCTGGTCTTCGGGATCGTGCTCGACCTGGGGGGAGGAAGGGGAAACGTGATTTCCTGGGGAATGGCATTCGCCACCATGGGGGCCGTGGTGGCCTTGGGGCCGGTGTTCGTACTCCTCCTCAACCGCGGGGTAGCCCCTCCGGACGCTGCATTGGAACCCTGACAGGAAGGTATTCCTCATGGCCCCGCCTGCACATTATTCACGACTGCTTTATCAAATACTAAAAGCAGTCTCAAAAATGGAATTTTGGCAAAATCCCGGCCCTTCGAGACAGGCTCCTTGGGAGCTTTCCATGACGGGACGGACAAGCGTGTCCGTCCCTGGATCTAAGGGAATCGGGCTTTCTTAACCGCGTTGCTGAGGAGCGAGCGAAGCGAGCGTCTCGAAGTGCGCGGTGCACACGTATTTTTGAGACTGCTTCTACTTTATCAACCAGGGATTTCCGATCGGATTCCGCTTCCTAGAGATCGGTATCTTCCGCCGGAATCCAGCCGTCGCGGTTCCTGCTCATCCGCACCCGTACCCAGTCCCCCTCTTTCCCGGTCACGGGATACTTGTCGTTCCCGAAGGCCAGACCGATGGCGCGGGCATTGAAATCCGGCGCGGAACGGATTTGAGTCCAGCTTTTGCGGATCTCAATGGTGTCCCCAGTCAACTCGCTGGGTCCCGTGGCCTCGGTTCCCATCATTCCGGATTTTTCGGAAGGTTTTGGCTCGCCGGTCTCGGAATCCTTTGCAGCCTTACGGGCAGCCGAGGACTCGCTTTTGCCCCCACCGGAATCGCCGGAGGTACAGCTTTGCAGGGCAAAGACCAACGACACCATTATGGCCAATACCATGATCGGGATTTTGCTGCGGCCCGGCAGCCTGGGAAATCCAAGGCGCTGAATCAAGGAATTCACTGCACTTCCTCCTCATTTGGGCAGTTCCAGGACCGTTGCGGGGCCAGTTTCACCCTGCCTCCCGGAAACATTTACAGATGGATTCGAACCCGCGCTGCCGGATTTTTTCCGGTGCGACAGGGTTTCTGAAATCCATTGGTACTACCCTGGGTCCATCTTACCCCAGAGTTCCGAAAAACCCACTCCATCAAATTCCCATTTTATATATCCCCAAGGGAATTGGAGCGGTAAGCGATTATTCCGTGGCGCCACCTACTCCCCCCTGGAATCCGGTGGAAACCGCTCCGGAAAATAATGATCGAAGGTGTCCTTCGCCAACTGGTATTCCCGGCGGTTTCGCTTGTTTTGACGATCGCTCAAATACGCTCCCAGAGCCTTTTGCAGGCCATTGGTGGATCCTTCCCAGATATCGCCTCCGGTGAGCAGCGCCATTTCGAACACCGCCACGGCTTCCAGGGGCCTTTTTTCCGCCAGCAGGGTATTTCCCTCGCCGATCAACAATTCGCTCAGCTTGCCTTCCGCCAGGTCCATGGAGCGCTGGTTCACCCGGCCATTGCGGATGGGCGGAAATTCCCCCAGGGGGTAATAAAAATTCATCTGGCGCACGGCTTCGTAGAACTGGTTCGTACCCGGATGACGCAGGATCACATCCAGAAAGGCTTCCCGTGCCTCCCGGCGTTTGCCGGAAACCTGAAAACCCTTGGCCCGGATCAGCATTTTTGCTGGAGTCGGTTTTTCCCGGCCATTGCGTGAGCCGGAAACCCTACCCGGCCGGTGGCGCGAGGATTGGGGATTGCTTCCGGATCGGATCGCCCGGGGAACCATGCCTCCCCGGTAGGCCACCATCGCTCCAACCGCCACGGACATGACACCGGCGCGCCGGGGACGTCCGCCATCGAAGGACTCTCCCAACGCCGTCGAAAAGAGCGAGATCAACCCGCGTTTCCCGGGCTTTCTGCGGGTGCCGCGCGCCATTCCGCCGGATCCGCCGAATCCTTTGGTGCCGTGGGGGCTGTTGCGGGCAATATGGGTTGCGGAAGCGGCCCGGTTTTTCCGGAAGTTTCCGCGCCTGTTTTCTTCCGCCAATTTCGCCGTTTCGATGAAAGTCAGCCTAAAATCGCTTTCCTTCACCCAGGCCGAACGCCGGCCCTTCCATTTCACCTTGGCCCACCCAGGTTTTCGTTCCTGCACCTGAAAGCGGTCGTTTCCGTAGGCGATCCCTACCGGGTTCGCTCCCGCTTCCGGGGCGGAATGCAGGGTGGCCGAGCTTTTGGTGATGGTTACGGTATCCGTCCCGGTGGCGGTTTCCCGCCCGGCTTTCTCCGTCGGCGTATTGCGTGCGGCGAAAGCGGCGCCCCCGAAACCGGTTGGGTGCGAAGCTGTCAGCAGGAGGAATGCCGGCACGAGGGAGGCCAGCAGGAGCGCGTAACACAGATGTAGGGTGGAATTGGGAAGCAGGCGCTTCATGAATCCATTCATGCCGTAGCCCTTTGGACAGTAAACCCACCGCACGATGATATCGACCATGATATCGCTCCATGATGCGGTGGGGAATTGGGTTCCCGTTGGCACGCCTTCCAAGACGTCCTGTTTCCGGGCGGGGAGCGCCGCTCCCCGGGGCCGCCAGGTGGATTCGATCTCCCCTTGGGGCTGCCCTTCCCTGTTTTGCCGGAATCCGTGCAATTACGACGCCATACAATAAAATCGGCCAAACCATTCCAGTAGGAAATCCAACCCTGGAATGGTTTCCCGGGGGGGGCGGCGCATGGGCCGCCATGAATTGGACCGTCTTGAATTGGGCCGCGGTGAATTTCAGGGCGGATCGGAGGATCAGCGCGGCGAGGGAGTTTCCCGCCCTTGCCCGGGGTGGAGGGCCAGGAATACATCCAGATGTTCTTCGGGGGAGAGTTCCTCCGCCCGCCGGTCTCCCAGCCGGTCGGCAATCGCCGCCCATGCCTCTTCCCCCAATCGTTCCGCGGCTTCCTCCCGGAGCCCTCCCGCCATGCGCTTTCTGCGCCGGGTGAACAACTCCTTCACATGCTGATAGAACCGGAGTTCCAGATCGGCATCCAGCCGGGGCGGCTTGGGGGTCAGGGAGATCACAGCCGAATGCACCTTGGGCGGCGGGTGAAAGGACCCCGGAGGCACCTTGCGCACCATTCGCGCCGTAAATCCGTGCTGGAGGGCGATTCCCAGCGAACCGTAGGCCTTCCCGTCTTCCGGGCCGGAAACGATGCGCGCCGCAACCTCCTGCTGCACCATCAACACCAACCGGGAGAAATACCGGCGATGGGCGGCAAAGCGGAAGAGGAGCGGGGTGGTCAGGTAGTAGGGAAGATTCGCCGCGACTGTATAGGCTCCGGACTCCCCGAACAGTGACCGCGGGGATAGATCCAGCTTGCGCGCGTCACCGGCGATGAGCCGGAAGCCGGGATGCCCGTCCCAACGCCGCCGCAGGGCTTCCGCCAGGGACGGGTCCAGTTCCACCGCGGTGACCCGGGCTTCCCGGTGCAACAGCCGCTCGGTGAGCACGCCCTCTCCCGGGCCGATTTCCAATACCGGGTCTCCCGGCGCAACCCCGCAGGCAACGACGATATCGTCCAGCACGGCTGGATTGCGCAAAAAATGTTGCCCCAGCTTTCTTCCCATGCTTTTTCCTCAGCGTGCCCATTCACGTGAATTTGCCTGCCGGATTCAATCCGGCCCGTTTATACCCGGCCTGTTTATACCTCCACCAAATGCAAATGGCGGATCAAATCGAACTGCTCCCCGGGAGAGCCTTGCCCCCTCTGCGCCCAATTTTCCCGGAAGGCCTCGCGAACGAAAACCTCGGGAAATCCGGGTGGAGCCAGATCTTCCCGGATAAAGAAGGCGTTCACTCCACCGGTATCCACACCGGCGAAGCGGTACCCCTTTTCCCGGCCCAGCTTGACGAATGCGGCCAGGGAGGCCCCGTAGTACAGCTTGGAGGGGTGAGCCGCCAAGCGGTCGAAAGTGGGGTGGTATTCCACGGTCACTTCCCGCTCGGGTCCAAACGCGGAATTGTATTCCACCACCACGACTTTTGCGCCCAAGCCACGCATTTCCTTCCAGACCCACCAATCCATCCCATCGATGTCGATAGAAAACAGATCCAGCGGGGGAATGCCCTGCGCGTCCAGCAGGGCGTTGACGTTCTCCCGGGTGACGTAATGCCCGATCACACGGATGTCCAGCCCTTTGGTGGCCGGATGATTGCGGTAGGCGGCCCGGGCCCGCTCCGCATCCGTGGGATTCCCTTCCACGAACCACCCTTCCCATCCCAGGTTCTTGGCCAGATTGGCGCAATTGCACTCCCACCCGTCCTGAATGCCGATTTCCAGGAAGCGCCCCCCATCCAAGTTCGCCCCCGCCAATGACAGCAGGTAGAGCAAAATCCCGTCCTCCCCATTTTGCGAATAGACCTTGAATTCCGTCTCCGCCAGGGAGGGCAGGGGCCTTCCCTGGCGAACCCACTCCACGTATCGGGCGCCCCGCCTGCGCATCCAGGTTCTGAGAGGGCTCCGCAATACCGGTTCCAGAGCCGGAAATACGATCCGGCGTATCCTGCCCGGCAAGGTCCTCCGCCATCGCTTCCAGCGTGTCTTCAGAGCAGCCATTTCCGGTGATAATTTCAGGTGATTTTTCCAGGTGGGCATTCGGGTTGAGTACTGGGTCGGCTTGAAATTCCACCCATCAATTTCCGCCCATTTTACGATGTATTCGCTGTAATTTGTCATGCTGAGCAGCGCGAAGCATCTTCGTTGTGGCCAGCAGAATTGTTAATGAATTGACATGCCCGGTTTTACAAGGAAGATTCTTCGCTACGCTCAGAATGACATTTTCAAACTGACTCACGGCCTCGGGTTCGCCATGATTTTTCTTCCCCCTTCCGCCATGGTACTAACAGGGTACAAAAACGGGGTCCGCTTTCCTAATGCCGGTGCAGGTTGTAACGTAAGGGTTGGGGTAATTGGCGAACCCCGTTTCGGCCGATTCCTGTCCCCTGTTCTTTTCATATTTTCCCTGGATCGAATCCGGGGTGTCTTGCTCACCCGATGTGCTGGAGAGAATAACCGCCATGTCCTCCGATTTCCTCGCCCAGTTCGAAGAGAAAACTCCCGGTTCCAAAAAGCTCAACCAACTGGCCCACCAGGTCACCCCGGGGGGGCTCAGCCATGACAGCCGCTATCATGCCCCCTACCCGCTTTACGTGACCCGGGCCCGGGGCTCCAAGGTGTGGGACGTGGACGGAAACGCCTACCATGATCTGTGGATGGCCCATTACGACGCCATTCTCGGCCATGCGCCTCCGATCGTGCTGGATCGGGTCAAGGAGGCCATGGAGGACGGGCTGCACATCGGCATGGCCATGGAACACGAGGTGACCCTGGCCCAGCAGGTGGTGGACGCCGTTCCCAGCGCGGAGCAGGTGCGCTTTTGCAGTTCCGGCACCGAGGCCACCATGTATGCCGTGCGCCTGGCGCGGGGTTTCACCGGCAAGAACGTGATCCTGAAGTTGGTGGGTGGCTGGCATGGCGCCAATACCGACCTGATGATCGACGTGCGGCCGCCGGAATACATCGGCCCGGAAAGCGCGGGCCTGTTCCCCGATCTCAATCGCTACACCCGCTCGATGCAGCTCAACGACATTGAGGGAACCGCCAAGGCCATTGCAGAAGCCGGCGACGATTTTGCCGGGATCATCATGGAAGTCGCCATGGGATCCGGCGGATTCATCCTGGCCGAACCGGATTACCTGCAATTCGTGCGGGAGGAAACCAAAAAACGCGAGGCCGTCCTCATCTTTGACGAGGTCATCACGGGATTCCGGCTGGCCCTGGGCGGCGCGCAGGAATTCGTCGGCGTCACGCCCGATCTGACCACCCTGGGCAAGGTGCTGGGAGGCGGCATGCCCGTCGGCGCCATTGTTGGCCGGGCGGACATCATGGAAATCAGCGGGGTCACCCCCAAACGCCCGAAAATGGAAAAAGTGCTCATCGGCGGCGGCACCTATTCCTGCAACCCGCTCACCATGATCGCCGGCTCAACAACGCTGGATGTGCTCAAATCGCGCCGGGACGAGATCTATCCCGCCCTGGCGGAAGCCAACGGCCGCCTCTGCGGGGCATTGCGGGAAGTGTTCTCCGAAGTGGGATTGCCGGTGCTGGTCAACCAATTGGGATCGCTGATGGAGGTGCACTTCCTCAAGGAGGCTGGCCTGCCCGTCCGCAGCATGGCCGACGTGATGGAGAATACCTACAAGGAAAAACAGGCGGAGTATGCCACCCGGCTCCGCAACCACGGCGTGTTTCTCCTGCATGGCGGGGCGCTTTCCCTGGAGCATTCCGAAGAGGATATCCAGGGAATTGTCGCCGCCCACCGCACCGTGGCCCAGGAAATGGCGGAAGGAAATTGAGCGGAAACCAGCCCCCATCCAAACCGCACTTGCGGGAAATGAAGGTATGGGGGTAAAATAAACGCATTTCCGGTTGGAAACAATATCCTAGCGGCAGCGCAACAACATCGCAGGACGGACCCCTCAACAGGTGCAGAAATGACGGAATCGGAAACTGGAGCGGAATCCAGGCAGGAGATCCCCCAAGAGGATTATGAAGTGCGGCTCACCGAAAAGGCGGCCAAGGTGGTGCGCGAGGCCTTCGAGGCGGAAAACGTGGAGCAAAAAGATGCCTACCTGCGTGTCGGGGCGAAACCCGGCGGATGTTCGGGGTATAAATTCGACATGGATTTTGCCGACGCCAGCCAGGTGACCGGTCAGGATCGCGTATTCACCAGCAACGGCGTCCAGATCGTGGTGGATGCCGAGTGCCTGACGGATATCCTCGGCCCCATCGAGATCGATTACCAAAGCGGAGCCATGATGGAGCAGGGCTTCAGGTTCCGCCAGTTATCCGATGGCGCCCTCTGTGGCTGCGGAGAATCCTTTACCCCGGTGAAAGAGCGGCTCGGTTCCTGAGGCGCCCCGCCCGCATTTCATCCCCCCTATTGCCGGTTCCCGGGCCTCTGGGAACCGTTTGATCTTCCTCTCTAAATCCCCCCCCAGTCGAAAAAACAGGGTCCTGAATGGGCCCCGGCGGGCGATTCGCTCCAGGGAGAGAAAATTTGAAGAATCCCCGAAATCCCTGCCCAAACCTCCCGGGTGGCACAGGAATTTCATTACAACGTGCTGAATGGCAAGAGCCTATTATTATATTACACCCAGCCAGGAGGCGAGCTTCATGATTGAAATCAACCCCCGGATTTATCTGCCCGCCACCCACACCGTCGAATGGACGTGCCCGCGGTGTCAAACGCAAACCGAGGCCACCATTCTGATATTGGACTCCATTCAGTGCCCCCGTTGCCAGGAGCATTGGCAAAGCGAAGCGGTAGACCGGCGTAAAAAGGATCGAAACGCAGCCTGACACCGGCCCTCCCTTATCCCTCCGCGGCAATTTGGGGTATTGGCCCTTCCGATGAGATCCACCCTGTCCGGTTGGGAATTACTTCTTCCTCATCATCAACATGGCGATCCCCATCACCACCGCAACGCCGCCCCCGATCAGTCTATACAACGCCTCATCGGGAATGCTCCCCGTAATGGATTCGGTGAACCGGGAGCCGATGGACTGCTTGATCTCCCAACCCTGCCATAAGAGAATCCCCCCTACGGCCCCCAATATCAATCCAGCGATTTTTCTCATCGATCGAATCTCCTTTGAAGTAAGGCCTATCCGGAAGGCCGGAAGCGCCTCCCTGAAATTTGCATGGACCTGATGGAAGCCGCACCGATGGATACCGCACCGATGGAAGCCGCACAGAAATCCCTCCATCCCTCCCCCTGTGTTCCGGCATGGCGAAATCTCAACCTGTTCTGGCTGGATGATTTCCCGTCCTTCGGTTCAGGACATCCCCTGATTTTCGGGGATTCCAGCGGAATCGGCGCATCAAAGATCCTTTTTGGAGGCGGTGAGTCTTCGCGCTTCCGCCTTGGCATTCATCAGCAGACTATGATTCACCGATAGCATGCTCTGCAGACGGCGGGCCAATTGATCCTCGTAGGGATCCAGGCGATTGTCCGCGAAGATCACCTGCCAGACCATGGTCAGCACCTCCTGCTTTTTCTGGGGGGTGTAGGTGCTGGAGATGGCTCGTGTGAAGGGCCACAGGTCCGTCGCTTTTTCCCGGGCCGCGCTGGTAATCGCGATCAACTCTTCCACCTGCTCCTCCTCCAGCCCGAAATATTTCCTCAGTTGCAGGGTGATCTCCCGAAACTCCTCGGGCGCGAAATCCTGATCCGCCTCGGCGGTTTCGATCAAAATGGCGCACACCGCGACCTGCTCTTCCGGCAGGGATTCGGTGAGCCGGGCCGACCCTCTATGGTTGGAGAGAATTGATTTGATTTTATTGAGCATGCCCAGGCCGCATCCTCTCACGCCACTTTACACGAGATTGTTTGAATACCGGATCGCCGCCGGATCGTCACAGGTACGTCACTGCTTCGCGGCAATTCGGCGCGCAGGGATGTCGAACAGGCGCAAGTCCCATTTGCAGCGGCTCCCCATCCCTTTCCCCCCTAATGAGTCCAACACTAGCGCATCGACTCCGATTCGGCCACACGCCACAGTTCCTCCAGTTCCTTCTTGTACCCCCCGGCGAGAATTGGAAAGCGGCACCAGGTACGGGGATCCAGGTTCTCGTCGTCCAGGTGAAAGGAGGGCGCCAACCTCTCGCGTTTCCACTGGGTGCGGCTCCACAGCCGGAAAAATGTATCCACGTATTGCGCGGCCTGGCGGGGAGGCGGGGTTTCGCATTCCAGGGGCGTGGTGAGCAGGGTGCGCCACACTTCCAGCGGGGACATGCGGTCCCGGATGGCCGCCTGCTCGATGGCGTCCAGCACCGGATAGGGCATGAGATCCTTCTCGTCTTCCTGGGCCTCTCCGGGCGGGCGCAATTCCGCCGTGGGTTTTTGCGCATTCACCGGGCCCAGGGCAGGCAGTGGGCCCAAGGCAGGCAAGGGGCCCGGTGCTCCCCCAGCGGCAGCACCGCGATCGCCCGCTTCGGCATGGCCCTCTCCGGCCTCTCCGGTATGCCCCTTTCCGGCGCTGGCGGGCCCCTGCAATCCTTCGGTTTCCATCCAGCGCAGCCACCCCCGCAGGAAGGTTTTGTTGGCCCCGGCGATGGGCGCCAACCCGCCGCTGGTATCGCCATCCATGGTGGCATAGCCTACGCCGACCTCGCTGCGGTTGCTGGTGGACAGGAGCAGCCTCCCTTCCAGATTGGCCAGCAACCAAATGCCTGGGGAGCGCGCACGGGCCTGAATATTCTGCAATGCAATATCGTCTGACTCCCAGGTCAAGGGCCGTCCCAGCACCTGCTCCGCCAATTGCCGGTACTGATCCACCATGGGCTGAATATTCATGTCCACGTGCCGCGCCCCGATGGCCTCGGCAACCCCGGCCGCGGCGTCCCGGGTGGTGCGGGAGGAATTGCCGCTGGACTGGTATGCGGTCAACAGCAGCCGCCGCACCAGAGCCCTGGGCGTGAGGGCGTCCCCATTTTCCCGCAGGTGCTCCACATGGGCCAATGCCTCCACTACGCCTTCAGGTAGCAATTCCCCTAGTGCGCGATGGGCCATGATCCAGCAGAGAACCGCCACGGTGGCCGAATCCACCCCTCCGCTCAGGGATACCGCGAACCCCTGGGAGCGGCTTTTGCGCAGGTAGTCCCACAAACCCAGCGCAACGGCCTCGGCGAATTCCTCGTTGCGGCTCAGCGCCTTGGGCCGTCTGCCCTTGGAACAAGCCGCCCGGAATTCGGCCACGGCCTCCGCATCGGCCCATTGGGGAGTGAAAGGCACGGGGACCGCCGGATTCCCTACGCCGCGTGGGACAGTGGTGGATTCAAGGCTGCCGGATTCAGGGCTGCCGGAAGATTCTGTGCTCTCGGGGATTCCACCGCCGGTGTGATCCCCGCCGGCGTTATCCACAGCGGAGGGATCCGGGTAGATCAGCCGCCTTCTTTCCAGGCGATTGGCCCGCAGGTCCACCACAGCGGTGATCAACCGCACCGGGCGATAGGAAAATCGCGGTCCTTCCGCCACGACATTTCCTTTCGAAGCAATGAGGGTGATCCCGTCGAAGATCAGCCGCCCGGACTCGTTTCCCACCAGATTGCTGTAGAGATAGACCCCGTGGCTCTGCCGTGATCCTTCCCGGACGATGTCCCGCACCGTTTCGGATTTTCCGAAGGCAAAGTGGCTGGCGCTGGGATTGAGCAGCAGATCCACCCGCGCCGCCAGGGGATCCGTTTTGCCGGCCAGGCCTCCCTGCCGCTCCCAGGCTTCTTCGCAAATCTCGAAGGAGAGCCGCACCCCGTCCAGGTCGAACACCAGGTTCCCGATGGGTACGCTCCCGCCTTCCCAGGGATGCAACGCGCTGTGCCCCGCAGGCCATGGATTGAACCAGCGGGGCTCGTAGTACACCCCGGAACCGGCCAGGATTCGTTTGGCGGAGAATCCCGCCAATTGCCCGTCCGCCAGGAGCGCCGCGCAGTTGTACAGGCGTTCCGAGTGAATGAGGGGCAGGCCCACGGCCACGGCGATGCCCCGGGTTTCCGGGAGGATCGCCCGCAGGGATTCCAGGGAAAGCTCGGCAACCGATTCCCCATGGAAGGCGTCCTCGCAGCCATACCCGGAGATGCACAGCTCGGGCAGGCAGAGTATCTGCACGCCCTCCGTGCGGGCCTGGCGGATGGCTGCCACGATGTTGGCCAGGTTTCCGTCCCAGTCCAGCGGGGTCTGGTTGAGGGCTGCGGCGCCGGCCTTGAGGTGTTCCATGGTTACCCCCTGGAGTGCTCCGGCCGGCCCGGGGACTTATCTCCCGTGGTTTCCCGGGCGGCATTCCCTGTGGCATCCCTTGTGGCATCCCCGCCATTCCCGGAATGGTGCAAATTTCCGTTTCCTGTTTCCGCCCGCACCCTGGCGATCATGCCGTCGCGGATCCGATTCAATTCCGGGGTCAGTCCAACCGGATAGATGTGCGGATTTTCGAAGCGCTTGTGCCCGGTGTCCAGCCGCTGCAATTGATCCGCCGCCCGTTCCCGGATGGCATCCAGGGATGGCGATTGGTAGACCTGTTCCCCCGCCATGAAAATGGGCGTCAACAGGGGCTCGCGGCTCGTCGCGGCACGCAGGGAGCGGCTTTTGGTGTTGTCGTTGGGATCGACGATCTTGCGCAGGTTGGCGGGGTCTTCCTCGCGGCCGGCGATCACATCCGCAATGAACTTGCCGTTCTGATCGCTGCACCGGTACACCTGCAACACGCCCGGGATACTGGTCTTGAACTTCTGCTCGGAGAGCTTGAGTTTGTAGCGCCAAGTGTCCTCTCCCGCGTCCTTCATGGCGGTGAGCTTGTAGACCCCTCCCAGGGCGGGTTCTCCGTCCGCGGTGACCAGCCGCGTCCCCACGCCCCAGGCATTGATGCGGGCGTGCTGGCTTTTCAGGGAGCGGATCAGCCATTCGTCCAGATCGCCACTGGCCATTACCAGGGCGCCGGTCAACCCGGCCTCGTCCAGCATGCGCCGCGCCTCGATGGAGAGATAGGTCAGGTCGCCGCTGTCCAGGCGGATGCCCGTCATCTCGTGGCCCTGCTCGCGGAGGCGCATTCCAGCCGCGATGGCATGACGCACTCCCTGGATGGTGTCGAAGGTGTCCACCAGATATACGCAGTTGTTGGGCATGGAGCGCGAGAAGGCCTCGAAGGCCTCTTCTTCGGAATCGAAGCTCATCACCCAGCTATGGGCGAATGTGCCCAGCACCTGGATGCCCAGCACCTTGCCCGCCATGACGTTGGAGGTGCCCACGCAGCCCCCGATGTAGGCTGCGCGGCTGGCGGAGAAGCCCCCGTCCATCCCCTGCGCCCTGCGCAGACCGAAGTCGATCACCGGGTCTCCTTCCGCCGCCAGGACGGTACGGGCGGCCTTGGTGGCCACCAGGCTCTGGAAGTTGACCGTGTTCAGGATCAGGGTTTCCACCACCTGGGCCTCCAGGATGGGGCCCTGCACCCGGATCAGCGGTTCGTTGGGAAAGACCACGCTGCCTTCCGGCACCGCATCCACATCGCAGGTAAAGCGGAAATCTTCAAGGTAGGCCAGGAATTCCGCGTCGAAGAGCGGCCCGCCCGCCCGGTCCTCCAGGGTCGCCAGATATTCCAGATCGCCCGGGGAAAACCGGAACTCCGACAGCGCCTCGATCAGGTTCTCCAATCCTGCCCATACCACGAATCCCCCCCCGAACGGATTATGGCGGTAGAACATGTGAAATTCGGCAGGAAGATCCGTCATCCCGTTCTTCCAATAGCCCTGGGCCATGGAAAGCTCGTAGAGATCGGTGGCCAGAGCCAGGGAAGGGTCCTGCCGCAGAAATTGGGTGAGCATGGCGGGCAACCCGGTGAAGGGGTCAGGATTGGGCGGGGAGGGAGCACCAACAGAATCGCACCTGACTTTCCACCCCGCAATCTCACCTTCAAAGTACCATGGCACGGTACCATGGTGCCAGCAGGGGTGCCAGGGAAGGGGCGGCCGGGGGAGGGAGGGGAGATATCCAGAGGGAGGTATCAGGCAGGGAGAGGATGTTCACCCCGGCAATTGGGCCGGATGATCAAACCCACTTTCACCTTAGTAATCAGGGGCTGTTTACAATAATATCCTTGATCGCCGCCTTGCCGTTAAATGCAACCGATACCAATACCATCGGCTTGATCTCGTCCGCGTCGTTTACTTGATTTTCAAGAAATAGCGCGTGCTCCCTTTCGGTGAAAAAAGATTCAATGCCGGCAATAATGGTTTTTCCACCCCGGTATCCAACATAGGTCCCGCGGATAAACACCCCTTCTTCCGGTTGTTCCGATAAATACTCGGACACTTTGTAGACTTCCCCACTTTTTTCCAATTTGATATAAACCGAATCTCCAATTTTGGTAGTCTCCGGCAGGTTCTCGTATCTGGTAAATTCGTATCTTAAATCGACATAGTTTCCGCGGAACAAGCTCCTCGGATCGATCGGATACACTTCCAAGCGGATATCTTTTCCAATCAGAAGAGGATAGGCGCTGTTCACTAGCAGGCCGATGAGGAGAAGCACCTGCCAGATGATAATCGCTCCGAAAATTTTCGCGGTACGGCTCAACTTTTCCCCTCCATGGTTTTTTTCCAAAACCGGGCGGCGACAAAGGCTGCAATGCTGGCGCTTAAAAAAATCAAGGTGCTGCCAATATAATCCCCGATGAGATCGACATAGCGTAACACCGCCATCAGCAAAATAATGGCAATGCCAATGTAGTAATAGGAACTTAAATGCAAAGTCACTCCTTTTCGAATCATATAAACCCCGATAGCAAACAATAATGCGTTGACCGTCAAAGCGAATACCATCGCATCGGATATATGTGCGAGAGGCGTGGCAATACAAAACACGGTGAATAATATCAAAGCCGTGGTTTCGGACAAGTACTGGGAAAACAGCAACTTGAAATCGTGGCGCACTCTGACCCACAAGGAAATCGCTGAAGGTATGAGGACCACACCTACCATGTAATATTGAAAATAAGGTGCCAGAAATGTTTGATGAATGAGTTCCTCCCACATTGTTTCGTAGCTGAAAACGAACAGTGTGATCAGTCCGAATCGCACACACCAGACATGAGTAAACGTGGAATAATCCTGAATCCTGATGCCCCGTGAACCGCCTTCAAGGTGGTGGCTGAAAATGAATAGGAGTATAAATATTCCCCCCGTGAGGTAGAAATGCTCCACATCGAGGGAAAAATCATTGGGGGAAATTATGGACGAAACGACCACTTCCATGAAGTAAATGGATCCTGTCAGATAGGATGCAAAAATCAACAATGAAGAATTTTTCTTGATGCAGTACCAAAATCCAAATGCGGCCAAGGGGATAAAGAGGAAAGGGACGTGGCCGTAAATCGAATCGGTGACCAGCCATAACAGGGCCAAAAATGCCAATAGGAAATGCAGGAGCAAACTTCTGGTAAAAATAACCAGGGGAACGACGCCCGCGATCCAAAGGAGGATTCCATCCGGGAAATAGGCCCCAAGGTGGTAGATTTGCGCGATCAGGAATATCGCCGCCCCGAAAATAAAGGCGTTGGCGAAGAACACCAAATTCGATTCAGTAGGCTTGGCCTTCCTGATCCATAAACCGATTCCTCCACTCACGATCACCAAGGCGATCAGAAATCCCATACGCAGGCCACGGGAAAACTCCTCCCAGTTGTGGCCAATAAATATGATGAGAGCGATTCCGAAGAACAAAACACCGATGGCCGAGATCGCCAGATAACCGATATTCAAATGCCTTTTGGCATCGGGCAATTGCGTACCGTAAAGCGAGAGAATCTTTTCTCCCTGCTCCCTGGCGATGATGCCTTGGTCAATCCAGCGTTGGGCTTCGGCGGCAATCTCCCATTTGAGGAGGCTTAGAATTTTCATGACGCTAATCGTAACATAATTGGAATTTTCCAATATGCTGATGATGTGGAAGTCGAATCCCGCCAGAACTGGCACGCCACCACCGTCCTGGCGAATCCAGGCAAGGCCTCCATGCCCCCCTCCCTACTCCATCCCCATCTCCTGCAAGACCTCGGCGCATGTGCGGAAGGCCTCGAAGGCTGCGAGAAAACCGGCATAGAGCATTCCCTGCAGCAGGATCTCCTGCATTTCCGCCTTGGTCACGCCGTTGCTGATGGCGCCCTTGATGTGAATGCGCATTTCGTGAGGCCGGTTGAGGGCCACCAGCATGCCCAGTGTAATCATGCTGCGGGTCTTGCGGTCGATCCCTTCCCGGCTCCAGATCTCTCCGAAGACGAAGTTGTTGACCTTCTCCAGAAAGGGGCGGGTGAAATCGGTGGCTTCGGCGTGGCGTTTCTCGACGAATTCCGCGCCGAACATTTCTCTGCGGATTTTCAAACCTGTTTCATTCAATTCATCGCTCATGATTTTCCTTTGGCCAGTTGTGAATAGGGTTGTGGACAGGACTGCGAATAGAATCCCCCAATCCGAAAATCGAGGGGATCATATATCCCTGGTTCGATCCATTGCGCAATGTACCGCAAACCCCGTATCCCCTGACCGGTGTCTTCCGGTAGCGCCTCGCCCTTTACCCCGGGCTCGCATTCCGGGTAGACTGCCGAGGTTTACGGCAATCGGGGGAAACATCCGGGGAAAATATCCGGAGAAAACACCGCACCACCCGCCAGGAATCAAATTTCGCGGGGAAAGGAACCGCGCCATGCCTTCGTTTTCGTCCCAAGACCGGGATCACCGGGAGTTGTACAAGTACATCATCGGTTGCATCGTGCCCCGCCCCATCGCCTGGGTTTCCAGCCGCGGCAAGGACGGTGCGGCGAACCTGGCCCCGTTCTCGTTTTTCAACGGCTGCACCTGGAATCCTCCCACGCTGGCTTTTTCCTGCACGGACCGGGAGGAAGAAATGAAGGATACGGCCCGCAACATCTCCGAGCACCCCGAGTTCATCGTGCACATCGTCAGCGAGGGCCTCTCCGAGGCGATGAACGTCACCTGCGGGGACTACGGCGCGGATATCGACGAGTTCGACGAGGCCAAGCTGACGGCCGTTCCCGGCAGCGAGGTGGCCGTGCCCCGCGTGGCCGAGGCCCTGGCGGCCTTCGAGTGCCGGGTCTCCCACCACCTGCGCCTGGGAGACAAGCCCCCCCATTGCAGCCACATTCTGGGGGAAATCGTCCACATCCATCTGGACGAGTCCATCCTCGACGAGTCCCGCCGTAATCCGGTCAAGGCGGAAGTGCTCCAGGCCGTGGGGCGGATGGGCGGCATCGAGTACGCCCGCACCACGGACCGCTTCGAGATCCCGCGCCCCGTCATCGCACCCGACGACCCGCGCTCCATACCAGCGCGCAAGGCGGCGCGGGCCGAAGAACAAACCGCCCAGTCAGCCCAGACAGCGGCGCCCAAGCCCGTGGCGGAGGGATAGATTTCAAGCTTGGGATGGGAAACTGGTCAGGGGCCGATGGCTGGGAACGAATCGGGGGTCTCGCAGCAGTCTTCCCGCACCCTTACGTGTAGTATACCCGGCAGCCATAGAAGCGAATATTGCTGCTGCTCCCCGTGGCCGTGTATCCCGTTGTTATGTTCGTTTCAAAAACTAAAGAGTACGTATATAAGGAATTATCGACTGTAGCCCCTATGCTTGAATCAACAACATTTTCGACCACCGAGGATGCGCCGGAGGTGAACGCGGCGTTGGTGGCAGCAATTTGGCTCATACTCGTGGTACCATGTGTACCCCTATAAATAAAACCTTTACCACTTATAATATCGTATGTCGAGTGATTGTCGTAATAATAACAGCGCAATTCACTTATAATGACGTTATCGGGCAGTTGGAGATTGGCAACACCGTAGGAATAGCTTGCAATCATGGGGAAGGAGTATACGAAAGCATACCTGAACCAGGAATCATGTTTCCATCCCTCGACGAAAGCGGCCCCAGCTACGGTCACATAACCCGCCCCGGTAGCCCCGCCTGTGGTCTCACAGGTCACGGCCCCGGTGGCGGAAATTGTACGGATTGCCTCTCCCACTCCGCATGAGCCAACCCTCCGCTGCATGTAGGCGGTGTCCGCGTTCAAGGTGACTTCCCCACTAGCCCCCCCGCCGGTAAGACCGGTCCCTGCGTTCACGTCCGTGATATCGCCCACCGGTAATGTCACGCAAGTGCTGGTGCCATCGGAGGAGAAGGTTTGGATTGCAGTTTGGGCATCGCAGGTAATATTGAGCGGATCCTGCTTCCCTGCGATGGCTGTGGCATTGGTGGAGATGTCGATGGCGTTATCATGGACGCCCGCCGCCAAGCCGTTGAAATTCTCGTTCAGGTCGGAGGAACTCAGCGTCTCCCCGGTATTGAAGGGAATGATGCCGACGTGAGACGCCCACGCGCTGGAGAGCAGGGTCATGACGAAGAACAACAGCAGGGTCTTCTTCATGAGCGGCTTTTCCAGCAGCGTTGCCAGCGGAGACACCATCTTGTCGAGTAACGCCAGGGGGTTCATGGTCTTTTCCTCATGGTGATGGTTGGTGCGGTCATGCAGTCATTGGCCGATCGGTTCATAATCCAATGCGTATGGGCCTCACGGCCCCAGGGTGCATTCATCCAGTTTGCTCACGCCCAGCACACAGCGGGGCGGTACGACCACGGTGCCGAATACCGTGCCCACCGTGACCGACTGGGGGTTGATGAGTTCAATGTAATGGGTGAGCGTGCCGGTCAAGGCCGGTGCGGTGTAACGGACGGTCACGGCGCCGTTGCCGCTGCCGTCCAGCTCGATCGTATCCGCTTGCGGAGAGAATACGCCCCCATCGGCATAAATTGCGAAATCGAGGCTTGAATCGTTCTGCCCGGATACGCTGAAGTCAATGGACACCTCGGTCGAGGCCGTGATCAGGGCCGGCATGACGATCCCCGTCACCGCCGGGGTGGGAAAGCCCGTCCCGTCGTCCACCGGCCCCATGGGGATCATGAGTTGGTTGCCCTCTTCCGCCACCGTTGTCCCAAGCGAGCCTTCGAAGATCTTGGTGTTGTACTGGTCGAACCCCTGGGCAGTGAAGGTGAGCGTCGGGCCCACGGGCAGGGCGTAGATCGTCCCTCTCCAGGGGCCGAGGGAGTTGTCCAGGTTCGCGGTATCCAACAACGTCTCCCCATTGAAGGCGCGCGCGATAATGCTTTCCACCTTATCGAAGGTGCCCTGGAAGGCCTGGGGCGAAATCCCGGAATCGCCCACCGTGACCGTCACCGAAGCCGTCTTGTTCGTTGAGGCGGGGCCGCTCTCGCAGGCGGCGGCAATAAGCAAACCGGCCAGGAGCAACACGAACCATGGCGCACCTTTACGGCATCCCGGGAAATACCCGGTGCGCGTATTCCATTTCCAGCTTTTTTGTTGTTCTCTATTTTTCATATCCAATCTGCCCGCCTTCCATGCCCCACTCCCAACGTCCGGATCGGTCAGCTTTTAACAGACAAGCGTACAGCCTCCTCCCGGTGGTGGAAGAATCGGTGGAATGATCGTGCCGGTTGTGGTGGAGTTTCTCAATTCGAACTCGTCCCACCAAGCCTGGGATGGGTTGTAGTTATGCAAATCGATTCTTGTAATGCTGGACGCTGTCGACGGGTCCCTGAATCCCGCTCCCAAAAGGATCGCAGCACCGTCCTTATACAAATCAAATGTTTTAGATGTCCAATTGATGTTTCTGATCTCAAAGAAATACCAAGTGTTTACTGCATATGAATTATATTCCCCGCAGATGGTATCCGTATGGCACATTAATAATTTTCCACCAGATGCAAATGCAAGGAAGAACATCTGTGATCCCACACCGCCTTTTGAAATGGTCACATACCCATCCGTGGCGGATTGACTTGAAGAACGGACATAAAAACTTATGTATGCCGGAGTAAGGTTTGCCAGAGGTTTGTACAATCCATTCATATGAGATCCGGTTTGACCACCGGTGAGGGAAAGGCTCCGCGTGGTATCTGCCGCCGATGTTGTGGTTACAACTTCTCGGGTATAGGTTTCCCAACCCGATATGGTACCCAATTCCCACCCCGTGTAATTCCCATCCTCGAATGTATCCACAAACAGGGCCGAAGCGCTGTAGGGGGCAAAGGTGGCTGTGACGGACTTCGATGTGTTCATGGTCAGGCTGCAAAGGGCTGTGCCGCTACAATTGCCTCCCCAACCGGTGAATTTATACCCGGCCCGGGGGTGGGCGCGCAGGGTCACCGAGGTGCCGCCGGAATAGATCTGGGTGCAGTCGCTGCCGCATTCGATGCCCACGCCCGGGCTGCTGGTCACCAGGCCCCCGGCGTTCACGGCCGCCGCGAGGACGATATCGAATTGCGCGGTAACGGTCGTGGTGTTCGTGACGGTGACGACACAATCGCCTGTTCCCGAACAGCCCCCGCCGCTCCAACCGGTGAACGCGCCTGTACCCGCCGCTGCCTGGAGCGTCACCTGGGTGTTGTAATCGTATTCCTCGGAGCAATCGGCCCCGCAATTGATGAGCGTATCGGTGCTGGTGACGGTGCCCGTCCCGGTGCCGGCCTTGGCCACCGTCAACGTGAATGGTTTCAGGGTGAATGTCGCCGTCACAGTTGTATTGCCGGTGATGTTGAACTCACAGGGATTGGCTGTGTCACATCCCCCGCCTCTCCATTTGCTAAAGTTTGAATTGCCAGCCGGATTGGCTGTCAGCGAAATAGAAGTGTCGTAATCGACTTGCAACACCTGGCATGTAGCCCCGCAAACGATGCCGGAACCGACCACGCTTCCACCGCCATTACCGTCCTTGAGAACCGTCAACGTGAACTGCTTCAGGGTGAATTCCGCATTTACCGTGGTATCGCCATTAAGGGTGACATTGCAGGGATTCGCAGCCGCGCAACCCCCTCCGGTCCAAATGGTGAAGGTGGAACTGACGTCCGGGCCGGCCGTGAGCAAGACGCTGGTCCCCTCCGGGAACTGGTAGCTGCACGCGCCGGGACAGTCGATGCCGGCGGGATTGCTGGAGATGGAACCCACTCCCGATCCGCTGGAGGTAATCGTGAGGGTGCGCAAGATCGTGAAGGTAGCCGTCACGCTCTTGGAGGCATCCATGGTGACTGTGCATCCGCCGCTGCCGGAACAGGCGCCGCCCCAGCCGGTGAAGGCCCACCCCGTATCCGGTTCAGGCGCTTGAAAAGTGACCACGGTGTTGTCCGGGTATATCTCGCTACAGTCCCCCGGGCAGGCAATCAGGGTGTCGGTTGTCGAAACGGTTCCGCTACCGGTCACGCCTACAGTTAAAGTATGAAGCGGCGTGAAGGTGGCCGTGACGGTCTTGGCGGCATCCATGGTAAAAGTGCAATCCCCGGCGCCCGAACAGCCTTCACCGCTCCAGCCGGTGAATTCGGAACCGGCGGCAGGCGTGGCCGTGAGGGTGACTCCGGTTCCATCGAGAACATCGCCCTGACAGGAGCTTCCACAACTGCTGAATCCGGCATTGCTAAATACCGTACCGCCGCCGGCTCCCGCGAATAACACGGTCAATGTGTGAAGCTGGGTAAACGTGGCGGTCACTGCCTGGTCGGTATCCATTGTGAGGAGGCAATCGCTGGTACCCGAACAGGCCCCGCTCCACCCGGAGAATTCGTACCCCGTATCGGGCACCGCGGAGAGCGTCACCGAGGTGCCGGTAGGGTAGGGGAAGACGCAGTCCACCCCGCAGTCGATTCCGGCGGGCGTGCCGGTCACGGTACCCAGTCCCAGCTTGCTCACCGCAACAAAGCGGGTGTTGTTCTTGCCGGTGGCCCGGGCCATGGCCAGATCCAGCACTTTCAGCCAGCCGCCATCCTGCGAGCCGACGGGTTTGGCGCCGAACCAGTCGTATCCCATGATGACGATGGTTCCCGAACCGAAGGGAATCAGGGTCACCGTGCTGTCACCGTAGGCGTCGAGATAGATCGCCCTCGCTTCGGCGGGCAGGGTGGCGAAGACAATGTCGGCGGTGGCGTCATGGTTGGGAATGGCGCCGGGGCCATTCGTAAAGAACGTCCCTTGGGCCGCCGCATCGTTCAGGGTGGAGGTGCCGGTTGTCACCGAGGTGGTGGCGGTCATATCAAAACCGAAGGTGGCGTTGAGCAGGGCCACTGCCTTGTTGGAGGCGCCGCCGATGTCCAGGAAGGTGAGCAGCATTCCGCCGTTTTCCACGAAAGTGCGGATTTCCGTTTTGGCCGCGGGATCCGAGGCGTCAATGGCTGCGTTCAGGTCGGCGACTTCCAGATCCGGGATGGCCAGCACGGGCCGGCGGTACGTTGCGGCGTTGAAATCCGCCGGGGTAATGCCGGTAAAGGTGCCGACCGGGTAACCCATCAATTCCAGGGATGCCTCCAGATTGCTGGCCTCGGCGTTGGGGTCTGTCAGCGCCGGATCGTAGTTCACATAGCTGGTATTGGCGAACAGCGCCACGTCGCTAATCAGGGTCACCGGATTGTCCGGGATCAAGTTCTCCGGGAAGGTGAAAAATACTGTTGTCTGGTATCCGTCGATATCCGGGACCGTAATGGTCACATCGCCCCAAACCGTCTCATCGTAAGGGTAAATCCTTTCTCCCTCCCAGGGGAGGGGGATAATGTAACCCGCTTCTGGGCAGGCGATATTCGAGCAGAAATCGGCGCCGGGAGTCCCTCCTTGTTGGGTAAACTCCCAGGTGATCGGGTCCGCGCCCGACCTATCCTTATCGTCAACCACCGTTATCATGACTACCAAATCAGACTCAATGCGCTGCAGATAAAGTGCGGTAACGACCGGCGCGAATAGCACGGTCACGTCGCCGTTGGTGACGGTGAGCACGACCACCGTATCGAAGCTCTGGGTGATCGAATTGCCCTGGCTGTTGGTCAGGGTGATGGAATGGGTGTAGGTGCCCACTCCGGCCGGGGCGGTATAGGACACGTTGATCGTCCCCTTGCCGGCGCCGTCCATGACGATGGAGCCGGCGCCCAAGGGATCGACCGTGGTCGTCCCAGAGGCAAAGGTCCCGCCGCCGGAGGTCAGTTGGAAGGTCAGCGTTTCCCCGTTCTGGCCGCTCACCGCGAAATCGATGGAGGCCGTCTTGTCCACGCCGATCTGCGCCGGCAGGTAGATCCCTTCGATCATGGGAAGGAGGATGCCGTTGCCATCGTCGATGGGAGAGAGGGCCAGGGTCAGTTGGTCGTCTCCGCTCAAGGCGGCGACGGTGTATCCGTTGAAGATCTCGTTGGCCGCAATGGCCTCGGCGGGTGTGGTCTTGACATCCTTGTTGTAGGCCCGGCCCACGAATGTGGTCGTCGTTCCCAGGGGGATGCCGGTGATCGTCCCCGTCCACACCGAGTAGTCCGCATCCCAGTCCAGGTATACAAACCGGTCCGGCGTGCCTGAAGGAATGGAACCATACCAGCCATCGTGGAGTTCCACGGCGACGCCCAACACATCGTTCGCGGTTCCCTTCGGGGCGAGCGGGGAGATGCCGGAGGGCGAGGGGGTTGGAAGGGCGACGGTTACGGTCAGGGAGGTTGTGCCGCTTCCCGAATTGTCCTGGTTTCCGGGACCGCACCCGGAGAGCGACAGCACCGAAAGCGCCAGCGCCAGGACGGCGAACCTGGCCGCGAGGCTTCTCCCCCCGGCCCCTCGCCGCACTTCCGATTTTCGTAGTCCCGTGCTCATGATCGTTTTCGATCCTTCCGCTATCGCATACGGTTATAAAACCATGATCGCGGTCAAGTGGCAGTAACCTATAAAAATATATATTTTCTTTCAATTTGGACGTTTTTTTACTACACCCTTGAATTCCTTTTCAAACTGGGAGTTGAAGTATTCGATTCGCGCGGCAGGCTAGATTCCCGCGGTTGAGCGCGAAGCGAATCAGGATGAGGGCGCCGCTCCCGATGGCGCCCCTCCGCCGGCGAAATCGGCCAACGAAGGGAGCGGCGTCAGGGCGAACCCATCTGGTTACTTATTGTTGAGCATGATGTTGTCCAGGAATGCTCCATCGTAGGAGCCTCCGGATGCCCGATTGTAAGTGAACCTGACCAGCACGGTACTATTCGAGACATCAGCGGTAATCGTACAGAACTCGTTCAAACAGATATACGCCAAGTCGTAACGGCGATTCTCGAATGGGTTGATCATGCCTGTTTGCAAATCAGTATCTCCGGCGACCAGATACCAGCTTTCCCCGCCATCGTCGGACACATGAACGTCCAGTTTGTTGGAACCGCAAGGATCGAATATACACCCGTTTTCATTCCTCACATCGAATTCCAGGAAGGGTGTCGCACCCAGGTCGATCGAGGGCGATTCCACTGTACCGGTGGCATTGGGATCGCTGCCCACATCCTGGGTCGCCTCGTCACCGAACCACATGGAACGCGTACCGCCGGCAGCCTTGAAGTTGGTTACATGCCAGGAGCCCGAGGCCGTCCAGCCCTGGGTCGTGCCGGATTCGAAATCGTAATTTTTCACGATCACGTCATCCGGGAAGACCGGCAGCGGGAATTCAACGGCGGTCCAGAGGCCGTCGTTATCGGTGATGGTCAACCGGACATCGCCGCCCGCATTCGGGTTGTAATTGGTCATTGTCGGGTTTTGTTTGATTTCCTCGGTGGCATTGAAGGTCGGTCCGGAACCGTTGATGTACTCCCAGAAGAAGCTGACGACCGTTCCATCGTCCGCCACACTGGGAATGAATACCACATCGGTGGTCCCCGCGGTTCGGCTTGCCGACATCGAATTCACGGTTGGAGCGAACTGTGTCGTTATGTTCGCGGTCCCACCGGTGGTCACCACATTCATGTCGAATCCTTGGGTGACAGAGACGCTATTCACCGGATCGGTGACAGTTAACGAACTGGGATCGACTTCGGCAGATCCCCCGGCTGCATAGGTCGCCGCCGGCGTGGTGCCATTTCCGCTCCCATCCGTCGAAACGGTTCCGCTGGCATTGATTGTGAAACTTCCGCCGCCCGTGGCGCTGTAAGCGTAATCGAGATCCGTGAGCGCGTTGTAGTTCACATCCGCGTCAACAGTTCCTGTGGCATTGATTTCCAACTCGGCCGGTTTCCGGAGTGCTGTGATGACCGGAAGCGCGAACGTGATCGTGTGAGGCCCCATGACAATGGTAATGTCATTGGCCCCATCGGTCAGCGATGCGGTGGTGCTCCCCGTGAATATTTCCGAATTCACGGGGGGAATTGTTTCCGAATCGCCCGGCGCGGAGTAAGCCCGGCCGACGAAAGTGATGGTTTGGGCCACCGGCAAGCCGCCTATCGAGCCATTCCAGGTGCCAGTGTTCAGGAAAACGGAAAAGCCGAGCGGTGTCCCCGTGACGGAGTGACCGTCCGCATCGATGGTGGGGATGCCGTCGTACACCACCACCAGGATGCTTTGGATATCCGAGTAATCGCCCGTGCCCTGGACGGAAAATCCTGCCGGGGCTGCGCCGTCGGTGACTCCGATGGTGACCGAGGCGGTCTCGTCGTCCTTACCGTCCTTGCTCTTGCAGGCGAATACGAACAACGACAGCGCCAAGACGAGGGCGAGATTGAGAAATACGTTGAATGTTGATTTTCCGGACATGAGATTATCCTCCCCTAAGGAGTTGTGGATCCAGAGAAAGGGCGGTCTGACAGCCGGCGGCTTTGAAGTTCTTCAGGCGGCTGGCTGAAAAGCTTCCCCTTCCCATACAGGTTCGTTAAACGACAACCTATAAGTCCCTTGTTCCCTATCAATTTAAAATAATGGTGATTTTTCTCACGATATATATACCTTCATTTTTGGAAAAAAATCAATCATATAATTTATTTTTCTTACAAATAAATTTCTAACACCCTAATATCAAAGTGAAAATAAATGCAGAATTAGTGGAGATTTGGAGGAGTTCTGACGGCTTTATCGGTTAATACGATAAATTTCAGTCCTCCTGA